>JBJTOM010000473.1:0-33830 GCA_046074585.1 Planctomycetota bacterium | reverse complement strand
TCTTTTTCGCCCAGGCCAGTTTTTGGGTGTTTGTGAAGCAGCAGCAACCACGCCAGCAGTCTTCCGCGTTGCGACAACCGCAGGATTTTTGCATGCAGGGGAAAGGGAGAGATGTGTCTTTCCCTGGAACACCTTGCGGTGACGACTGTGAGGCGAATTCGGCCATCGGAAGCGGCAACACGAAAAGTCCGCACAACGTCAGCACTAAGAGTGCTGAGATGCGGCGAAGAAATCGTGCGTGTCGGGCCGATTTTTGAATCACCGAATGCATGTCCTGGAGGCGGCTGGATTGCGGCTGGCTGACACGAGCGGATTGCACGTGAATTCCGGGCGAAACAGTCTGCAAATTCAACGCCGGTTTGCGGAATCCGTTGAGTTTCCCTGTTGGTGAGCCACCGTGCGGTGAAGTTTAACGCTGTCTGGCATTTTCGCAACGGCACAGCCTTCGGTTCCCTGGCTGGCGCTTGCATCCTGTGCCGCAGCCTGCACAATAGCGTTCCCCCTGACCGTAGAAAAGAACATCCCAACTTCCCACCTTCCAGGAACGCAGACAATGACCGCGCCGAACCCATCCGCGACGAAACCAGGCTCCGGTCGCGCAGACCACACGGCTTCCGCGGTCTGTAACAGCGATGGTGAACTGGTTCTGTCGCCTCAGCCTGGCACGCGGCACATGCCGCCGTGGACTGTCGCCGAACTTCCCCGGCCCCCGATCTTCGCCTGGAACAAGCTGCTGCTGATGGTCGGCCCGGGGCTGGTCATGGGCGGTGCCGCGATCGGCGGCGGAGAATGGCTCACCGGACCTGCCGTGACGGCTCGCTATGGCGGCGCTCTGCTCTGGCTTGCTACACTCAGCGTGGTGTTTCAAGTGATTTACAACGTGGAAATCAGTCGCTACACACTTTACAGCGGCGAACCGATCTTCACCGGAAAATTCCGGATTTCTCCGCACCCGCTGTTCTGGGTTGTCATCTACCTGGTCCTTGACTTTGGATCGATCCTGCCGTATCTCGCCTCCAACGCCGCGATTCCTCTGGGCGCCCTGATTCGCGGAAAGATTCCTGATCCTGTCACCGATGGCACGCTTCTGAAAACCCTTGGCTGCCTGATCTTCGTCTCCGTTTTCATTCCCCTCTGTATCGGCGGAAAAGTTTACAACTCCATTCGCGCCATCATGTACTTCAAACTCGTCTTTGTGCTCACCTTTCTCATTTATCTCGCCGTCATGTATTCGACAGCGGATACCTGGAAAGAGATCGGCACCGGGTTCTTCAAGTTCGGCAACGTTCCCGTCGTTCCCGCTGAAGACACCAACAGCAACGGCACGCGGGACGCTGATGAAGCACCGCATCAGAATATCGATAATGCCTTCTCTGCCTGGTTCAGCGGACGCAGTCTGGCATTCGATATGTCCCTCGTTGGGTTTCTGGCCTCCATGGTGGCCATCTCCGGCAATGGTGGGCTCACAAACACTCCCATCAGCTCGTTCACACGTGATCAGGGCTGGGGCATGGGTCGGCACGTGGGCGCGATTCCCAGTATGGTCGGCGGACATGCCATCGAACTGTCTCACTCCGGAAAAGTCTTTATTCCCTCACCGGAAGCTCGAGCCAGCTGGCGCGGCTGGATGGCCCACGTGAGTCGCGAACAGTATCTTGTCTGGCTCCCGGCCTGCTTCATCGGTCTCGCACTCCCCAGCATGCTCTCCGTGCAGTTTCTGCCCCGCGGTACCAATCTCAGCGACAAATGGCTCGTGGCCAGCATGACCGCAGGCAGTGTCCGCGATGTCGTCGGCGCCAACTGGGGACAGACCTTCTGGTACCTGACACTGTTTTGCGGCTTTCTGATTCTTGCCAGCAGCATGGTGACAACCGCAGACGGTGTTCTCAGACGCTGGGTCGATGTCTTCTGGACCGCGATTCCCTTTATCCGCAAATGGGATCCCAGACATATCGGCAAGCTCTACTTCGGCGTCCTGTGTGCCTACATGCTCGTCGGCCTCGCCATGCTGCTGCTCGTTCGCGGCGACGTACTGCTCACAACCGCCACAGGCATGATGTATAACTATGCCCTCGGCTTCAGCTGCCTGCACACACTCGTGATCAACATCACATTGCTCCCGCGAGAACTGCGCCCCCGAATGTGGCAGCGAATTGCCCTGGTGCTTGGCGCCTGTTTCTTTCTGACCATCGGCGTAATCGCCACCATTGCTGAGGCTCCCAAATTGAAAAAGGAATACGACAAACTCTTTGCCCCTGTCCCCACAGCCGCGGAGGCCGCCACATCTGCTGCTGCCCCAGCCCCGGGTCAAAAGACCACAGCAGATCCCCCGGCAGGTTCCCGATAATCGCCTGATTTTCGCCAACATTCTGTCTGCAGCCGCGAAGTACACCAATCGCCGGTGACATTGCACCCGCACCCACGTCGGTAACGCCCCTCCAGGAAGCCTCGCAGTGATCCCGCCTGCCGCGACGGAACAGCCTCCCCATGGCATCGAACTGCAAATCACCGAGTTCCAGCTCTCCGTGGGCGATCGCCCGCTGCTGCGAAATGCCACAGCCACCTTTCACCCCGGTGAACTCACACTCATTCTCGGCTGCAGCGGCATTGGCAAATCCCTCTTCCTGCGCATCCTCGCAGGCCTGATCCCCGCCGACCACTCGACCATCCACTGGTCCGGCAATCTGCATTTCATCGATGCCTCTGCTGCCGCCCCGGCAATCCCAGCCCCGCGGCAAAATCCGGCCGTTGTGTTCCAGAACTTTGCCCTCCTCGATGAACTCAGCCCCGCCGAGAATGTGCGGATCGCCATCGACCACAGTCCCGACCGGTTGCCTGCCGCGACAGCTCGTCACACCGCCGCTCTCGCACTCCTGAACGAACTTCGCGTACCCGCAGACCGCCCTGTGAGTGTTCTCAGCGGTGGCCAGCAGCAGCGCCTCGCAATCGCTCGCGCGATTGCTCCGAACAGTCCCCTGATTCTCTACGACGAACCCACTTCAGGACTCGATGTCCACTCCGCTTCCCAGGTCGCTGCACTCATTCGCTACACGCACGATCGCTACCGCCGCACCTCCATCATTGTCACTCACGACTACCACACACTTGCTGCCATCGCTGACCGGATCATCCTCTTCGATCATCAGTCGCTGCAGCTGCATGACCTGCCCCGCAGCGACTGGGAGTCACTCAGCACACGCATCGGTACTCCGCCGGAAGCACAACTGCTGTCCATCCCGCACCATCCCGGCACTCGACTGCGATCCGCTGCCCAACTCCTGACCACCAGCCTGCGCAGCTCCGGACAATTTGTCGAAAATCTTTTACTGCTTCCCTGGTTCCTGCTGCCGCTCTGGAACAACTTCGCCTGGGGCCTTCGCTACGCCCGTTTCTACCTGCTGCTGGTTGCAGGCCCTTCGGCCTGCCTGTATGTCGCCACCGCCTGCTGTATTCTCGGGTATGTCGCTCAGGACTTTGTCTTCCGCTATCTCCCCTTCCGTCAGTTCTCTGAACCGCTGATCACAGAAAACCTGGTCCACGCGACAGGCTTCTCACTCTTTCGTTTCCTCGTTCCGATTCTCTCCACTCTGCTGGTCGCGGCCCGTTCCGGCGCCGCGGCCACGGCGGATATCGGCAGCCGTGTGTATACATCTCAGCTTGATGCCCTGCAGACTCTGAACGCCAATCCACAACGTCTGCTCCGCACTCCGCTGATGTGGGCGTTTTTGATCGGCACACCGGTGCTGTGCCTGCTCGGTTACTTCGTCGCCGCTTTCAGCGCGGCCTTCGCCTTTCTGCTGACCCACCCTGAACTCGGATTGCCCTTCTGGGATGCTCACTTCCATCGTGAATTGCGTCCTCAGGTCGGGCTGCTGTACAACGGGACACCATGGCTGGCCGTCAAGCTGCTTGCCTGCGGTGCCGCCATCGGCACCATTTCGTGGCAGCAGGCCATCACTCCCAAGCTCTCTTCCACCGACATTTCACGCTCCATTACCCGCTCCATCCTCTGGTCCACACTCGTCGTGCTGCTGATCCACTTCGCCTTCTCGCTTTATGAGTTTCAGGCGAAAAAGTAACCCTGTGACTCGGAATTCATGCCCCATGCCGCTTCCCGGACCCGGAGATGTCGAGTTTGAATTCAATGTGCCGATTCCCGGTGTCATTTTACCCCCGGAACAGTGGGCTCGAACAGCACTGAAACGCGTTCCGGAGGGACCGCTGGACTGGACTGCACTCTTCGGCCGCGAGGCCCCTGTCGTGCTCGATATCGGCTGCGGAAACGGTCGCTCACTGCTCAGTCTTGCCATTCAGCACCCGGAGTACAATGGGCTGGGTATCGATGTGCTGCCCGTTGTCATCCGCTATGCCACCCGCCGCGCCAATCAGCGCGGACTGCTGCACACCCGCTGGGCCGTCATCGGCGGGCGCGAACTTCTGGCGCTCCACACTCCCGAACACTCCGTCAGCGAAATTCACTGCTACCATCCCCAGCCGTGGTATCGACGCGATCAGACTGGTCTCAGACTGATCACTCCCGAGTTTCTGCTGCTGGCCCACCGCGCGCTCCAATCCTCCGGAAAACTCGTTCTGCAAACCGATCACCCCATCTACTGGAAGTACATGCTCAGCATCCTCCCGGTTTTCTTCCACTGGACCGAAATCCGCACGCCGTGGCCCCATGCTCCCAGAGGAATCACGCGGCGAGAAATCATCGCACGCCAGCGAGGACTCCCGATCTTCCGCGGCGAAGGCACCCCACGCCCGGATCTCGAGCCCGCCGAAGCCGTCCGCCTTGCCGAAGCCCTGCCGCTCCCCGTCTTCAATGCCGACCGCAGGCTCCTTGAACTCGATCGACTCGAATCCGAACAGTCAGCCACGAATCGCCCCAAACCCCGCCGCAAACGATTTCCCAGGTGATCCTTCAATGCTCACCCCGGCCCCGATCCCGGCCTCGGCTCCGCAGTGGACACGGAATTCAGCCGGAAAGCTCGCGGGAGTAATTCCGACAGTCGCACCACCTCCGGCTGCGTCCCTTCCGCTGATGCGGCATCGTCCAGCAACACCAGCAGTTCGCTGCCGAATTCCATCAAAAACTGTCGACACGCTCCGCAAGGCACGGCCAGCCCTGTCAGCGAAATACAAATCGCCTGAAATTCACGATGGCCGATGGCCACAGCATGACAAACGGCTGACCGCTCCGCACAAATCGTGAGCCCCCACGAGGCATTTTCGACGTTGCAGCCGGTGATCACCTCGCCGGATACCGTCAGCAATGCCGCCCCCACCGCAAAGCGCGAATACGGTGCCCACGCCCGCAGACGCACGTCCCGCGCCGCACGCTGCAATTCCCGCCAGGATGCCGGTAACTCGATGTCTGACATATGGGTCTCACGTTCCTTCCAGTCCTGCGGAATCGGTCTCCAGCCGCAGCACTCCCTCCAGCAATTCCCGGAGCGCGCCAGACGATGCCTGACCATAACTTCGCGGTCCATGACCGGGCAATCCAAAATGCAGCAGCCCGGGAACAGCGTCCGCGTCCATGATTTCACGAACACCCGCATGCAATTCCGTGCAACCACTTTGCCGGAGCACCTGCACCACGTTCGAACCTCGGATACCACCACCCGCCAGCACCTGCACACGCCCCCGCGACTGCTCACACAACCCGCGCAATGTCAATGCCCCCGCCATCGCCGTCGCCGCTCCGCCACTGGTCAACACCCGATCCACTCCACAGTCCGCCAGCGTTTCCAGTGACACTCGCAGATCCACGGTGCAGTCAAACGCCTTGTGAAAAACAAATTCGGCACGTCCGCAGAGTGCTCGAAACTGATGGCACAGCCGTTGATCCACATGGCCGGAAGGATCCAGAAATCCCACCGCCAGCCCCGCTAAGCCCTCGCCCAGCATCCATTCGGCATCCCGAAACATCTGCCGCAGTTCCCGCTCGCTGTACATGAATCCTCCCTCTCGCGGTCGCACCATCCCGATGATTCGGCCCGGATACACTGCCATCGCTTCACGCACCAGACCTGCCGAGGGTGTCAGACCGCCCAGAGCCATACCGCTGTTGAGCTCGATTCGGGGCACCTTCTGCCGCGCAGCCAGCTCCGCGTCTTGAATGCCCCCCACACACAATTCCACCAGAATCTGTCCACATCCTCCAGCCGCCATTGCTGCAAAACTCCTCCCTCGCCAACTCTCCAAATCGCACTCGCAAGCATCACCGCCGCAGTCTAACATGCCGCTGCCGGCATGCCAGACACATGCAGCCGCTTCATCGCTCAGACAGGATCCGGAGTTCTTCCGCATGCTGATTCTTGCTCTCATTTTGACGGATCCCGCGATCCTTTCCCCCGGACCGTGGCAGGTGCTGCAGCGAACCCACGAAAGCTCTGCGACGGACGTCACTGCCGTCACACCCTCCGGCAAAGCTCTCGTGCAGCTTAAACTCACTGGCCACGATTGGTCGCAACGCGACACGCTGACAGAGTATCGCCTGCTTCCGGCGAAGGTGCCGCTCTCCGCGAACACGCCGGATGTCCCGGGGAATTCAGCTCAGCAGGCTGCACCCGTTCACGCCTCTCGCGAATGGCAGGTCATCCCCCTTCAAGTGGTCCCCTCCCCGAATTCAAACCCCGCCTCAGCCACAGCTTCAGGCCAACTCACACTCCCCGCTGGTGGCTGGTACCGGCTCGAAGTCCGCATGCGAACCGCAAACGACGGCCCCGCCAAAGTGCTCTCCGTGGAACCCATCGGCGTCGGCGAAGTATTCCTGATCGCCGGCCAGTCTTACGCCACCAACACCAGCGACGAACGTCTGAAGGTGATGGACAGTCGTCGCCGCGTTTCTGCGTATCACTGGGAAACCGGGCAATGGCAGCCGGCAGATGACCCCCAGCCAGCACCGGATCGGAGTGACGGGGGATCCATCTGGCCGCCTGTCGGCGACCGACTGGCCGCGGCTCTGGATGTGCCCATCGGTTTTGTCAACGTGGCGGTGGGTGGGACGTCTGTGCGGCAGTGGTCGCCGGATGGCCCGTTGTCGGCACGGCTGCACAGGGCAGGGCAGAGCATGGGTGTCTTTCGAGCGGTTCTGTGGCAGCAGGGCGAATCGGACGTGATTGAGGGCACATCGGCGGACGATTACGTGAGTCGTCTGCAGGCGATTCGTGCGGCTGCCGTCCAGGCGTGGAAATTTGAGCCCCCGTGGCTGTGCGCTCAGTCGACCCATCACCCCACCGTTTATCAGAACCCTGACGGCGAAGGTCGCATTCGCGAGGCAATTGCCACTGTCAGTCGCCTGCCGGGGTTCGGCAGCGGCCCCGATACGGATGTGCTCACCGGGCCAAACCGGGGCGGTCCCGGTTCACGTCGTCACTTCAGCCCGCTCGGTCAGCGCAACGCTGCCGGACTCTGGAGCGATCTGCTGCTGGCCCGCTTTTTTGCTTCAGCCAGATCCACACCATGAATCTTCTTTTCGCCATTTTGCTGGGTATCGTGCAGGGCATCGCTGAATTCCTGCCCATCAGCTCGTCCGGCCATCTTGTCATCGCTCAGGCACTGCTGTTTCAGTTCTCCTCCGCGCCACTCCCGGAATGGCTCGAGGGGATGACCATGAACGTCGCCCTGCATTTTGGTACGCTGCTGTCCATCACCGTGGTCTACCGCCGCGAACTTCTGGATGCAGTCCGCCAGCCGCGCCTGCTGATTCAGCTGATCATCGCCTCCATCCCGGTCGCCGTTGTCGGTCTCGGATTCAAGGATGCTCTTGAAGCTCTGTTCAACAATCCTATGGCGGCCGGCTGCTGCCTGCTGGTGACAGCGGGAATTCTGCTGACCGCCAGACGTCTGCAGTCCGGCAGTGTTCCCCTCGATGCTCTGCCGATGCGTTCCGCTCTGCTTATTGGCCTCTTCCAGGCCGTCGCGGTGCTGCCGGGAATATCCCGCGCTGGCAGTACGGTCGGAGCAGGTCTGATGTGTGGCCTCAAAAGCAGAGAAGCGGCGAGATTCTCCTTCTTTCTGGCCATCCCCGCCATCGGCGGTGCCACGCTCCTCGAAACACTCAAACTCTTCACTCGCGGTGACACCACCCATCCGGAATGGCTGCCTCTGTTCGTCGGCGCTGGTGTCAGCTTTCTTGTGGGGACGCTCAGCCTTCGCTGGCTCATCCGGCAGCTGCAGGCAAACCGCCTCCACTGGTTCGCCGGCTGGTGCCTGGCTGCAGGCCTGTGCACCGTTATCTGGCAGCTGAGCTGACGTCCTCTCGGAGCCCCCTCTGTGTCTTCTCCGCTCTCTATCATTCGTGGTGCCTGTGGACATGACTGTCCGGATACCTGTGCCTGGTTCGTCGAGGTTGCTGACGGCAAAGCACTGTCGCTTCGCGGCGACCCTGACCACCCCTTTACCCGCGGCACGCTCTGCGCCAAAGTCAATCACTACCTTGAACGCGTGTATCATCCGGATCGGATTCTTCATCCTCTGCATCGCACAGGGCCGAAAGGGCAGGGCACCTTTGAACGGATTTCGTGGACTGCAGCACTGGATGAAATCGCAGCCCGCTGGGGCCGGATCATCGATGAATCAGGACCGGAAGCAATCCTCCCGTTCAGTTCCGCCGGCAACCAGGGACTCATTCACCATGCGTCACTCGATCAGCGACTGCTGGGCCTGCTGGGTGCCAGTCGCCTGGATCGCAACATCTGTGGTGCCGTGGCCCACGCGGGTCTTTGCGCAACCCAGGGCAATGGCGTTGGCATCAACCCGGAAGATCTCATTCACAGTCGACTGATCGTCCTCTGGGGCACCAATACCATCGTCACCAATCTGCATCTCTGGCCCGTGATCACGGAGGCCCGCCGACGCGGTGCCCGGATCATCAGCATCGATCCCATCCGCACGCGTACGGCCGAAGCGTCCGACTGGCACCTGCAGATTCGCCCCGGAACGGACACTATTCTGGCCCTCGCCGTAATGCATGTGCTCATTCGTGACGGTCATGTGGATCACGACTATGTGTCCCGGCATGCAACCGGCTACAGCGAGCTGGCCGAACGTGTGCAGCACTGGCCCCCCGGCCGCGCTGCCGAAATCACTCAACTCACCACCGCCGAGATTGAACAGTTCGCACGGGAATATGCCACGATTCAGCCCTCCCTGCTCCGCCCCCTGATCGGACTTGAACATCACAGCAACGGCGCCATGATGTTTCGCACCATCGCCTGCCTGCCTGTGCTGACCGGAGCGTGGAAAAAGCTGGGCGGTGGTCTGTCGCGATCCACCGGGGCCTTCCAGTATTCACTGCTGAATATCGATCGACTGCTCATGCCGGAAACCCACAGAACCGGCGTCCGCACACTCAACATGCGGGACCTCGGACGCGACCTCTGCAGCGAACACCTCAGCCCCCCCATTCGCGCCCTGCTGGTCTGGAATGCAAACCCGGCCGCCACGCTGCCAAATCAGCCCCTCGTGCGACGCGGACTGCTCCGCGAGGATTTATTCACCGTCGTCCACGATCTGTTTCTCACCGATACCGCCCGCTCTGCCGATATCGTCCTCCCCGCCACCAGTCAGCTTGAACACCTCGACCTGGTTCCGGCATGGGGCCATCACTATCTCACGCTGAATCTCCCCGCGATCGCACCGCAGGGCGAATCCGTGGCGAATACAGAACTCTTTCGGCGACTTGCTCGGGCGCTGGGACGCACCGAACCCTGGCTGCAGGACTCCGACGAAACCCTCGTCCGCACCGCACTGTCCTCTTCGCACCCCATGCTGGATGGCATCACTTTTGAAGCCCTCAGCACCCTTGGCTGGCAGCACCTCAATCACGCGGAAGACTGGCGTCCCTTCGCCGACGGTGGCTTCCCCACACCCTCCGGCAAAGCCGAACTGTACTCCCCCGGTCTGCAGGACTTCGGAGTGGATCCGCTGCCTGGGCCCGGTGACGTCGCACAGCCTCCCCCCGGTATGCTGCAGCTGATCTCCAACAAAACCCTGCACTTCCTCAATTCCAGCTACAGTCACATCGATCTGCACTCCCGTCGCGAAGGCAGGCTGGAGATCGACGTGCACCCGGATGATGCCGCCGCCCGCAATCTTCACGATGGACAGATCGTCCGTGTGTTCAATGAGCAGGGTGAACTTGCGGCCTGGTGCCGTATCTCGCTGAAGGTCAGGCAAGGCGTGGTGAGACTTCCGTTTGGTGGTCTGTCCGACGCGCTCGGACGCCCGGCTCATGTCAATCAGCTCACTCCGGAACAGCCCACGGACTGGGCCGGTGGGAGCGGCTTTTATGACACGTTTGTGCATGTCAACCCAGCTGTGGAACTCTCTTGAGAAATCCCGAAAAAAGCGGCATTTCAAGGCGAAATCCTTCGCGAAAACAGTGATCGGAAAACGTTCCGGCGAAGCCCTCAGAAATCATCCCGCGGTCGTTTGACAGTTCTGCCGTGGCCAGTAATATCGGGGTTGTTGAGTGAGCTGTCGTGGAAGGATTTCTGCACCGTCCACGCTCTAACCTGTCACAACAATTCCTGTCCCGTTTGCGTGCTGATCCAGGTCCTCGCCGGACAACCTTGCCCACCACGAATTTCTGCATCGTGTTGTGCTTCTGTCCGTCGTCGTTGGTGCTGCGCGCCTGTGGCAGGCAGAGGGAGATTGGGCGCATGACGCAGCCCCGCGGTCACGATGACGAAGTGCCACCGAACAGTCTGCGCGTCCACAGCGCCCATGCAAACTCCACACAGCCACACAGCCATGTGCTGGCCCCCGGAGTGCTCGAGAATGCCGTCAAAGCCAGCGTCGGCGAACAGAACTACCAGCACTGGTTCCAGCGCCGCAGCCGGTTTTCCATTTCCGGCGATCAACTGGTGGTGCACGTGCCCAACCCGTTCATCCTCAACTGGATGCTCAAACGCTTCCGCACCCCGCTCGTGCAGGCTGCCAGAAAACTTCTGGGCACATCCGCCGGTTGCCAGTTCGAAGTCGATGCCGACCTGCTCAATGTTCTCGCTGAAACCCCAGTACTGGTGCCCGGTTCCATTGAACAGATCGCCCCACGCAGCGATCCGGGTCGGCCCGATCAGGCCTCTCCCAACAGCATCTCCGCAGATCCCGGGGTAACCGCACAGTCACTGCCCGTTGCCCAGGCCGTGCGGTCGCTGCAACGCCGCACTCCCCCCAAACACACCAGCAGCCCAGGCCCCGCCGCCAGCCTCGATGAACTCGCCGGAAACACTCGCCGCAAATACCGCACCTTTGATTCGTTCGTCATCGGGGAATGCAATGATCTCGCTGCACTCGCCGCTCGCCAGGTCGCTGCCTGCCCGGGTGAGCGGTACAACCCGCTGTTTATCTATGGAAGCACGGGCACCGGGAAAACGCACCTGCTCGAAGCCATCTGCTCCGAAACTCGTCGCGTCTTCCCCGGTCGCAACGTGATGTACCTCACCAGCGAAGCCTTCACCAACTGCTTTACCGCAGCACTCGCAGCCCGCACCGTCCCTTCCTTCCGACAACGCTTCCGAAATGTCGATGTCCTCCTGATTGACAACATCGAATTCCTGGATAACAAGCGAGCAACCCAGGAAGAGTTTCTGCATACGATTGTCCAGGTGAGCGATCACGGGGGGCAGGTCGTGATTTCTGCCGACCGCCATCCCAAAATGCTCTCCAAACACCGCGAGGAACTCACCACACGGTTCGTCAGCGGCCTCGTCTGCCGCATGGAACCTCCGGACCCGGAAACCGGCCGCAAACTGCTCATGTCACTCTGTACGGCCTCCAAAGCCGTCTTCAGTGATGATGCCCTCGACTGCATCCTCCGCAGATGCTCCCGCAACATCCGCGAACTGCAGGGAGCAGTCAATCAGCTGGAAAGTCAGTTCCTGCTCAACGGCCGCCGCATCACCGCCACAGTTGTCCGGAACCTGCTGGGAGGCATGGAAGAAGAATGTCGCCGACTGGTTCGCATCAGTGACGTCGAAAAACTCGTCTGCGAAATCTTCGGTGTCAGTGTCACCGACCTGCGGTCCCCATCCCGCAGAAAAGCTGTTACCATCCCTCGCTCCATCGCCATGTTTCTCGCCCGCAAACTCACCCAGTCGGCCTATCGCGAAATCGGCAACTACTTCGGCGGACGTGATCATTCCACCGTTGTTGCCGCCGAAAAACGCGTTGCCGAACAACTCGCAAGCGGCTCTCCCGTCGGGCTCCCCGTCGCACTCTCCTGCCGCTCTCTGACCGACCTCCTCGATGAACTCGAACGCAGACTCCTCTCCGCCGCCTCGTAAAGCCACACATGCCCGGCACACTGCAAAACTATCTGACGTTCTTTACCCAGTTCCGAAAACGGTTCGAAACAACCGGCGCGATCGCTCCCAGCAGTCGCTTCCTCGCCAGTGCCATGACGCGATTTCTCGCTGCACGCCCCTCACATCAGCCCGTTCAAATCCTCGAAATCGGCCCCGGAACCGGCCCCGTTACCAATCGCATCCTGCAACTCCTTCAACCCAGTGACCAACTGCACCTCGTCGAACTCAACCCCGATTTCGTCAGCCTCCTCAGTCAACGCTTCCTGTCCGAAGCCACCTGGGCCAACGCTCGACACCAAACCACCATCCACCAGCTGCCCCTGCAGCAGTTTCACTCCGACTCTCCATTCGACTTCATCATCTCCGGATTGCCACTCAACAACTTCCCCGCTGCACTCGTCGACGAACTGGTGACCGCCTGTTTCCAGCTCCTCAAACCCGGCGGAATCCTCAGCTATTTCGAGTACATGTACGTGCGTCCCATCCGCAAACGGCTCACCCGCGGATCAGAGCGACAGCGGATCACACAAATCGATGAACGCCTTGCACGCCAATGCCGGGAAACCCATATCCAACGCGACCATGTGTGGCTGAATCTTCCCCCAGCCTGGGTTCAGCATCATCGGAAACCCGAACTCAAGGCAGGCCACTGATCACACGTGTCCACAAGGGCAACGCAATGCCCCGGATTCGCAGAACAAGACCGCAGATTACCCGGGGGGCTGGCGAACGCTCAGAACGGGACGGCACCTGGACTTTGCCCTGCGGGAGGGCGAAGCTCCTGCTGAGCCGTGATCGGGTGCCGATTACTCGATACCCCGTTGCATCGGGGCAGGTTCCGCGACTGGCCCTGGTGTCCGCCAGGGGTCTGGCTCCGACTGTGGCAGAATGCGACCGCTGCGGCGTCGCCACTCGTTGACGAGCCGATCACGTTCGCGGCTTTCCTTCTGCTCGTGCGCCCGGATACGCCACCACAGGTTCGGCTCGGTCGCAGCCCAGCCGGGAAACGGAAAGTCAGCATCAGGTGGCTTCATGGTGGCGAGCTGTTTCTGCCTGGCCTGCCACGTGGGTTCGTCCCACGCTTCAAAGCGGCCATCGCTGCCGAGTTCACCACCGGTGACGACTTGTGCCCAGAGTTCAAGCATCTCCGGCGGGATGGTGACCCTTGATGGGTCCGGGAGGATGCGAAGTTCAGTGTCGTCGTTATGTCGCGGATCGTCTTCCCCAACTTCGCCATAAGTTCTGACGCCGATGTGGCCGAAGCCCGGGAAGTGCCTGCCGTCCAGGAAATATGGCAACTCCTTTTCTGTGACGGTATCCAGGTTTTCAAAGAACCGTTCATCCGGTGCGAGCCTGGCCAGTTCCGCGGCGTAGCGACGGCCAGTCGGGGGGTTGAGTCTCCGGAACGTGTTCGCCTCAGTCAGCACTCTGCCACAACGGATGAGCGTGCCGCCGAGTTCACTGACCAGGGGAATGCCAACCTCGGGGTTGGCTCCAATCGCTTTCCATGATGTCCGAAGCCCCGACCGCCCGAGGTGCAGGACACCGGCACCGTCCGAAACGAAGTCCAGCACGTCGTCCGTTACAAAATCGAGGTATTCGGAGCTTACGTCCAGGAATGACTTCAGCCGCTGCCCAACGTCCTCATCGATTTTCCAGTCAGCGGAGCTCCAGATTCGGATATCGTCCCTGTAAATTGCTATGACCCACTTGCCGGTCGGGCTGATTCTGTGAAAAAAGTCACCCGCGCCGTCAGGATGGACAAGCCTCGCGAGTTCACGGCCATCGTCCGTGGAGACGATGACCAGTTCGAAGCCGGCCCCCTTCGACTCCTTGTAGACCAGCCAGCGATCGTTCACGGCCAGGTGAAAGTCGGACAACGTCCCGTCCGGGCCATCGAGCCGACGGATGAGCTGCCCAGTGCGGTTGCTGTACAGGTCGGCCGGCCCTGCGGGGTGTTGCTCGCCGTTCCATTCGACCTCGAACTTACCGGGGTTCCCTGCAGCCGGTGGCTGTGACATGACGACCGTCATTCCATCGGCCACAAGAACGTTATTTCCGCGGCGGGCCACATCGCGGGTTTGCTCAATCGTCATCCCTGCCGGATAAATGAATCGTTCTGGCCGCAGCGGAGTCCTCGCTCTGAATGTCCCGTCGGCGTTCCAGAATCGCAGGACACTCTCGACATCCTGCGTCCAGATGGTCCCGGAGTCGGGGCTGAAACCAAACCGCACGATGCGTTCGTCCTTCTCCCGCAGCAGGCCGGCCCGTTTCAGACTGGGAATCGACCACAGCATCAGCCCGCCTGGGTCCGTCAGCCCCAGTAACCAGCGGCCGTCCGGGCTGGTCTGCAGACGATCCGCAGCCTCCAGCGGCGGCACCAGCGGCACGAACTCCTGCCCCGCGGCGATAACGGCTGCCGCCTGGAACTCGCGGAGCTTCACGAACTCAGAATCATCCCCAAAGCTCAGATAATGCACCGCATTCGGAAGAGGGAAATTCGACTTGACAGGACCGATCCCCTCCTTGAGTGGACGAGCCAATCGGAGCAGTCCCGCACGTGTGTCGAACTTGTATTCGAGGAGATCCGCATCGAGCCGGGAACCGTTGTTTCGCAACTCGGCCTCCAGCGCTGCTTCCAGGTAGCCTTCCTCGAGCGAAGACGCTGTTGCGAATAATTCCTCTGCCTTTTCCCGTTGTCGCCGGGCGTCCTGCTCGCTCGCTCGGGCCAACGATTCCGCGCGGCGGGCCTGGATCGCGAGAATTGCCCCTGCGACGGCGGCCGTGATGACCAGCCCCGTGAAGCCACAGACCACCAGCACGGCCACCCGGTTTCGCCGGTAGGCTTTCTTCAGTCGGTAGCCCAGCGTCGGCGGGCAGGCGCTCACGGCTTCGCCGTTGAGGTATCGGCCGATATCGGAGGCCAGGCCGTTGGCGGTTTCATACCGTCGGCCACGATCCTTCTCCAGCGCCTTCAGCAGGATCCAGTCAAGTTCGCCCTGCATCAGCCTGGGCAACGCGGACGGCTCCATGCCACGGTTCGCCGCGACACTCGCCAGCGTCGCGTTCGTGCTCAGCTTCTGGCTCGGCCGCGGAGCCTCAACTTCACGCACGATCCGCAACACTTCCAGCAATGCAGCCTGGCCGAGTGAATTGCGATCCACTGGCGTGGTGCCGGTCAGCAGTTCATAGAGCAGCACACCCAGTGAATACACATCCGAGCGTGTGTCGATGTCCAGGTTGTTGAAGCTGGCCTGCTCGGGCGACATGTATTCCGGCGTACCGATCACGGCCCCGAACGCCGTGTGCAGGGTCTTGTCCGTGAGCGTCTGCCCGGCGGCCCTGGCGACGCCGAAGTCGATCACTTTGGGCACCGGCCGGTCATCGTAGAGTGCGACAAGCACGTTCGAGGGTTTGATATCGCGGTGAATGATGCCCTTCATGTGGGCATGCTGAATCGCCAGGCACACTGGCAGAAACAGCTCGAGGCGTTCCCTGGGAGTCAGCTTACGGGCATCGCAGAAGACCGTAATGGGCACGCCCTTGACCAGTTCCATGACAAAGAATGGGCGTCCCTCGTGCAAGCCACCATCGAATACCCTGGCGATGTTCGGGTGGTCCATCACGGCGAGCGCCTGCCGTTCCGCTTCAAAACGAGCCAGCACTGCCGGGCTATCCATCCCCACTTTAATGAGCTTGATGGCCACCTTGCGTTTCACGGGTACAGTCTGCTCGGCTGCCCAGACTTCGCCCATGCCCCCTTCGCCGATTCGCTCCAGCAGCTTGTATCGACCGGCAATCAGTGTGCCCGAGATTCCGGTCCCTGGGGCTGAGGCTGCTTCCGGAGTGCAGATGTGGGTCAGATCGGCGTGCGGTTCCAGAAACCGGCCCACTCTGGGATGCGCTGCCAGCAACGCGTCGACCCTTCGGCGGAGCTCCGCATCGCCGCTGCAGGCCGACTCCAGATAGGCAGCCTGATCCACAGGATCGGATCGCTCAATCGCCGCCAGGTAAATCGCTTCGACTTGCGTGACATCGTTCATGGTCCAGCCCTCGCTTACAGGTGTCCACCCATGAAAGCGAGAAATCGTTGAGAAACCCCTCACCAAATCTTCAGGATTCCGACATTACTCGGAAAGCATCATGTGCAGGCGGGTCCGAGCATAGGTCCAGTAGCGTTCGGCGGTGGCCAGTGAGACCCCCAGGGCGGCAGCGGCCTCGGGCATCGTTAACCCGGCAAAGAACCGCAGTTTGACCAGTTCGGCTCGGATGGGGGATTCGGCAGCAAGAGTCTCGAGGGCCTCGTCCAGATCCAGCAGGGCCGGGTCGTCGGGAGTGGCCGCCAATCGGTCCAGATCAGCTGCGAGGCGTTTGTACCCCCCGCCTCGCCGGGGGCCGTGCTTCCGGCGGGCCGCTTCGATCAGGATCCGCCGCATGGCCTCGGCAGCAGTGGCAAAGAAGTGCCCCCGGCCAGCCCAGTGGTTGGGCCGTTCCGGACCGATGAGCCGAAGGTACGCCTCATGAACCAGGCCCGTAGCGTCGAGTGTCTGACCGGGAGGCTCTTGAATCATGCGAGCAGCGGCGAGCTTGCGGAGTTCGTCGTACACCAACGGCAGCAGGTCGACTTTGGCGTTCGGGTTACCGCCAGCGAGAGCTTCCAGCATCCGGGTAACATCAGCCATCAAGTGTTACCTGTCGGTGTCGATATCTGCCAGCGTAAACCAAAGTGGATGCCGCCAGCAGCGAATCAAGTCCAAACCTGAACCGGACGAGCAAGCCCGCGGGAATCCTGAACGGAGGGCGGGCAGGACACGGATTCGATGGGGAAACGATCGATTGCCAGCGGAGCTGACTGTAAAGACAGTCATCCCGGCGACACCGAGCCGTACCCGCCTGCTTAGCGATCGTGATGGCTGCAGGTTGCCGTTTTGAGAAGCTTGGCGGCGATCGGAGATGTCTGCGACTGAGTCACGACAAGACCGGGGAATTTGGCAGCCTGTTGAAATCAGCAAATCGACACGCATAAAACTGAAACGGAGAGGGAGGGATTCGAACCCTCGGTCCGGTTTCCCGGACACAGCATTTCCAGTGCTGCACAATCGGCCACTCTGCCACCTCTCCATGGGCTCACGGAACCGCTTGAGCGACCGTGAAGCCTGTATTCAAATCAGCTTAGCCCTCGGCGGACTGGGCGACCGCTTCTTTTTCGGCTTTTCTTTGAATGACTCCCGCTTCTCGGGCTTCGAGAGCAGCGACGGCGTTCAGACGACGCTTGAGTTGCCGATGATCGGCATTCAGATGCCGCCAGGTTGCATTTTTGTTCTTCGCCTTGCCAGTCACACCCTGCTGCTCCAGCTGTGTTTCCCACGCAGACAGTTGCTGCTGTGAGAGTGACAGTTGACGTTCAATGCGAGTTCGGTCCTTCAGCATGGCACACCAAAAAACAGGAGAAATGTTGACCAGTGGATCCATCGAACCCGGAGGCCCGAAAACAGGAAAGCCCGCATTATTGCAGCCGCACGTCCCATCTTCAAATCCAAATCCGCGAAAACCACGGAATCGGCTTTCTCTCCCAATTTCCGCACGCAATTTGGACTGCAACCACCGAAAGGGCAGGGCTCCCTCCTCCCAAACCCCTAAAATCCGCAATTTCCTCCCCAACTGTGAAAAATTCGCTCCCGTTCGCCTGAACTGTCACAGGAAAGACGAGTCGAGTATCCTTCCGGTCAACCGACCTGTCACATGGTGCACACGCCAGTTCACCCATCCTCCCCAACCAGCACCCCTCCATGAATTCACTCTCCCAGCGACTTCATTCCGCCCTCCAGCTCACCCAGGATGCCGGACTGCTGATTCTGCAGGATTTCCGCAGCGATGGTCTTCTTGTGGAATCCAAATCCGACGAATCCCCGGTGACTGTCGCTGACCGAAACGCCGAACTGCTCATCCGCAGCCGCATCCAGCAACTCTATCCCGATGATGCCATTCTCGGCGAAGAATTCCCCAGTGTCGCCGGATGCAGCGGCTATCGCTGGATCATCGATCCCATCGACGGCACCAAGGCATTTGTCCACGGCATCCCCCTCTTCGGCACACTCATCGGCATCGAATATCAACACCGCATGGTCGCCGGCGTCTGCCGCATGCCAGCCCTCCACGAAGTTGTCTATGCAGCCGACGGTTCCGGCTGCTGGTGGCAGATCGGTGATCAGCCTCCCCGCCAAACCCACGCTCCCACCCAGACGCCACTCAGCGATGCAAGGCTGATGTTCACGGAACCCACCCACTGGCGAAAGACCAATCGCTTCGACTCGATCGTCAAAGTCATGGACCAGGTCCGGATTGCCCGTGGCTGGGGAGACTGCTGCGGACATGTGCTCGTCGCCACCGGGCGGGCAGAGATTGCCATCGATCCGCTGATGTCCCCCTGGGACATCGCAGCGCTCATTCCGATCCTCCGCGAGGCCGGTGCCTCCTGCACGGACTGGAAAGGCAACGAGACCATCCACGGCGGTGATGGGGTTTCTGTCTGCAGTCACCTGCGCGAATCCGTAATCAGCATCCTCCGCGATGCACCACCACTGAAGTGATCCTCACACAGCCAGCTTCGGAATCCGTCATGCCCTCCATCGTCCTCGCCTCACGCAACCGCAAAAAGACTCAGGAAGTCTCCGAAATCCTCGCACCACTCGGATTCACCATCGTCCCCGTGACACACTTCGAGGACGTCCCCGAAGTCGATGAAGACGGGACAACATTCGCGGAAAACGCCGCAAAAAAAGCCCGCGAAGTCGCTCTGCACCTCAGACAATGGGTCATCGGCGAAGACAGCGGACTCACGGTCGACGCCCTCAACGGCGCCCCCGGAATCTACTCCGCCCGCTACAGCGGCGAAAGTGCAACGGACGAACGCAATAATCAGAAACTGATCCGCGAACTCCGCGATGTCGAAGAACCCCGTCGCGGCGCAGGCTATGTCTGCAGTGTGGCTCTTTCCGACCCCGCAGGACAGATTCGCATCGCCTGCGAAGGCACCTGCCGCGGACGCATTCTTCACCAGCCCTCCGGCGAAGGTGGTTTCGGCTACGACCCATACTTCCTCGTTCCCGAATACCACCGCTCCTTCGGGCAACTCAGCGCCGTCGTCAAGCACCGCATCAGCCACCGTGCCAAAGCCTTTGCAAAGTTTGCTCCGCTGCTCGCCGCCATCAGCCGTGATTTCGGAGCGACTCGGTGACTGGCTGGCTGGTCTTTTTCCTCGCTGCCGCCGGTCACGCTGAATGGTGGGTCATCGCAGTCAACCGGCTGCACGCATTCCCGATCGCCGCTCCCAGACTTCGGCGTTTCCGCACACTCCACGATATCGCCGTCCCCGGATTCCCGCTGCTCCTGGCCACCCTCGCCGGCTTCGGTACGCACGGACTGTTCCGCGGAGGCTCACTGGTTCTTCAGCCCCTCGCCATCCAGCTGCTGCTGCTCGCTGCTGCCAGCGGCTGCATCCCGCTGCTCCTCGGGATCATCCGCTGGCAGGTCATCGGACGCCGCAGATTCCTCGCTGCCGATTCCCGTACACTCGTCGCCCTTCAGGACACACACGCGAGCGAGCAGACAACTGCGCAAGCTCACGCCCTCCAGACGGTCAGCGGGCTCCCCGGAACTCTCGCACGCATCTGGCCACTCAACCAATACACCCAACTCGAACTCAACCACAAGTCCCTCCGCCTGGGTGCCGTCTCCCGAAAACCAGCTCCGCCAACTCCTCCTGACGCTCCTCCGCATACACTCCGCCTGCTGCACTTTTCAGACCTGCATTTCACCGGCACTCCCGGAATGGCCTACTACCGCGAATTTGTTCGCCTCGCCCAGCAACACCCCGCCGATGCCATCTTCTTTACCGGAGATCTGATCGATGACCCCACACTCCTTAACCAGGCCATCGAAATCCTCAGACCACTCACACTGACTGCGCCCTGCTGGTTCATCCTCGGGAACCATGACTGGCGTTATGATCACGCACTCATTCGACACTCCCTCGAAGACTCCGGCTGGAAGTGTGCAGTCGGCAGTGGCCAGGTCACTCAGCTCAATGGAATCTCTGTCTTCATCGGCGGAAGCGAGCGTCCGTGGATGGGCAGCCCCCCGCCTGATGCCAGCCAGGCCGCAGCAGACATCAGCATCCTGCTTTGCCACACGCCGGATGGACAAAAAACGGCCCGACGCCTGGGCTACCAGCTGATGCTCAGTGGTCACACGCACGGCGGACAGGTCGTTCTGCCCCTGGTCGGCCCCGTTTACAGCCCCAGCTTCGCCGGCGTCCGCTTCGCATCAGGACTGTTCACGTGGCCTGAATTCGTCCTGCACGTTTCGCGGGGCGTTGGCAGCAAGGACCCGCTCCGCTGGAACTGCCCGCCGGAACTCACCTGGCTCGACGTCACTTTGGAGCCGCCGACCCCGTAAGCTTCTGCTGAATTTCCCGGAAGGCCGCCTGGAACTGAATCGCGTCATATCCGGCAATCGGCGGCAGCACCCGCTGAGGATCGATTTGCAGGATTGAACGCTCCTTCTGAGCGCCCGGAATCATCAGCTTCACGTCTTCACCAACTTTCAGATCCAGCAGCAGCGGAACACCCGACCGCGTGCTGAGTCCCGACTCACTGCCGAACCACTCCTCAATCACCTTTGACCGTTCGGTCCCGGATAACTCACCCTGCAACACCCCAAACGCCCAGGCGTACTGCCGCGCAGAATCGTAGTCCGCAACCGGCGTCACAAGCCCCCCTCCGGCCGACAGGACAGCCTGCAGCATCTGCCGCTGCGAATCCTGTGTCCAGTCTGAAGATTCAATCGACAGGGCGAGCGCGTCGCAGGCAGTCGCGAGTTCCCGGGCAGCTTTTGTCACCGCCGGGCCGTCTCCAAACGGAGTTGCCACGACGCTCTCATTCAGCCGCTGTTCAAGTCCGCCAAAGTCACCGGCGTTGAGTGAGGACGCAGCACGAGCCAGCGCTGCCGGCCACGGCACCAGTCGCGGACGCCCCGGTCGTCCCGTCGCCTGAACGGTCTGCCGCCAGTTTCTGCTCTTCAGGTCATGATGACACGCATAGCAGTCAAACTGCGAGAATTCCGGCCAGGCAGGCCGAGGAAGGCCCTGCAACGAATCACCGCCGGCCGGGTCCGCCAGATCCGCCGTCAATCGCAGAAAAGCGGCATACACAACGAGCGCTGAGATCACCGTGGTTCGGCTCCGTGAAGCTTCAGCGTCCGTCATCTTCACGGCCGCTCGCTGCTGAAACTGCTCCCGCAAACCTTCATTTTTTTCCCGAAAATCCAGCCAGTGCTTCGGCATCAGATCCTCAAACGTCTCCAGCTCGAACGGTGGCAGCGGCGGGTGGCCGGCAGCGTACATTTCATGGGTCAGCACCCGCCCCATCGAAGCGTCCCCCACATGACAGCTGGCACACATCCTTGTCCGCGATACCACGGAGCGAATATCGCTGTAACCGCTGCGGCATTTGTCTGCAGCAGACAGAAACCGCCACTTGTCGGAATTCACATGAGGATTCAGCCAGCCTTCCAGCGCAGCCACTGCTCCCCCCGCTGTCCCGCTGCCTGCCGCACCGTGGCAACCCTCACAGCTGACCCCCTGCGTCAGCTTCAGGTCCGTCTGGACAACCTCACCAATCAACAGGTTCTCAGCAGATAACTGAGAAAGAGGATAGGCCGAGTGACAGGCAATACAGCGAACGTCTCGATGAATCGTGCCCTCCCTGCCCAGTGCCCGGCCAATCCTTGCGGCCGTCTCACCCAGCAGCGTGGCATAGGCCTGCGAATGCCGATCCTCTCCGCCCCAGATTCGCAGCTCATTTCCCTTAATCCATCCCCCGCCAACCGCAATCCCCAATTGGGCTGCCAGATCATCCGGCCCTGCAGTCGAACCTGAAGCGTGACAATTGTAGCAGATCTGCAGACCAACCATCTGCCGCCCCTGCGCCGGATCGCCCCCGAACACCGTCGCACAAACGCCACCAGAAGGCTCCTGGGCCCGCAGTGCTCCGGGTGAAACCACCAGCATCAACGCCAACACGCCCCAACGAATTCGCATTGTCTTCTCCAGGTCCGGAAAACTACCTGCTCGCTGATCCCGCCCGTCCCTGCAACAATTCTCGCATCTTCGCCACCTTCATTGACCACTCCCGCACCCGATCCGCAGATCCCAGGCGACCCGGGCTGTCAACGTTCTCTTCAAACAGCAACCCCTCCCGAAGCCCCTCCAGCAACACATCCTCCTCCACGCTGACCGACGCTCCTGACTTTCGCCGCGCAGATGACAGTGCATGCAGCCCAAGGTACAGCTGCGCAGCCTCGTCCCAGGTCGCCGCAGCTGGCAAAACACCAGCGGCCCCCCCGGACCTTGCCTGCTCTGCAACCGCCATCGCACTCTGATCAATTAACTCCACTGCGAGGCGATTCAGACCGACGCCATCAAGAACCGGTGGAAAAGACTGCTCCGCAGCGGAGAAAACCGACCCGAGCTTCTTCGCAGCTCCCTGCACCAGCTCCCGATCAGGGAACGGTCGCTGCATCAACTGCCTCAGTTCAGACAACTCAGCACCTCCGCCCCCGATCGCTGCCGGCACGCCTCCGAACGTCCACGTGCCCCACTGCAGCCGACCAGCCGAACCACGCGACAAACGATACCAGCTGTCTGCTCGCAGATCGTGGTGGCAGCTGAAACAGGAGTACTCCGCCAGTTCCGGCCACGGGCGTCCGGGTCCCGCCCGATCCTCCAGCAGCTTTGCCGCGGCACGGCCACTCGCCAGCTGCCCCGCCAGCCACGCCTCACCCTCGTATGCCGCTCGCAACTCAACATTCACAGGCCGATTTCGATTCCCGATCCCGCCAGCCGTCCAGTGCTTCGGCTCATTCGCATGAAAGACCCGGAAATCAAAATCCATCCGCGGATGCCCCGCAGCGATCAAATCGTGATTCACATCCTTCCCGGCACCACCCACATGACAATCCGCACAAATCTGTGCTCGCCCGACCAAATCTGCGGTGGTATCAATAAAGCCAAGTTCCGCCTTCCGTTCAGCCGAAGACGTTCGCCACTGGACAGTTGTATGCTCCGCCAGCCAGCCACTCGCCGCCCCGTGACAGCTCTCACAGCTCACACCGTCCCGATGATGCACGGCTTCAGTCACACGCACCCCGGTATCCGGCAGCAGCTCATAAGGCTGCTCAGTCGTCGCATGGCAATTCAGACATCGCGCGTCCTCTGTCGCCGCAAGCGGCTCAGCGCCAGGGGTCGCCAGCCTCCGCATCATCTCCAGAGCCAGCGGTTGCGTGAGCACCTGCCAGGCGCGCGCATGGGGATCCCTTCGCTGCCAGATCTGAGACGCTGCAAAACTCAAATCCTCTGACACCCGGCCACCCCCGTGACAACTGGCGGCCGCACACGAATTCGCCCCCGTCAGCCTTCCGGCAACAACCGGCACCAACGGCACAGCCGGGGCAACTTCACGATTAGCAGCGGATGAATTCCCTGCCATCACGTCGCGTGCAGTGCCCGACTGACGGTCCGATCCCCAGCCGCCGCCAATCGCCACAGCACTGCAGATCGCCACCACGATCAGCGTCGCTGCTGCTGCTCCCCCGCGCGCCGTCAAACGTTTCGCCCCCATCATTCACTCGCCTTCAACAGTTGCTCCAGACCACGACTGTGTTCTGACTCAAACTGCCGCTGATGATAGATATGACACTCCAGACAATTTCCGCCGGCACTCTCAAGATCCGCGCCGATCGAAGGCTCCTGCACGTGACATTTGCGACACAGCTGCATCCCGGGCATCAGCACATCGCCAGTACTCCGACTTCCGTAAATATCCGGTCCCTCGCCCAAAGCCCCGTTTCCCGAATGACAATCCACGCAGCTCATCATCCGATGAGCATCATGGTCGAACTCTGAATGGGGGAACCAGCGATCGGGAAGTCGCGGCCTGCGGATAGCCGGCAAAGGTGCCGCACCGGCCACAAACAATCCCGCATCCAATTCGCCCTCCGGGACGCCATCGTCCGTTTCATGGCAATACCTGCAGCCCCCACTCCCCTGAAGCCAGCCAAGCGAACGGAACAAGCCCGGTATTTCCTCACCGGTTCCCCGGGGAAAGTTTGCAGATTGCACCAGCTCTTCCGCGGCCGCCGTTTGCCGCGAAATCAACGCTTTTGACTCCCCCGATAACTGTGGCAATTCTGCCGCAGCAATCGATCTTCCGGGACGCCCGACGTCGGCCTGGCCCCCGGCGCTCGGCACGTCCCCGGCCACCTCTCGCAATGCCTGGGCCGCGTACACATCCGTGAGATATCCGCGAACCTCAACCGCAGCCCGATGCGGCGCCGTCAACAGTCGAAAACGACCGTCACGCCCCCGTAGTTCTTCCAATCCCCACGCCTGACCGGGGTCACGTCGGCTGCGAATTCGGCCCTCCCCAGTCCCGCCGGAACTGCCAGTCCCACCCCAGTCCAGCTCAAAAATCTCCCCCGACGCATCCTGCACCAGCCCCGGATCAAACACCAGAGGATGACAGGAACTGCAGTGATTCTCGTAGCGAATTGGAAGCATATAACGGCCATCCTCCGTCGGCTCGTGACAGCTGCTGCAGTCGTTCCTTAACACATGCGTTTCACCCCGAACATCCGCCACCCCGGACTCTCGCAGATGCAGAGCATGATTGAATCTCAGCCGACCGCGGTCCTGCCACACCGTCTTCGTTTCCCCGACACGCTGGAAGTACTCGAGCACACTGCGGGCACCATGAGCCGGAAGCACTGTCGATTCCAGAGTGCCGGCCTTGAGCAGTTCATGTATGGCCAGGTCCGGATGCCCCTCGAAATCTGCGATCCGCTGCTCTCCACCCCGCTGAAACGTCAACGACTCCAGCTGGGGAGCCTTCAGTCGAGCAGTCACCATGTCGGCATGACAACCGACACACGAAGCTCCCGCAATCTGCCGCAACTCCACCTCTCCCTGGTGCTCACGATGACAGCTGGCACACGCCCGGTTATGTGACTGCGATAAGTGCACTGCTGTCGCCTTTTGCTCCCACGGAATCGAGTTGCCTCCGGTAAAGAAGTGCCCCGCACCCGCATGACAGGCCTGACACGCCTCGTCCGCTACTGAAGTCGCCTCTGCAGCACGACCCAGGGACAACAAACGATCCAAAGGTCCCGTCCACGGCCGATGACAGGCCTCGCACCGATTCTCAAACATCTGATGCGATTTCGACAAACTGCCGCCATGGTAGATTTCCGGTCGACCAAAGCGGGCATTCCACGCCAGCCCCGCAACAGCAAGCACCGCAACCAACAGCGACACCAGCCACATCGTCCTCCGAAACAGATTCGGATGACGGTGAAAGTTCACTTCCACTCGACCGGAAAAATCACGGCTCAGCTTTGAACGTTCCATCGAAAACTCTGCCCTGCATCAAAACTGCCACGGAACCACTCGAAGCGCCATCAACACGTGCGCTGCCAGAAATACCAGCAGCAAAATTGAAGCCGGCACATGCAGCATCAGCCACCAGTGCATCCAGCGCAACAGACGCCGCTGCTGCTCCAGCTGCCGCCGAACCTCGACCGCCTCACGCAACTCGTCCAGCCCCCCGTGCAGACTCTTCGGTAACAATGCCCGCTGCTCATGAAACACCCGGTTCGTCTCCATCTCAGTCGTAAACTGCGAACGTCGCACCACCCCGCCACTCCCATGCTCCATCAGGTAAGGCCGCACCCTGCTGACGTAGAATTCCCAGAGCACTCCCTTCTCGTCAGGCGATGGAAGAACGCGCGGAGCTTTCTCCGTGGGCGGCTGCTTTGCACCGCCGGAGTGATCGCCGGGTGGCTTCACTGGCGGCATCGGCGGCACAACAGCCGGCGGCCTCGCCGCTGCCGGCGGTTTGGCTCCTGTACCCGCCACTGCAGTGGCGGATGGTGTCGCCGCAGCGGGTTTGTTTCGCATCAGGTCCAGCGGCGATGGCTTCGCTGGACCGTCGACCGAAGAGGCCGGAGCAGACGAGGCGGCTGGCACAGGCGACGCAGATACCGCAGGCGATGAAGATGCCGCAGCTGCACCCGCACCCGCCGCGGCTGCCGCTTTTGCAGCGTTCTTCTGCCGCATCAACTCTAAAGGAGACAGCTTCACAGGTGCACTCCCGGGACCACCTGATGCCGAAACCGAAGCCTCCCCGGACGCTGCCGGAGCCCCTGTCTCTGCTGAACCCGCAGCTGCACCGGCACCGGCCGCTGTGGACACCGACGTTTGTTCACTGGCCTTCGCACGCGCCCGGTCCAGCGGAGACACCTTTGGTCCGCCTGCAGATGGTGTTGCGGGAGCGCCCTTGGGACGTGGATCGGGGGAGGCTGCAGGCCCCACGGGGGCTGGCCCGGCCGGAGAATCCTGCAGACGCAGATCGGAATAGAGCTGTTCCAGAAGTTTTGGGAACTCCTCCCTCACCCTGATTTTGAACCCCTCCCGGCTTCGGTTTTTGCTGGTTTCCTTGCAAAAACCTGCCATCGCCCAGAAGAAGTCCCGGACCGCTGGTGGCGAGACATCCTGGAGCGGGAGCTTCCGCGACGTCTCTGAACCGGACGCAGGCTTCCGATATGCCACCACGACACGTTTCGCGGGTTCGATGAGATGTGGTGAAGGGGCATTCAGCTGGCGGTCGCAGAGATCTGACAGGCGGATGTCGTTCAGCAGCGTCAGACGGTCGCAGAGCGCTGGAGCCTGCGGTTCCAGCGTTTCCAGAGGAACGCTCTTCCACAACAACCCTGGCAGAAACTGCTGGATCGCCAGTCCGAAAAAACCGGACAAGGCCACGAAGGCAAGGCAGTACCAAAGGAGCTGCTCCAGCAGGCCACCCCAGGCGAAGCCAGAATGGAACAGGATGAAGGGGATACAGAGCGTCCCCAGCCAGAGGTGTCCCTTCATCCAGAATCGGGCGCTGCCGAACGGCAGATGCCGCAGTTGCCTGCGACCGGCCAACAGGCCGGCAAAGAGCATCATTCCCGTGCCAAGAATTCCAAACAACAGCCCGGAGAAACTGCCGCCTGAAGCTCCCGCCGGCGAATACTTCTGACTCACCGTCCAGCCAATCGTGGCCGTGGTCAGAGTGATCAGGGAAAACAGAGCCCACGCGCGGTGAGAACGGTCAATCAGCACAGGACTGTTCCTTCGGGCTGCCTCAGCGATCAAAAAAACTCAATCCCTCGACACGAATCGCCGCATCGTGCGGACAGGCGTAAACACAGGAGGGACTTCCGAGAGTTGATGAGCGACACTGGTCGCAGACCACCGCACGCTCCTGCACGGATCTCAGCACGTAACCGGGACCAAGCAATTTGAGCAGTTCCGGGTCGGGGTCGATCGGTTTGTCCAGAAGATCCATCTGAATCGAACCATAGGGACACTGGTCGGCACATTTGCTGCAGCCGATGCAGTGATCGGAGATTCGAATCTCTCCACTCCCGCCACGATTGATCGCACCGACCGGGCAGCCAATCATGCAGACAGGATCATGACACTGCCTGCAGGTCACGGGAACCAGATAGCGTCCCTCGAAGCGAGGCCCATCAAGATACAACCGCGTCCGACCGTCGTCGTGCGCATCGACACACGCCTTGACGCACTCCTGACACCGAGTGCAGCGGTCAAGGTCGATCACCATCAGAGACTGTCCCCACGCGAGTCCCAGAGATTCAAACTCTCCCGTCTGACTGGGCGCACGCTGCTTCGATCCGGCGGCATCGACAGGACGCGTGGCACTGTCGCGGTACACGCGGCTACTGATGATTTCCTGCACATATTCGCGAAAAGCAGGGGACCGGTGCTGCAGTTGTCTGAGCACTTCACGGCTGATCTGGACGGCCTCCACGCGCTGCGGGATGATGTTCTTCTGATCCGCCAGCTTCTGGCCGGACGAAGGGTGAGTAAACGCGAGGCAGGTGGCAGTCCGTGACTCATTGCGGATCAACGCAATCTCACCAATCAGCTCACCCCTGCCGACGTAGGACAAGGTTCTGCGTTCAGACACCGCCCTCGATCTTCGGTGCAACCCCTTCGGGCAGAACCGTTCGAGGAGCAGTCGATTGAAAATTCGCACTTCCAGCTGCCACCAGGCAGACGGTTTCTCCTCGAAGTCCTCAAAGACGGCCGCCTGCTCTTCCAGTCCGGCCCGTTCGAGCAGTTGCGGGATGTCGTTCCCCAGTGTCAGATGCAGTTTTGATGTCTGCATCCAGCGATGCAGGAGTCGGAGCAGGGCAGAGGGATCCAGTTCCGCAAATCCCTGCAATTGACCGGCAGCCGTGAGCTGTTGCAGCAATTCGGCGCCAACCGTTCCGGCGATTCCCGATTGGCCCGCGAGCGACTGCAGTTCGTGGACAAGCGCAGCAAAATCGAGAATCTCTTCCGGGCCGGGCAGGCAGCCAAGCCCCTGCGACACCTTCACCATGCCACTGCGGATCACGTAACACCTGTCCGCGATCGCATCATGCTCGTCAAAAATCACATCGCCCGCCTGGAATTCAACCAGTTCCAGCTGCGGTGCCAGCCATTTGTAATCGTCGTCCCTGAGCAACCGAAACATGGGCAGGCTGCGAACCTGATTTTCCATCACCCGCGCACGGTAAATCTGGTCCATACGGGTGCGGTACTCCGCATTGGAACGCAGAGCGTCCAGGGCGTTTCGCACCATCTCGATCACATACACCGGGTCCTCGGATGTGCCCTCGGTCGTAATCACAGTCGCCGAACGCGGCGCCCGATTCAGACAACTCATTTCCCCGAACAGATCCCCCTCAAACATCGGCGCACTCAGCGTCCCCGCGTTGAGGTCCTGAGGACCATCGTTGGGGATGTAATCCGGAACTCCGTTCTGCCGACGAGACGCCACGGAACTGGTCAACAATGCTCGCAGGCGGTCCCACAAACCGCGACGGGTCGGGCGATCAGGAGCCGTTAAGATGCGTGCCTGGGCCACCTGACGAAGCTGCAGTTCAGGCCCCCCGGCCGCCTGCTGTTCCAATTGTTTCCGAACCCGCTCGATTTCCTCGTCCAGTTGCCGCCCACGCCGTGTACGCTCAGGCCCCTCGCTCAATTCCCGCTCCGCGAGTTCTGCCAGGAACTCAGCAGACCACTCCGAGTTGGGCCCCGCTCCCAGGGCCTCCGACACCGCCTGCGACTCCACGTCCACCGCCCGACGGAGCGCTTTAAGGACATTCAGAGCGTCCTGCCGACTCAGAATCTGGAACGCTGTTCCACCCGCTTCCCCCTGATAACACAGCACACGCCCCCGACGACAACGCCGCAGAATCATCGCTCCCGGAAAGTTCTCCGGCCCAGGTCTCATTCCGCTGAATGGTGAAACCCCACGAAACTCCTGCAACTCGTAGACCCCAAGAAGTTCGTCCCAGGGTTCCGGCTGATCGGCGACTTCGCGGATATCAATCGGTAAGTTGACAATCGTCAATGGAATCGGCCTCCGAATCATCGAAGCGCAAAAAAAAACTCGGGGTGATCAACACCCCGAGTGGCCATGGGCCTATTCGCCCTCTTCCGGGTAGTCCGGAAGACCAGTCTGCAGGTAAATGCGAATCAACCCTGCCAGACCGTCCACTTCCAGTCGACGGTATGCGGACAAGCGGTGCTTCTCCACAGTCTTCACGCTGATCCCCAGACGATCAGCACATTCACGAGATGACATGCCGATCGCTGCCATGGCTGCGATCTCCTGCTCACGAGGAGACAAACGGTCGAAAATCTCCCGTGCCTCCTCACGCAGGCTGCACCAATCCTCAAATTCCGCCTTCAAAGTCGCTTCCGACTCGGCAGATTCCACCTTCTTTGGAGCAGGAGTCCTGCTGCCCAGGTTATGCCTTCCCGAATACGCCATTGATCTCCCCTTCGTGTCTGCAGGAGGCTCTTCCAGAGCCACCAATGATTATGGTTAAATACCCTTTGCACCAGAGCCTCATTGCAGAAGCCTGCCGCCTGCGTCCAGACGCGGCCACCACCCCGAAACCACAGCCATCTCAGAAAACTGTCGTGTCACCGAATGTGTTCAATTCAGCAACCCGAAAAACTCTGAGAAAAGTCAGCGTCGCCTGCCAGATCAGCAATTCGCCGTGGCAGGCAGTCTACACAAAATCACGCAAAAGAAAACCAACCAGACCACTGCTCGGCAGCCGGGACACACGGCGAAGACTGACAACACACTGTGCTGCTGAAATCTTCCCCTCCTGAAACGTTTTGTCCACCAGGTAATCCTCTGACCGGACTTTTTCCGGCAAATCCAACGAAAGAAACACCGGGAAAACACGGACGAAACGAATACAACGAGTGTACAGAAGAACAGTTGACTGGCAGTTTCTATCAGAGTGAGTGCCTAAATTGACAACCAGTAGGTCAAATTTCCAGCGTTTTTGGCCTTTTCTCAAAACCCGCCACAAAAAAAATAATTCTCTATTTTCGGAATTCGAAATGTCGGCGACCTTCAAACCCCTCCAGATGCTCGTGACGGGCGGCGGAGGCTTCCTCGGATTGTACATCGTGGAACTCCTGCGGATGCAGGGGCACGCTGTGCGAGTTCTCTGCCGCGGTCACTATCCTGCTGTCGCTGCCACCGGCGCCCAGTTGATACAGGGGGACATCCGCGATGCCAGTCTTGTGCAGCGCGCCTGCGATGGCGTCGATGCGGTCTTCCACACCGCCGCCATCCCCGGCATCTGGGGCCCCCGCAGCCTCTACTTCAGCATTAATCATCAGGGGACACTCAATGTCCTCAATGCCTGCCGCACGCACGCCGTCGCGCGCCTGATCTACACCAGCTCCCCCAGCGTGGTCTTTGACGCTTCTGATCACCTGAACGCCGACGAATCCACCCCCTATCCGCAACGCTGGCTGTGCCATTACCCCCACTCCAAAGCGCTCGCCGAACAGGCTGTCCTGGCAGCGTCCGGAACCCACGGGCTGCTCACCTGCGCACTCCGACCACACCTCATCTGGGGCCCTCGCGATAATCACCTCATCCCGAAACTCCTCCTCGCCGCCCGCCATGGCCGGCTTCGCCAGGTCGGCAACGGGCAGAACCTCGTCTCCGTCTCCTACGTCGAAAACGCCGCTGCTGCCCATCTGGCAGCCGAAGTCGCCCTGCGAACGACCGGCAAACCGGCCGGCCGCGCATACTTCATTAACGACCCAACTCCCGTGAATCTCTGGGACTGGATCAATCTGCTGTTGAATCGAGCTGGATTGCCACCGGTGCAACGAAAAATCAGCGCTCGCGCGGCGTGGAACACGGGCGCCGCCCTCGAGGTCCTCTGGACACTGCTCAGACTCCGGTCCGAGCCTCCCATGACCCGCTTTCTCGCCGCACAACTTGCAGGTTCCCACGCCTACAACACTGCCGCCGCCATCCGCGACTTTGATTACTCCCCAGGTGTTGGCATGGAAGAGGGACTCAGGAGGCTGCAGCCGGATCTCGATCGTCTTGCCACCGCAACCGAAAGTCACAAAAAACCCGCAGCGAGAACTGCGGGCAGGGGCATTCCTGAATTCGAATGAGTGTCGCTGTCAGCCTTATTCGACTTCGTAATCCTTTTGCAGCACGTCAAAGGCGTCCGTGATCTGATTTTCATTCATGCCACCGGCACGAACAATTTCAGTACTTGCGGTTTTGTTCCCGGTGAGCTCTGTGGCGGATGCGCTGATCCGCCCGGCGGAGTCATAAGCGTAGGTAATTTCGATGGGCGAGCCTTTGGGCAGATTGGAGGGCAGGGCTGTGATGCGGAAGTCTCCGATGAGTTCGCAGGCTGCCGGATCAATTGCATCGCCTTCGAGGATCTCGACGTGGATCCGCTGCTGCCCGTCTGTGTTGGTCCCGAAACGCTGCTTCACGTTGTGAGGCACAGGCGTATTTCGAGGAATCATGATGTGGTTGATTTTGCGAGTTCGGTTATTGGGGTCGGTGATCTTGATCCCCAGCGAATGTGAGTTGACATCGGTGGTGCGAACGGCTCGCAGGCGTTTCTGCAGTGCGTCCACTACACCACCGGAATTGACACCATGACGTGCCTGAAGGATCGCCGCGTGAATGGCCGCACCTTCGGCAACTGCACGCTCCGGTGCCAGCGCTCGAGAGGGTTCCTTGCGGCACACTTCCCGCAGCATCTGCTCGACCACCGGCATGTAGGTTGACCCACCCACCAGCACGATCTCATCGAGCGACCCCGGAGCGACCCCGGCCTGCTGGAGCACGAGTTCCGTGGTGTCCTTGGTTCGCTGGAGCAGGTCAGCCGTCATCCGTTCGTAATCGGTTCGAGACACCGAAACGGACAGGGTATTGCCCTTGTAATAAACCGTAATCGGAACCTGCATCTTCGAGGACAGATCGCGTTTGGCGTCTTCAGCTTCCTGCTGAAACGTGAGCATTGTTTCGGGGTCCTCGGACGGATCCACCTTGAACTTTCTGCGGAACTGTTCAACAAGGTGGTCCGACAGCCGCTTACTCCAGTCCAAACCTCCGAGCATCACATCGCCGTCTGTCGCGAGCACTCGGAAGTTGGTCGGCGTATATCGCACGACCGTCACGTCGAAGGTTCCCCCGCCAAGGTCATAGACCATGATGGTTTTTTCGTCCGCCTTAATGTCCGTGCGGCCGAACTCTCCGCGAGCCCACGCATAGGCCAGCGTTGCCGCGGTCGGCTCGTTGATAATGTCGATCACGTTCAAACCGGCAATGCGACCTGCGTCCTGCGTGGCCTTGCGGCGAACGTCGTTGAAGTAGTACGGAACCGTGATCACCGCATTGGCGATCGGTCCGATCACCTTTTCTGCGTCCTGTTTCATCTTCTTCAGAATCAGCGCCGAAATGAACTCCGGAGACAGCTTTTTGTTCTGGTAAACCACATAAAAGTTCTTGTTGCCCATCTCTCGCTTGATCGCCTCGACGATCGACTTGGGATCGGCCACCGAAATTCGCTCAAATGACGGCCCCACCACCACCCGGTCCTCGTCCAGCAACACCACAGACGGCGTGATCGGACGGTTGTCGGCGTTGGGAATCACCATGGGATTCCCGTCCTGATCCAGCATCGCAATTGCGCTGTAGGTGGTGCCAAGGTCAATTCCGACCGTGTGCCCTTCAAGAAACTTCATTTCGCCCCTCGATTTAAAAAAAATGCCGGACAGGTCTGCACACCGCGATTCGCTATTCTCGCAATCGATTCACTCGGAATCAAGCGGCCAGAGTCCAAATTGCGATCAATCGGCAACTCCAGCCCACACTAACGTCCACCGCCGGTGATCGCCGGCAGCCACGAGCACAGATACTGCGCCCGCGGAATCGCTGCCTCCGTCAACTGCTCCGTGATCGATGGTTCCCGCACCTGAATACCCAGCAACGCATCCACCAGACCTGGCGTCGAGCGGTACGCAAATGTTTCCCACTCCTTCAACCCCAG
>JBJTOM010000472.1:0-8950 GCA_046074585.1 Planctomycetota bacterium | reverse complement strand
ATCGACAAGGTCGTGGGCGATGTTGCGGGCTGTCTGGAGGAGTTCGAGGTCGCGGACGGGATCGGCGCAGCGGAGCGGCATGGCGCCGCTTTGGCGCAGTCCCAGAATATCGCCAGGGCCGCGGAGTCGGGCGTCTGTTTCAGCGAGCTCGAAGCCATCGGAGGATTGTTCGAGGGCTTTGAGGCGGCTGTTGGCTTCGGGGGATTCGGTTTCGGAGAGCAGAAAGCAGTAGCCCTGATGGCGTCCGCGGCAGATGCGGCCGCGGAGTTGGTGGAGCTGGGCGATACCGAAGCGTTCTGCCTGCTGGATGACCATGATGGTGGCGTTGGGAATGTTGACACCCACTTCGATGACAGTGGTGGAGACGAGGACCTGTGTGGTGCCTTCGCGGAATTTGTCCATAACGTCGTGGCGGTGTTCGCGGTCCATGCGGCCGTGGAGGAGGTCGATGGAGAGTCCGGCGAGTTCATGGAGGCGGAGTCGCTGGAAGACGGCTTCGGCGGAGGCGGCATCGTCTTCGGACTGCCCTTCGACTCGGGGGCAGACCACGTAGGCCTGTCGTCCCTGACTGATTTGCTGGCGGAGGAAATTCCAGACTTTGGCGAGTTCTGTGGGGGAGCTGACTTTGGCGGTGACGACTTTCTGACGTCCGGGGGGGAGGTCTTTGATGACGGAGACATCGAGATCGCCGAACTGGGTGAGGCACAGGCTGCGGGGAATGGGGGTGGCGGTCATGACGAGCACGTGGGGGCTGAGAGCATCGGCGGAGTGGCTGGTGCCGGAGAAGCCGGCGCGCTGGCGGACGCCGAAGCGGTGCTGTTCGTCGATGACGGCGACGCCGAGGCGTGCGAATTTGATGGCGTCCTGAATGAGTGCCTGGGTGCCGATGATCAGTTGCATGGAACCATCGGCGATGGTGGTGATGAGTTCTCTGCGGCGGGCGGCGGGGAGTCCGCCGAGCAGGAGGCAGCGGGTGACGCGGCTGGCGTTGAGGAGTTGGTCGAGGGTTTCCCAGTGTTGTGTGGCGAGGACTTCGGTGGGGGCCATGAGGACGGCCTGTCGGCCGGCGGCGATGGCAGCGAGCAGGGCGTAGACGGCGATGGCTGTTTTGCCGGCTCCGACGTCGGCCTGGAGCAGTCGGTGCATGGGCTGTGGGCGGCTGATGTCGCCGGTGATTTGCCGGACGGCTTCGTCCTGACCGGGGGTGAAGCGGAAGCTGAACAGGCGGCGGATGCGGGCGTCGATTTGTGCGGAGACGGGAATGGGAGCGGCGTGGAGTTGTCGGGAGGAGTGTCGGCGGACGGCGAGGCCGAGTTGAAATTCGAGCAGGTCGTCGAAAAGCACGCGGTGGCGGGCCTGTTCCCATTCTGTGCGGTCTGCGGGGAGGTGCAGGGCGCGGATGGCAGTGGCCAGTTCCGGGAGTTTGTGCTGGAGTCGGAAGTGGGGTGGGAGCGGATCGGGGAGGCAGTCGGCGCAGTGTTCGACGGCGGCGCGGGTGAGTCGGCGCATGGCGTCCATGCGAATGCCGTCGGTGAGTGGATACCGCGGGAGCACACCGGCGCGGTCATCGGAGTCTTCGTCGGTGGGGAGCACGTGGACTTCGGGGGTATTGAATTCCCAGCGGGCGGCGCGGCGACGGGGGCGGCCATGGAACAGCAGTCGGTCGCCGAGCTGGTAGCGGTGGACCATCCATGGCTGATTAAACCACAGGCCGCGAACGAAATGACCATCGCAGTTGAGGAGGATTCCGACGAGGCAGCCGCCACGTTGAGTGGAGCGGGAGTCGCGGTCGACCACAAGGCCCTGGACGGCCTGGAGGATATCGGGCTGGAGTTGCGGGACGGGTTTGAGGTTGGAGAAGTCGTGGATGTCGGTGGGGATGTGGAAGAGCAGGTCGCGGGCGGTTTCGATGTGGAGATTGCGAAGGAGCGCGGCGCGCTGCGGACCGACTCCGCGGATGTACTGGACCGGAGTCAGCAGCCGATCGGCAGTGGCGGGAGGGGGTGGGTTTGCGGGAGCCGCGGGGAGGGGGGATGTGTCCGTGGCGGTTGAGGAAGGAGTGGTGGACATGGAGGTGAGGTTACAGGATCCCCCTTAATCAGGAAAGCAGAGAACACCGAAGAGTTTCCGTTGGGGGGCGAAAGAGGTGTCCGGGGGTCGCCAGGACCGTTGCAATCGCTGCAGTTGTTACGACCGGCACGGTCATTTTTCGCAGAATTCGTTTGAAAAATCCAACAACACGGCTTGGGGGCGGAGGAAATGTGGAATGTGGCTGGATTGCGGCAGCAGCAAATCCGGCAGATCAGGAATCCCTCCGCTTCCCTCACTTCCGTGCTTGTTTTTCAGCCTGCACCCGCTCAAAATAGCTTCGGTTGCATCCAGCAATTCTACGGGCCCCCCACCGGCCATTCCGGTTCCATCAGTTTCTGCTGATTCACAGAACCATGTCATCCAATCTGCCAGACACGTGGTCAGCCTGCGGGCGACGCTTTTCCTTCACCTCTGTCAGCGATTTTGTCGCTGCCGGGCAGGTGTTGGTGCGTGCTGTGGGGGCGGGTGATTTTCAAGTGGGTATCAAACGCGCGGCTGCGTCCAAACGGGCGTCCCTGCCACCTCGCTGATCCCTGTTCAGTTCATCACAGGAAGAGTGTCAGCGGGTTTTGGTGGCAACGTTGATGCGCATTCCCCCAGGTCGGCCGGGCGGCTGGCAGTTTCCACAATCAGGTGAGTTCCGATGAAAGATCTGCGTGGCAATCAGTATCCTGCACCTTACCGTCCCCCATACGGAGCACCGGAAGCAGCAGGGCTTTACGACCCGAAGTTCGAGCACGAGAACTGTGGTGTTGGCTTTGTCGCTCATATTAAAGGTGTGCGCAGCCATCAGATTGTGGAAGATGCGGCGACGATTCTGCGGCACATGGACCACCGGGGGGCCTGCGGCTGCGAATCGAATACCGGCGACGGCGCCGGGATGCTCACTGCGCTCCCGCACCGATTCCTCCAGCGTGTCGCCCTGGAATCGCTCGGCATCACCCTGCCGGCTCCGGGCAGTTACGCTGCCGGAATCATTTTTCTGCCGCAGGACGAGCAGCAGCGGTTGATTTGCCGGCGTGCCGTCGAAGACATCATCGCAGCTCAGGGCCAGATTTGTCTGGGCTGGCGTCCGCTCCCTGTGGTCTTCGACGCGGCCGACATTGGCCAGTCTGCACGGGCCTGTGCGCCGCACATGGAGATGCTCTTCATCGCTGCCGCTGAGGGGCTGGAACCGGACGCTTTTGACCGACAGCTGTTCATCATCCGCAAGCTCAGCAGCCACCGCCTGCGGAACAGCGACCTCACTCAGGCGCTCCTTTTCTACATCTGCTCCCTGTCCACCCGGCTCATCATCTACAAGGGAATGCTCACATCATTCCAGGTAATGCCGTTCTTTCCGGACCTGCAGGCTGCGGACTATGAATCGCATCTGGCGATGGTGCATTCCCGTTTTGCCACCAACACCTTTCCCAGCTGGGACCGTGCACAGCCGCTCCGCTTCATGGCTCACAACGGCGAGATCAACACGGTCAAAGGCAACTCCAACTGGATGTTTGCCCGTCAGGGCATGATGCAGAGCGATCTTTTCGGGGACGACCTGCGAAAGCTCTTCCCGATCATCGAGCCGCACACGTCGGATTCGGGCTGTTTCGACAACGCCCTCGAAATGCTCTATCACTCCGGTCGCAAGCTTCAGGAGGCCGTTATGATGATGGTGCCGGAAGCCTGGCAGAACCATCAGACGATGCCTGAATCCAAGCGTGCGCTCTACGAATACTACTCAGCCCTCCAGGAACCCTGGGACGGTCCGGCTTCAATTTCCTTCACGGACGGTCGCTATATCGGAGCGACGCTCGACCGCAACGGTCTGCGTCCCAGCCGTTATTACGTGACGAAGGACGATCGTGTGCTCATGGCGAGCGAAGTCGGAGTGCTCGACATTGCCCCCGACAACGTGCTCACCAAAGGCCGTCTGCAGCCTGGCCGCATGTTTCTTGTGGACTTTGAGCAGGGACGCATCATCGACGATGAAGAGCTCAAAGGCGACGTGGCATCCCGCCAGCCCTGTGCAAAGTGGGTGTCCGACCAGCGAATTCGCCTCGAAGAACTCCCGCGCTGCACCCCCCCGGAACGGCTCACCGGACAGGAACTCACCAGCCGCATGCAGGCCTTCGGTTACACATCCGAGACAATGAGCTTCATGCTGCTGCCGCTCATTAAGGCCGACAAGGACCCGATTGGTTCCATGGGCAACGACGCGGCGCTCGCCTGTCTCAGCGACCAGCCGCGGATGATCTACGACTACTTCCACCAGATCTTCGCGCAGGTCACCAATCCGCCGATTGATTCGATCCGCGAAGAAGTCATCATGTCGCTCGAATGCTACATCGGCCCTGAAGGCAATCTGCTGGATCCCCGCGCGGAAAGCGTGCACCGTCTGGCCATCCCCCACCCGATCCTCACCAATCACCAGATGGCCAACCTCAAGGGCATCAAATCCCGGGGCTGGAAGTGCCGCGTGATTGACATCACGTACCCGGTTTCCGAAGGTGTCGCAGGACTCCGCCCGGCGCTCGACCGAATCTGCCACGAAGCTCGTCAGGCAATTCAGGACGGCTACAGTCTGATCGTGCTGTCGGATCGGCGGATCAGTGCGGACCGCGTCCCCATCAGTTCGCTCATGGCCGTTGGCACCGTGCATCATCATCTGGTGCGGCACGAAGAACGCACGCGGATTGGTCTGCTGGTGGAATCCGGTGAAGCCCGCGAAGTGCATCACTTCTGTCTGCTCATCGGCTACGGCGCCGACGCCGTCAATCCCTACCTTGCCCTCTACGCGCTCCGCCAGGCCCGGCTTGACGGAAAACTCAGCGATGACTGGGATGACGACCGCATCGTCGCCGCCTACCGATCCGGCGTCGCCCACGGAATGCTCAAAGTGATGGCCAAGATGGGCATTTCAACTCTGCAAAGTTACAAGGGTGCACAGATCTTCGAGGCGCTCGGGTTGTCCGACGACGTGATCGATCTGTGTTTCGCCGGGACTCCCAGCCGCATCAAAGGCGTGGGCTTCAACGTGCTCAGCCAGGAATCGCTCCTGCGGCACCACGTTGGATTTCCCAGCAACCCCGACAGCATCTCCCCGGAGCTCCCCAATCAGGGGCTTTACGCGTGGCGACGTCACGGCGAGAAGCACGCCTGGAATCCGCACACGATTGGCCGCATCCAGCAGGCGGCGCGTCAGGGCGACAAGTCCGCCTACCGCGACTTCTCAAAGCTTGTGAACGAAGAAACCACGCGTTCATGCCATCTCCGCGGACTGCTCAAATTCCGCCCTGGCACCCCGGTACCGCTCAGCGAAGTCGAATCGGCCTCAGAAATCGTCAAACGGTTCTGCACCGGGGCCATGAGCTTTGGCTCCATTTCCGCCGAAAGCCATGAAACGCTCGCCATCGCCATGAATCGGATCGGCGGCAAGAGCAATACGGGGGAAGGTGGCGAGCGATACGACCGTTTCGTTCCCCTCGACAACGGAGATTCGCGTCGTTCTGCCATCAAGCAGGTTGCCAGTGGTCGTTTTGGCGTGACCTCCTGGTATCTCACCAACGCCGACGAACTCCAGATCAAGATCGCTCAGGGCGCCAAGCCGGGTGAAGGGGGAGAGTTGCCGGGGCACAAGGTTGACAAGGTCATCGCGTCTACTCGGCTTTCCACCCCCGGCGTGGGGCTCATCAGCCCGCCTCCGCACCACGACATCTATTCCATCGAAGACCTCGCCCAGCTCATTTTCGACCTGAAGAACGCGAATCGCCGGGCTCGAGTGAGCGTGAAGCTGGTGTCTGAGGTGGGTGTGGGCACGATTGCGTCCGGCGTGGCCAATGGGCATGCGGACAACATTCTGATCTCGGGCTTCGAAGGTGGCACCGGCGCCTCACCGCTCACCAGCATCAAGCATGCGGGGCTCCCGTGGGAACTGGGACTGGCCGAAACTCACCAGACACTGGTGCTCAACGATCTCCGCAGCCGCGTGCGTCTGCAGACCGACGGACAGCTGAAGACAGGCCGGGATGTGGTCATCGCCACGATGCTTGGGGCTGAAGAGTACGGTTTCGCCACCGCTCCGCTCATTGCCATGGGCTGCATCATGATGCGCAAGTGCCATCTCAATACGTGTCCCGTCGGCATCGCCACTCAGGACCCCGTCCTGCGAAAGAAGTTCCAGGGCAAACCGGAACACGTGGTGAACTATCTGTTTATGGTTGCCGAGGAAACTCGGGAGATCATGGCGAAGCTGGGCTTCCGCACGATCAACGAAATGGTGGGTCGGGTCGACATGCTGGAACTGGACAGCGAGGTCGCGCACTGGAAGGCCTCCACTCTGGATCTCAGCCCGATACTCACCCTGGCCCGCAAGCCGCACGCGAACGTGCAGACATACTGCACGATCGACCAGAATCACGCCCTCGACGGCGTCCGCGACATGGAACTGCTCGAAAAGTGCGCCCCGGCGCTGCAGCATCGTCGGCACGTGCGAATCGATACCACGATCAGGAACACCGATCGTGCCTTCGGAACGATTCTCAGCAACGAAGTCAGTCGTGCCGCTGGCGCTGACGGGCTCCCGGCGGACACCATCCACATCTGTGCCAAAGGTTCCGCCGGGCAAAGTGTCGGTGCATGGCTGGCGCATGGGGTGACGATTGAAATTGAGGGTGATGCCAACGACTACGTGGGCAAGGGGCTTTCCGGCGGTCGGCTGATTATTTATCCGCCGAAGAACGCCGGGTTTGCTCCGGAACGCAACATCCTCATCGGCAACGTCGCACTGTACGGCGCCACATCCGGCGAAGCCTACTTTCGAGGCATTGCTGCCGAACGATTCTGTGTACGCAATTCCGGGGCCACCGCCGTAATTGAAGGCGTCGGCGATCATGGTCTGGAATACATGACCGGCGGCCGCGCTGTGATCCTCGGACCCACCGGCCGCAATTTTGCCGCCGGTATGTCCGGCGGCGTTGCCTTTGTCTGGGATCCCACTGAGAGTTTCCTCGTCAATTGCAACCTGGAAATGGTCGAACTGGAAAAGGTGACCGACGCGGCCGACGAACAGGAGCTGCGGACGTTTATCGAAAACCATCTCCGCTACACCGGCTCCACAGTCGCCCGCCGCATCCTCGATCGCTGGGACACATCGTTGGCCCAGTTCCACAAAGTGATGCCAGTGGACTACAAGCGAGCGTTGAAGGAGATGGCTGCGACCCGTACCGCCGAAAGCAGCCGGTCATCCTGAACCGGGCGTAAGACCATGCGATTCGACGGACTGAAAGTCCGTCGTGCAATCCTCTGAAATCCTCTGAAAAGACCGCCGTCAACTCGGCATGAGCGTTGCCTCACGCAAAGGCGCCAAGGCGCAAAGGAAGGCACTTTTGGATTTCACATCCCTGTCATCTTTCAACCTTATCCCAGTCTAGCCCTTCCGCGTCATGCTGCGACTCTTCAGGGGATAGCAGAGAATTCAAGGCCATCGGGTTTCTGCCGGGGCACTGTGCTGGCGCCGCAACGAACAGCCGACGGACTGGAAGTCCGTCGTACGCGAGTGGATTGCAATTGGACGTTACGGCGCGTAGATCCTGATGTCATCAAAGTTGCCGATGTCATCAAAGGATCCGAAACCGACCCGGCCCGTCCTGAAGGTTGTGTCCTTCGCTGTCATCACGGGTTTGCTCAGATCGTCAAACCACACGGAAATCTCGCCGGAGTCTGCATCGCGGTGAATGCGGGCCTGGTGCCAGTTGTCTGTCCATGGCGTGCCCTGAGTCGAGGTCAGTGAGATCTTTTTTCGAGCGGCACTGTTGACGATGAAAATCTGATTGGCGTGGTCGTCAGCCTGCCTGCCAAAGTGCACGTAGTACAGCTGAGAATCTGTCTGGCAGCCGAAAAACAAACACAGATCCCGGTGTCCGTAATCCGGAATTGTTGACTGAAATCGCACGTCCATCACAAAGGACTGCAGCTCCAGGCTGCGAATGAGGGTGCGGTTGAGCGGTGAGCGAAACGGAGGGCTGAAGTTGCTGTTGCGTTTGATGAGCGCCAGCAGGTGATTGCCATCCTGCTTCTTCAGAGTCCATGCCGAATCATCCGTGGACTCATAGCGGGCCGTCTGCTGATCTTCAAAGTCATGGCTGTACACCAGCTTCATTCCGGCCGGCGGCGGGAAGTCTGAGGCGGAGACGGCCGTGGCGGTGAATACGAGTGCCAGGACGACAGCGGCAAACGGGATGAAGCGAGACATGCGGCACAGTCCTTGTTGTGAAAAGGGGAGCGTGATGGCAGATGCCGGCAGCATTATTCGGGGGTTTCCACGGAGACCAGAGCTTCCATAGCGCAGCCTCGGCCAGGCACTCGCGTATAGACTGTTTCGTCCCATGTATGGAGTCCCATCACAGCGCGGCTGTCGCGACCGACGATCAGGCTGCGGTAGACAAGCAGCTGGAAGGAGCCAATACGGATGCGGAAGCCTGCGGACTCATGGGTGCCAGTGTATCTTCGGGCTTCCGTCACGGTGAGCCGGGTCCAGTCGGCTGGTTCGGACGCGCGTTTGGGATGCCAGTCAAGCACGAGTGGCAGGGTAGTGCCGCCCTCGCCCACCGCTGAACATTCCAGCTGGCCGTCATGGGCCTGGCACTGGCCGAAGGTGTGCTGCACGCGATCGTCTTCAAGCCATGCCGGGAGCAGCCTGACGTGAGCGACTCCGCGGGTGAGCTGGAGTTCGCGGGTGACGGAGTCGGGTTGGATGGATGTGGCTTCGGCAAACGGGAGTGCAGTGGTGAGCTGCAGGCGTTGTTCCGGACTGCCTGATGTCATGCTGTTTGTGGGTATCAGAAAGTGTTCGCGAGTGGCGAGCAGGATTTGTCGG
>JBJTOM010000471.1:0-4983 GCA_046074585.1 Planctomycetota bacterium | reverse complement strand
CGCCTCGGCTGCCGACTCGCCGACATCACCGGCACCGGCGTCAAACAGCTCGCTGCCTGCACCGAACTCACACGCCTCGAACTCCGCGAAACCTCCATCGACGACGACGGACTTGCCGCCATCTGCACCCTGCCCAAACTTGCCTTTCTTGACATCAGCGAATGTAAGCTTGTCACTGGCGAAGGCATCGCAAAGCTTGCCGCACTCACCAGTCTCACCTATCTCGAACTCCGCGAAATTAAAAAAGTCCGCGACGAGAGCTTCGCACCCCTCGCCACTCTCACCAAACTCACCGAACTCAACCTCGAAGCCACCCGCGTCTCCTCCGAATCCCTCCCCGCACTGCTCAAACTCACACAGCTCCAGCGTCTGCACCTTGCCGGCACACAACTCGACGACGCCGGCATCCAGCAGCTCGCTCAGCTCACCAGCCTCAGATACCTCGACCTCTCCAACTGCGATCCCTCCGCCGAAACCGTTCAGAAGATCAGGGTCGCCATCCCGGAGCTCGAATTGAAAGTAAATTAAGGGCGTCTCACGACATCCTCAGGAAAGTCGGATACATGGATACTTCGGTGCGAACAGAGAGCGAGCGGCTCTTCAAACGTGCAGCTCAGCGGATTCCCGGCGGCGTCAACAGCCCCGCCAGGGCCTTCGGCGCGGTCGGAGGGACTCCACCCTTCATGAAACGCGGCGACGGCGCCTATCTCTATGATGTCGATGGCAATCGCTTCATCGACTACATCGGCTCGTGGGGCCCGCATCTCTTCGGTCACCGCCACCCCATGATCCTGCAGGCCATTCAGGGGGCCATGGAAATCGGCACCAGCTTCGGGGCCCCCACCGAAGCCGAAGCAGAAATGGCTGAACGCGTGGCGGAAATGGTCCCGTCCATGGAACGCGTACGGATGGTCAATTCCGGCACCGAAGCCACCATGTCCGCCATTCGCGTGGCGCGTGGCTTCACCGGTCGCAGCGGCATCGTGAAATTCGCCGGCTGCTACCACGGCCATGTCGACAGCCTCCTCGTCGCCGCCGGCAGCGGTGCCCTCACACTCGGCTGCCCCTCCAGCCCCGGAGTCCCCGCCGGCGCCACCGCAGATACGCTTGTGCTCCCCTACAACGATCCCCAGCAGCTCCGTGAGGCCTTTGCCGCCAGCGGCCATCTGCTCGCCGCCGTCATCCTCGAACCCGTCGTCGGCAACATGGGCTGCGTCATCCCCACCCCGGAATTCCTGTCCGAACTGCGACGACTCTGCGACCTTCACGGCACAGTGCTCATCTTCGACGAAGTTATGACCGGCTTCCGACTCTCTGCCGGCGGAGCCCAACAGCTTTTCGGGATCCGCCCCGATATGACTACCCTCGGCAAGATTCTCGGAGCAGGACTCCCGGTGGGCGCTTATGGTGGCCGAGCCGACATCATGCAGCACGTGTCCCCCGTCGGTCGGGTCTACCAGGCTGGAACGCTCAGCGGCAACCCCATGGCGATAGCGGCCGGCATCACGATGCTCGATCTGATCCGCCGTTACAATCCCTATCCTCGCCTTGAACAACTGGGGGCTATGCTGGAAGATGGCTTCCGCCGCGCTGCCGCCGCTGCAAACCAGCCCGTCCACATTAATCGCGTCGGCAGCATGCTCACTGTGTTCCTCACAGAACAGCCCGTGCATGACCTCGCCACCGCGTCCGCGTCCGACACCGGCAAATTCTCCCGCTGGTTCCACGGTCTGCTCAAACGCGGTGTCTACCTCCCCTGCAGCCAGTTCGAGGCGATGTTTATCTCGGCCGTCCACAGCGATGCTGACATCGCCGCAACACTCGCCGCGGCCCAACTGGCGTTCACAGACCTCAGCCACTGATCATCACACATCGTCCATCATCAGCCGTCCAATGTCCGCTCTGCGCTGACTCCGACTTCGTTACTCAACCCCGGCAGCAGACGGAACAACCTTCAGCTCCCGTCCCGCGCCGTCTCTGAACACCAGCGCCGTTCCGTCTGCATTTGGTCGCATCACAGCAATCGTCTGCGAATCCTCCAGAAGCGTCAGCGGAGCCTCAAACGCACCGCCGTAACGCGCGCCACGGGAAATCCGCAAGCCCCGCATGCTGCCACAGAAAAATCGCCGATTCTCGCCCTCCGGCAGACACCCAGGATCCACTCCTCCGGCAAACAGTCCCCCCGTCGTCTCAGACAGCGTAAAGTTGATCGGGGTGAGCGATTCTTCCTGGCCATTCACAAACATTCTTGCCCTGCCCGATTCAAATACAGCAGCCACATGCGTCCAGCGGTCCGCCTGCAGAGTTCCCTGACCAATCAGAACTGTTGACTGCCCAGCAAACAGCCTCGCAGTACCCGGCTGCCCGGAATCACTCACGTAAAGAGCCATCCAGTCAGGTCCCAGCCACGACAGCAGATTGCACGTCTGAAACCGTTGTGGCCGGACGATGGCTTCCAGCGTGTATGCTGTCCCCGCTTCCGGCGTCAGAGCCGGCATCTGCAGATAGCCGGCAATCCCGTCGAAGGTGATTGTCGGTGGTTCCGCGGTCACCATTTTTTCCGCCTCAGGCAGACTGCTCGCTACTGGCGCGGCAGGATCCGGGGCCTCCTGCGCTCGCCGCAGGAACACGATGCAGACAACGATGGCGAGGACAGACACGATCAGCAGGACACCAGCCCCCGGCATCCTTCCGCGTTTGGCAGGTCTCTGTGACATCGGATGAACATCATGTGGACGAAGTTCTGAATGCTCCGGCGTTTTCCGCAGGGCCGTGATGCGGTCAGCCGTTGCAGCAGCCGTCTGGATGCGGTCTTCAGCGTTTTTTGCCACCAGCTGCTCAAACAGCTGCTGCACCGAATCCGGGATCCGCCGATCGGCAACTCCGTCCTTTAGCTGCGGCAGAGGGCGCTGCAGATGGGCCACAATCATGTCGATGGCAGAGGCCGCGGTATAGGGAGGACGCCCGGTCAGCAGGAAATGCAGGGTGCAGCCCAGACTGTACAGGTCTGAGCGGGCATCGGCCCTGCGGGTGTCGCGTGCCTGTTCAGGTGCCATGTAGGCTGCCGTTCCCATAATCAGACCGCTGTCTGTTAAACCATCGCCGGCCGGCACCTCAGTTCCCGCGGTGCTGCCATGGCGCTGCATTTCATCCAGCCTTGCCAGCCCCATATCCAGAATTCGAACAACACCACGACGATCGCGAAGCAGATTGGCCGGTTTAATATCCCGATGCACAACGCCCTGTTCATGTGCATATGCCAGACCAGTGGCGACCTGAGCGATCACGTCGAGCGCCGTGTCGACCGCCAGTGGCCCGTCCCTCCGCACCAGCGTTTCCAGATCCTCGCCATCCACCAGTTCCGTGACAAGAAACGGAAGCCCTTCGTGGATCCGGGCATCCAGCGCTGTGACGATGTGCGGGTGAATCAGCTTTGCGGCTGTCCGAACCTCCCGCTCAAATCGCTGTAACAACGCTGCGTTTCCCCGAATCTCCGCACGCAGAACCTTGACGGCCACTGCACGCCCCATCCGCTCATGAACCGCCTCATACACGGTTCCCATGCCTCCCTGCCCCAGAATCCGCAGAAGCCGATAGTCACCAAGCCGCTCCGGAACAGGCGACACGGACGTGACGGACGGGCTGCTGCCAGTGGCCATTGCAAATCCATCACTGTCACTGACCGCAGGACCGAGAATCGTCTCGGGTTCGGCCCATCCCAGTACCTGCTGGAGCCACGCCGGGTCACTGGAAGGAAATCGTGCGGTCAGTTCTGCAAAGCCTGCCGGCCTGCCGTAACGGCGTCGGTATTCGAGTTCCAGCGGGAGCAGTTCTGCGAGCGCCGCCTGCTGCTGTTCGGCACTGAGGTTCTGCAGTTCCGGCAGCAGTTCTTCGGCATTCAGGCCGATGCCCGCCTGCCAGGATGCTTCGAGGCGACTGCACAGACGGTCAATCTGCAGCATGAGCGCGGAGGGCAGCCTGCTGAATTCGTGCGATGTGTCCGTCACTCCGATTCCTCCTCTGACCGCTCCCACAGGCACGCGATGACCTGCAGCTTCCGCTCCACACTTCGCCGCACACACCCCACGCGACCAGCGATCTCCTCAGTACTCAGCCCTTCCAGTTTGTAGAGTGCAATCTGACGCAGCTGCGGATCGCCGCTGGCATCGAGATTTCGCAGCAGGTGTCCCAGCTGATCTGTGAGTTCTGCTGTGAATTCCGGACTCGGCTCACGCGACAGCACTCCGCTGAGAGCGTCAGCCAGAGCATCTCCGGAGAGTCGTTCCCGTCCGCCACCACGACGCTGGCGGTTGTTCTGCCGAATCAGATCCACCGACTTGTTTGCAGTGATCACCAGCAGGAGTGGCCAGAGACTGTGGGAATCAAGGAGTTGTGGGAAACGGCCGGCTCGGGCACCCAGACAAAAACTGTTGAAGGCGCTCAACGCCACGTCCTCTTCATCCGCTGCCCCCCGTGAAGCCCCCTGAAGACGCAGCCGAGCGGCCTGCACCATCCGCTGGAAATAACCGTTCCACAGATGCTGCACCGCAGAACTGTCGCCCGCACGCACTCGCTGAATCCAGCCAGTGACGTCTCCGGAGAGTGGTGTTGGAGGCATGAGAAAGAATTTCTGAAATTCCTGTCGCAGAGTGTGAGTGTTTGGCGAGCCGTTGTCAGTGGGAGCCCGAAACGCTCTCGAGTGCTCACAACCATGCTCGTTCAGGGAGTCTAACCAATGTTCCGCCTGCCTGTCTTCCGGAAATCCACATTCAGTCGCCGCAAAAATCGTCCGGCATCGCCCGCTGCCGAACTGCAGTCACTCGAACAGCGAACCGTACTCAGCGCCCAGACACTGCCTGTACTCCTTGTCGTTGCGGATCGCCAGGACTTCTACTACCGAGAATACAGCGACACTCGCCAGGCCCTCGAAAATGCCGGACTCACCGTGCACGTGGCCGCCTCCACCACACAGCCAGCCTTCCC
>JBJTOM010000470.1:0-11982 GCA_046074585.1 Planctomycetota bacterium | reverse complement strand
AGAGACCTTGCCGGGTTTGTTCAGGACGCCCAGGCCGTCGTTGACGGTGAAGTCAAGCTGCCCGCCGGGTACTCGCTCGAATGGGGGGGCCAGTTCCAGAACCTGCAGCGCGCCAATCAACGGCTGATGATCGCCGTCCCGGTCGCCCTGTTCCTCATCTTCTCTCTGCTGTACGTCACGTTCAACTCCGTCAGTCTCACTCTGCTGATCTATCTCAACGTGCCCATCGCTGCCACCGGCGGCATCTTCGCTCTCTGGCTGCGCGAGATGCCCTTCTCGATTTCCGCCGGTGTGGGATTCATTGCACTGTTCGGAATTGCCGTAATGAACGGTGTGGTGCTTATCGAGCACGTGCGGCACCTGAGAGTGCATGGTCACGATCAGCAGTCGGCCGTTGTCAACGGTGCCCTCGACCGACTCCGCCCTGTGCTCATGACCGCCTCCTGCGGCGCTCTGGGCTTCATCCCCATGGCCGTCTCAGGCAGTGCCGGTGCCGAAGTCCAGCGGCCACTGGCGACCGTCGTCATCGGCGGCCTGATCACCTGCACCGTCCTGACACTGCTGGTGCTCCCCGCTATCTATCGCTGGTTTGAACCCTCCCAGGAGGCTCACGAATAACCAGCACGAACCTTGGCGCCCTCTGCCGGAAAGTCAAGGCCCCTGGCCACTCACCCCTGGAAGAGCGGTTGCAGACGGCTGAATCAGAGTTTCGGCACGTACAGGCGATGCTCTGTCAGGAATGCCTCAACGGCCCTCGGAGTGAGAAACCGAATGCTCCGGCCCGACCGAATTCGCTGCCGCAGTTCGGTGGACGAAATATCCGTGCCGGGAATCTGTACGGGCGTCACACCCTTAGCCAGATCGTCGCCAAGCCACGTCCGAACGGTATTGTCTGAAAGTTCCGGTAACCCCGGACGATTGCAGGCGGCAATTCGGGCCAGCTTCAGAATTTCTTCCGGCTCCTTCCACCGCGGCAGGTCCTTAAGGGAATCAGCTCCAAGAAGCAGCACAAGTTCTGCGTCTGGAAATTCAGCACGAAATGACCGGAGGGTATCGATGGTCCACGAAGGCGGACTGCGACGAAGTTCGCGACGATCCACGACAAATGCCGGGCATCCGGAAACTGCCAGCTGCACCATATCCGCGCGGGCATGGCCGTCCACCTGAGGTTCGTCTGTTTTCAGCGGAGATTGCAGTGCCGGAACAAATCGGACCTGATCCAGCTGCAGCCGTTCACGACAGGTCTCCGCAATCAGCAGATGACCGTAATGCACAGGGTCGAAGGTGCCACCGAGAATGCCAAGACGCATAGACAAGGACTGCTGACGATTGGATACGGAATGTCCAGCGCGGCCTGAGGTTTACCGGGAAAGGAGCTGACGCTGAGCCGAGTCAGCCACGGTGACTGGTTCCGACGTGGTGCGCGAATCAGCCTGTTCGGCAGCCCTGTCAGACACCGGCGGATTTCGGACGGTGCCAGCATCGGCAGCGTCGGGATTCATCTGGTCAGCCGACTGATCGGCTCGCGACTGCTCTTTTCGAACCGGCTTCCTGTCCTTAGGCGAACGATCGTCCCCGAAGAGATTCAGCTGCGACTGTGCGTCTTCGGTGATCTCGCTGCCTGGCTCAGAAGTTGCCGGAGCCTGAGCGGCATACGCCGTGACGGAGCGCTTTGCTGATGCCGACGGAACCACCGTGGACACTGCGCCACGTGTTTCCGTGCGTGCCAGAACGAGTCCCGCGACAGCAGCGCCCGGATCGGCTGACCCTGTGAACGAACCTGACCGTGCCCCAAAAACCGACTCACCACGGCGTTGTTGCGGGAAGAAGTTTGCCTGCACGGACTGGATGGAAGACGGTGACAGTTCAACAGGAACGCTTATTGAAAGTGTCCTGAGCATCATCCCGGAACCACCTCGCAGGCTGTTGACAGGTGCAAACGGGCTGTCTGCTGAGAGGACTGCCGGGGGGGTGTCTTCGAGGGGCACGCTGAACATCATGAACTGCGCGTCGAATTCGTTGCCAGCGAGCAGCAGTTGCTGTTTGTACTCCGACCAGTCGCGTTCCTGCACTTCTTCGCCAACAACATCATCCGACAGTAAGATCCCGTCTGTATCATCCGACAGTAAGACCCCGTCTGTCCCCGTGTTGACGTCGACGAGGCCGCACCAGGCCGACTCATCGAAGCCGTCGTCTGTCTGGAAAACCTGCCAGTCGCTGAAGTCTGTCCTTTCTGGCAATTCGCCTGGCACGAACTCCGCATCACCGTTTATGCCCCGGACGGTCGTCCAGTCAATCACCCAGCCTTCGTTGAAGTCTTCCAGAGATTCTTCTGGCAGGGCGCTTTCCATGAATTCAGGATCATTTGCTTCCTCGGTGAATTCCAGATCCTGCGTTTCGTACACAAATTCAGCCGACTGCCAGTCGGAATCGCCATCGTACGGGCTGAGCAGCCGATTGCTGGGAAGTCCGCACACTGCGAGGATCGGCGGGAAATCTTCGGGCCTGTTTCCATCTTCAAACCCGGACTCAGTCTCGACGGCCACTTCGATCAGACCGCCCTCCTCACCGATGCCAGGATCACAAGCCTCCTCAACAATGCACGCTTCGACATTGTATTCTTCACAGGAGGACACACTCTCCGCGAGGGTGGCCTCCGCCAGAACATCTTCGGTCGGAGAGTCGTCATACACGGCAGCGAGGAGTCGACGAGATTCAAGTGGTTCTGCAATCACGGCTGCTGCAAGGGACCGCAGGGATGCTCGTCGCTGACGCAAAAATCGCTTTCCAACCATCGAATTGCTCCTGAGAGGTCGCTGAATCCAAGCTGATTTTGCGCGCTCGCCGGTTCGAACGCAACACGCAAACTGCTTTATCGGCCAGATTTCACCAGGGACTCTTTATGGTATGCCCACTTGATGGAAACTCTGCAGTTGCGGCGCGGCAATTGCTGCCGATCGCGAATGGCCTGCGTGACGGGGGCAGTCTGAGTCGCTTTTAACGGTTGTGCCAACTGTTTGGATTTGCTGTCTTCCAACGTCTTGTCTTGCTGGTTTGCGTTTCAGCCGATCCTGATTGTTCGTTGTCACCGACTTGATTCGACGATAGGCGAGGAAACGCGGTGCGTTCTCGAAAGAACCAGGGCGAAAAACCTGCCTTTTCATCTCCAGGGTGTCTGTTAGTGTGTAGGCTGTGACGGTTTTGATGAATCTGCTGAAAAGTGAACCCAGGTGCTGCAAAATCAGCCAACGTCGGAAACTGGACTCGTGAATCCGGTGCCTGCCAATGATAGTCTGCGTGTTCTGGGCAGTCTGGGCAGCAGGAATTGGCGGTAAGTTTCATTCAGATGTCAATCATGATTCCAGAATCAACCAACAGAACGTCTCCAGATGCACAGGCTGCACTGCGGTCATTTGGCGGCGTGTAAACAGTTTCAGGTGGTTCCCCAATGAGTCCGATGCTGCTTTGTGGGGTGGTCTCACTGGCCTTCGCGGCTTTTTTTGCGCCGGTGGCTGGCCACTGTTGTCGTCGGCTTGGCATCGTGGACCGGCCGGATGGCCAGCGGAAGCTGCATACGCGTGCTGTACCGCTCACCGGGGGCCCTACACTTGTGCTGTCCATCGTCGCCGGGGTGGCTGCGGCCCTCTGGACAGACCCGCAGGTATTGCTTGCGACCCGCGGTGACGCCTCGTTTCTGATGTGTCTTTCCGCAGCGGCGGCGGTGATAGTCATGGTGGGGCTTCTGGACGACCGTTTTGGCCTGCGTGGCCGCCAGAAACTGCTGGGCCAGTTTGTCGCGGCCGTCCTGATGCTTCCATCGGGGATCGCAGTGGACCACGTAACCGCCTTTGGCTGGACGATCCAGTTCGGCGATCTGGGATTTCTGTTCACGCTGTTCTGGATCCTGGGCGCGATCAACGCACTGAACCTGATTGACGGAGTGGACGGTCTTGCTTCCACGACGGGGATTGTGCTTGCTCTGTCCGTCGCAGCCGTCACATTGATTCTGGACGGTCGTCCCGACGGTTTGCTGCTGTCGTTAGCGCTTTCAGGCAGCCTCGCTGGGTTTCTGATCCACAATTTTCCTCCGGCCCGCATGTTCCTCGGAGACTCCGGCAGCATGCTCATCGGCCTGATCCTTGGCTGCGTGGCTCTCAAGTGTTCCGTCAAGCAGTACACCGTGGTGGCGATGGTGATGCCGACGGCGATCTGGGCGATCCCGATTTTCGACGTGGCGATGGCTATCGTTCGCAGGCGACTCACCGGGCGCAGCATCTACGCCACTGACCGAGGTCACCTGCATCACTGCCTCTTACGTCAGGGACATTCCGGCGCGCGACTTCTGGGTGTTGTCGGCTCGCTGTGTGCCATCACAGGACTCGGTGCTGTGGGCAGCGCCTTTTACAGCAACGAGCTGATCGCGATTGTGGCGGTCTCTACCGCACTCTCACTGCTGGTGGTATCCCGATCCTTTGGTTACGCGGAAATGACGCTGCTGGGCAATCGGGTCCGTCGTGTGCTGGTGTCACTGGTGCGCGGCCGTGAAGGTCAGCGGCCACTCCTGCACCACGAACAGGTCCGTCTTCAGGGCCAGCACGAATGGGTGAAGCTCTGGGATCTGCTCACCACCTTTGCCGAGAACAACCGTCTCGACAGTGTGGAACTGAATGTCAATATGCCAAGTGCAGGTGAGTCTTATCACGCCACATGGCGGGCAAAATCGGCCACCGAAGCCCATGAAAGCTGGAAGACAGAAATTCCTCTTGTTGTCGATGGTGTGCGGGTTGGTCATATCCGCCTCGAAGGCAGTGCGTCCGGCAACTTCTCTGACTGGCTTGTGCAGATGGGTCGCGGGCTGGAACCCTTCGAAGTCGACTTCCGCGCGGTGGTGTCGCATCTGCAGAGAAAGCACCATGGGCAGCGTCCCGTCGTCGCGGTGCTCCCCGGTTTTGTTGTTGATCAACCCGGCTGAGTCCGCCTTCCGGCAAATCAGGAGTGTGCAGTCGTCTGTTCCGCAGCCAGCAAAGGACTCATGCGATCCATGAACGTGCAGATGGCCGGGATGAGGACGAGTGCCAGCAGCAGCAGTGTGAGAAGGCAGGCTGCGAACGTGTGAGTTGCGTTCGTACCTGGCTTTTGCGGGAGTGGCACCAGCTCAGGTATTGCCGCCGCTGACAGCAGCAGCGTTGACTGCACCAAGCCCAGCCGGCCAAAGAAATGCCCCAGCAGCACAACTCCGCACAGGCTCCAGATACTCCAGCGATACACCAGGGCGGCGACCAGTGGTCGCCGCGACACCCCGGCGGCTGTGAGAAGGCCGATGCAGCTTCCTGCGACCGGCAGTGCCGCTGCACCACCGCGAATCCAGCCTCCGAGCATCACGGTCGCGGCCGCAACCTGCAGGGTCAGCACCGCCAGCCCCGCATGCAGCATGGGGACGAGGTTGGCCGAATGGTGACGGGGGCGATCGGCCAGGGTTGTCATCACCAGCATGACACAGGCTGCGATGGTCACAGTGAGCAGGCCGCCAACGGTCAGTTCAGAGAGCACCCGAAGTGCGGGAGCCGCTTCCAGATGAACGCTTCCGTGCAGGATGACGGGGGCGACAATCAGAGCCGCGGAGCTTCGCAGATATCGCGCTGGCTGCCAACGGCGCAGGAACGATCCGGCGACGTCGGCGATGAGCAGCCATGGCAGCCCGATCAGCAGCCAGCGATCCAGACCGGTCACCGGTGGGACGGCAGGAATGGCGCCCTGGACCGACAGACCGGCGAGACCCCCGACAAGGAAGCTGCAGAGCACCCTGAAGTGTGGCACAGACGCGGCGTCGGGGGGCTTCGCGTGAAGCGGCAGAAGGACCACGATGCAGGCCGCAGAGGCACAGACCGCCGCTGCGGCGAATGAGTATGTCAGCAGCCACAGGTCGGGCATCGACTACTTGATCATCCCTTCACAGTCGATGATCACGATTGCCTCATCGCCAATCGCACCGATGGCACTGGGGTCAAATTTATAGTCACTGCGTTTCAGCCGCAGTTCGGTAGAGAACCCCACGCGGCGAACCCCGCGGGATTCAATTTCCCTGCCGCCCATCAGTCGAATTGTGATTTCACGAGTGACACCGTGCATGGTGAAGTCACCGGTGACTTCATAGCCGCCGTCAATCGCCTTGACTTTTTTGCTGCGAAACTCAATCGTCGGGAATTGTTTGGTATCAAAGTAATCCGGCTGCCGCAGGTGTTCATCACGGGCCGCGTTGGCTGTATCAACGCTGTCGGCCTGGATGGTCAGCTGAAATGCCGACTTTGCAGGGTCCTGACGATCAATGGAGAAGCGGCCGTCGACATTGTTGAAACGACCATGAATCCAGCTGAGGTCAAGGTGCCTGGCTTTGAAGCTGACCGAGGAGTGCACGGCGTCGTAGACGTATTCGTCTGCGGGGGCCGCAAAGGCGGTGGTGTTGGCAACAGCGAGCAGCAGCAGCGTGGCGAGACAGCATCGGCGGGAAGTCTGCATGGCGGGAAAACTCCTTTGGAAAACAAAACACGGAAAGCTCAGCCCAGGGCGGAATCCGGACCGCCTCGGGCGGGATGGTAGAGCGGGCGGAGAGCGGGGTAAAGTCACTGGGGTTGGTTAATTCAGAGAGTTTCTTACGGTCTGTCAGCAGCGTGGCCGGGTGTTTTCAGGGTCTCATCCGGCGTTGATCAGCGAGGTTTTTATGTTTTCCAAGGGACGGCGCCCCGCGATGGTGTGGATCGTTTCGACAATTTGCTGCATCGGGTTCCCTTGCGCTGCTCTGGCCGTACTCAGCTTTCTCGCGAAGGCTCCTGAGGGTCTGGGAGTCAGGAACGGGCGACTGGCCCCGTGCCCGCCGTCGCCCAACTGCGTGTCGACGCAGGCGGAAACTCAGCAGCACTGGATCGCACCTCTGCGGCCTGCTGACGGAGAAGATCAGCCGATCGCGCGGATCGCCGGCCTCATCCGGAGACTGCGGGGGGCGACGGTGGTGGAACAGTCAGACACGTATCTGCGAGCGGAGTTCCGGAGTTTGATTTTCCGGTTTTGTGACGACGTGGAATTTTTCCACGACGCGACTCAGGGGCACATTCACTTTCGCTCAGCATCCCGCGTGGGGCATTCGGACCTTGGAGTGAATCGCAGGCGGATGGAAGGGATTCGTCAATTGTTTGAATCCTCGACGCCCGCCACCATGAAAGAGCAGTCCGGGCGAAGGTCAGGACAGCGGAATCGGTCAGATCGCCAATTAGTGCAGGCGGGGCGTTAAGTGCGGCTGAGGAGTTCCCGGATCGGTCGACATTCTTCCGGCAAAATCCGAACAGGCCGCTCGGCCTGATCGCGAATGTAACTGGTGCTGTCGATTCCAAGGTTATGGTAGACGGTTGCGAGGACATCTCGGTAGTGGATGGGGCGTTCAACAGCGTACGCGCCAATTTTATCCGTGGAGCCGATCACCTGACCGCAGGGCATGCCTCCGCCGGCCAGCAGAGCGGATTGCACCGGGGCCCAGTGATCGCGACCAGCCTTGTCGTTGATTTTTGGCGTGCGCCCGAACTCACCCCAGACAACAAGCGTGACGTCATTGTCCAGCCCCCGCAGTGCCAGGTCCTGAATCAGGGCGGCAATACCCGTGTCGAACGTCGGCAGATGGGCTCGACAATGCCCGAAGTTATTGCCATGAGTGTCCCAGAATCCGTAGGCCACTGTGACCACGCGAACGCCTGCTTCCACCAGCCTGCGAGCGACCAGCAGCTGGTCATTCCAGAGAGGAGCGCCGTCTCCGAGGTGTTTGGATGACCCGCGACCGTAAAGGGCCAGCGTGGCCGGGTCTTCGTTTTCCACGTTCATGGCATCGACAAGTCGGGATGAGGTGAGCACATCGAACGCGCGGCGGTAGCTTTCCGAGAGGTTCTGGAGGGGGCGGGCATCCACGTTGCGACGGAAGTTGTCCAATTGTTCGAGGAGACTGCGACGACCTGAGAACTGCTGGTTTTCAATATATCTCAGTCGCATGGCGGAAAGGTCTTCGCCGTCGGCGCGGACCTGGTTGAAGGCACTTCCCAGATAACCAGCGCCGGTGCTGTTGTAAGGGCGGTGCTGCATGGTCGGGAACAGGTCCACAAAGGGAGGCGTGACTTCGTTGACCGGTCCCTGCATTTTGGCAACCACGGAACCGAAGTTCGGGATCCCGTCCCTTTGAACTTCTCCCATGGTGTAACCTGTCAGGTTCTGAAAGCTGGAATGTTCGTCGCGTTGACCGACGATGGAGCGGACAATTGAGCAGCGATCAGCCGTGAGCGCCAGTTTGGGAAGCAATTCGCAGAAGTGCACTCCGGGAACTGCCGTCTGGATGGGCTGAAATTCGCCGCGAATCTCTGCAGGGGCATGCGGTTTGAGGTCAAAGGTGTCCTGATGTGGCAGGCCACCGGACAGGTAAACCATGATCACGGACTTGTGTCTTGCAGGAGCCCCGCGGGCCGATGATTCGGCTGCCAGTACATCCGCCAGCGACAGGCCGCCTGCGGCCAGCCCGCCAATGCGGACGAAGGAGCGTCGAGAAATGCCGTCGCAGAAGCGATAGGAAGAGCCGAGGAGGTTGAGCATGGCGTTGAGGCGGGTTTGGGAGGAGAGGTGGATCGGGGCGAGCAGGGATGAGGGTGAGCCGGGTGGATACCTGCAACGGGGTAACAGCCGCGGCAGGAGCATGTCGGAGCGGCCGATTTCAGAGTTTGTGGTGTCGGGAGCGACAGGCTCAAGGCCAGTGATTCTGTGATCTGTACGCCCCGGACGCAACTGAAAGTTGCCCCTGAGAATGGGTAATTCGGGAAGGATTGCTTGATCCGAATCGTCTTCCGCAGACGTCAGCGGGAGATTTTCGGAACGAAAATCCGGCTTCTGAGCGAACGGAAAATGCTCCGGGAGCCTATTTCGCCGAAATGCTTCCTGTGCCGTTCTGATCATTTTTTCAGGGATGACAGGGTGTTTCCGATGAAGTTGTCACGTCGATCCTCCGTCGCAAAGCTGGCTTCCATCGCAGCACTGTCAACCGGGATCGCAAACCGGGGAGTTCAGGCTGACGAGTCGGCGGCCCCAGCGAAACGGTTGCCCCCCGTGCCCGCCCGTCTGGTCGTTTTGACGTTTGATGATTCCGCTAAGTCACATTTCACTGTCGCCCGCCCAATACTCAGGGATTACGGCTTCCATGCGACGTTCTTCATCACTGAGGGTTTTGACTTCACCCAAAATCACAAGGATTACATGACGTGGGACGAAATTCGTGAGCTGCATGAAGATGGATTTGAGATTGGCAACCACACTCGGGACCACCTTGGAATTACCGACGGCACGGTGAGCAGGCTTCCAGAGCAGTTGGGCGGAATCGTGGAACGGTGTGAATCCTTTGGAATTCCACGCCCGGTGACCTTCGCATGGCCCGGCAACGCCTGGACATCGAAGGCCTTTCCGATTCTCAAAGAAAACGGAATTATTTTTGCCAGGAGAGGCGGGGCACCTGAATACCCGTATGAGCAGGGACGGGGAGTTGCGATACAGGCGGGAGCTGACCACCCACTGTTGCTCCCGTCTGCCGGAGATGCCCGCCCTGCGTGGACGCTGGAAAACTTTATTCAGGCCGTGCAGCAGGCGAAACCCGGACGTCCGGCAATCCTCCAGTATCATGGCGTTCCGGACACGGCTCATGCATGGGTCAGCAGTCATCAGGCGACGTTCGAGGCCTGTATGAAGTTTCTACAGGTGGAAAAATACACAGTCATCGCACTGCGGGACCTGAAGAGATGGATTGATCCGGAGGTCTGTCCGGAAGATGCTCAGGCGATCATCCGGGAGCGTCAGAAGCGTCTGCTGGCGGGTGAACCGATCTGAAACGCAGGGGGTGGGGGATGAAATCGGCCAATTCGTTCGCGTTTCGGCCGCTGCTTCAGCCGGATCCCTGGGAAGCCCTGTTGCCCTGCTTGTCAGGTTTCCGGCTGCACTGTAATCTCCGAGAATTCTCATCTGACCGGGGACGTGTTTTCCCGGGCTGAAACGCAGCGAGTGCAGAGGTTCCTGACGTGATCGATTCTGAGCGTGTGGTCATCACCGGGGTTGGCCTGGCGGCTCCCAACGGAAACAACCTGAGCGAATTCCGTGCTGCGCTGCTTTCGGGACAATCCGGCGTGGTCAACTACCAGACGCGGTACATGGGGCCGGTGCTGGCCGGTGTTTGTCGCTTCGATGAGCTCCGCTACCAGAAGAAAAAAGATCTGCGTCGGGGCACCCGGGCCGGCTCCATCTCCATCTATTGTGCGAATGAAGCCATCCGAGACTCCGGGCTTGACTGGGGGGCCGTCGCGAAAGATCGCACCGGCGTCTACCTGGGTATCACCGAACACGGAAATGTCGAAACTGAGAACGAAGTCTACGAAATCTCAAAGTTTCAGTACGACACGAAGGTCTGGTCACATCACCACAATCCCAGAACGGTGGCCAATAATCCGGCTGGCGAAGTCACATTGAATCTGGGAATTACCGGCCCGCACCTCACACTGGGGGCCGCCTGTGCCGCAGGCAACGCCGGCTTTATTCAGGCCGTTCAAATGCTGCGGCTCCACGAAGTTGACCTCGCTGTGGCCGGTGGAGTCTCCGAGAGTATCCACACGTTTGGAATCTTCGCCAGCTTCGCAGCGCAGGGGGCGCTGGCCAGCCACGAGAACCCGAGCCTGGCCTGTCGGCCCTTCGACGTTCACCGCAATGGGATTGTTGTCGCCGAAGGCGGCGGAATCTGCACCCTTGAACGATTGGATGATGCAAAACGCCGTGGTGCAAAGATTTACGGTGAGATCGTTGGTTATGCCATGAATTCCGATGCCAGAGACTTTGTGCTCCCAGACTCCGGTCGCCAGGCCGAATGCATCCAACTCGCACTCCGCCGCGCCGGGCTCACCGCAGCCGATATCGATATTGTCAGCAGTCATGCGACCGCCACGGAACAGGGAGACATCGAAGAGGCCGCAGCCCTGCGACGAGTCTTCGCTGACTCCCCCAATACCTGGATCAACAATACCAAAAGCTTCATCGGCCACGCCATGGGAGCCGCCGGAGCACTGGAATTGCTCGGCAACCTCCCCTCGTTTGACGATCGCATGGTGCACGCTACAATCAACGTTTCGGAACCGGACCCACGCTGCAGTCTGCCAAATCTGGTGATCAATCACCCTCGGCAACTCGCTCACGTCAACTGCATCCTCAATAACTCCTTCGGGATGCTCGGGATCAATTCCGTTGTGATCGTCAAAAAGTTTCAGGAAACCGCCTCCAACAGTTGAGAGGGCAGATTGATGACGGCTGATCAGATCCGGCAGGTGATTCTGGATATTCTGGAGCGAATTGCTCCAGACGAGGATCTGACCGGGCTTGAAGATGCGCGTCCGTTTCGCGAACAGATGGAACTGGACAGCATGGACTTCCTCGACATTGTCATGGAACTGCGAAAAATGTATCGCATCCAGATTCCTGAGGAAGATTATCCCAACCTCAACACGATGGCCGGAACCGTCGCGTACCTTCTGCCACGCCTCAAGGACGTCGCGGTCGGTGCCTGACCGGCAGGCTTACGCCACATCTGAGCACAAACTGACTCCCTGCAATCGTCCGCTGACTTTGAATTGCTGCTCCGTCAAAATGCGTTGCCGGCAACCAAACCGGTAGCGCTGATCGGCCCCCTGTGGCGTAAGTCCTCGTTAAGAACTCCGGAAGTCGTCCTTCGGACTCCGCGCTACGTGACAGGGCGTGCGGGGGGCGTCAATGTCCCGGTAAAGAGCTTCTGAGCCGCCGGACGGCAGTCCGCGGGCGAAGGGTGCTGCAAACGCCACCATCGAGCCGCGCCCGCGATGAAGCGCGGTACCCAGCCAGGCCATATGGCCCTTCGAATTGGAAAGTGGCGAGGGGAGGAGGGGGAGAGAGTAG
>JBJTOM010000469.1:0-4029 GCA_046074585.1 Planctomycetota bacterium | reverse complement strand
TTGTGCATTTTCACGCGTCCTGGTGTGGTCCCTGCCGACGTATGGAATCCGAGGTTCTCAGTAACGCTCAGGTCACAAGCCTGCTCGGGAATGGCATCATCGGGGTGAAGGTCGATTCCGACAAACACCGTGATCTGGTGTCCCGGTTCGGCGTTCGCGCTCTGCCCACAGACGTGATTGTCGCTCCCGACGGCAAAGTGCTCGCCAAAGACGTCGGCTCACCCGGCCTCGCCGGTTACGTCGCCCGGCTCAAACAGCATCTCCAGTCCCCCGCTACGGCCACCACTGCTGTCGCCGTCGCTGCCACACAGACAACTCCCGCAGCTCCCGCCCCCAGCGAACCACCCACCGCCCCGGCAGCCCCCCCCGTACCCCCGGTCCCCGCGGCTGCTCCGGCCGAAACGCCCGTCGTCGCTGCCGATTCTCCAGCAAAACCAGCTGCCACCCCCGAACCCGCAGTCCCCGCGGCACCTGCAACACCGCCCGCCCCGGCCGTTGCTGCTGTCACCCCCGAACCCGCAGCACCGACCGAACCGAAAGCTCCCGCAACTACCCCCGAACCCCCGGCCACCGTCGCCGAAGCGAAACCCACCGAAGTCACGCCCGCTGAAGTCACGCCCGCCGACACGGGGCTCGCACCCGCTGAAGTCGCTGCCGCCCTCCGCGACGAAACCAAACTCATCCTCCGCCACGAAAACGCCCGCATCGGCCTCGGTGGCTATTCACCAATCGCCCATGCCTCCAATGCGCAGTGGGTCGAAGGTCAAAAAGAATTCGCCCACGAATTTCAGGGCGTACGCTATCTGCTCGCAACCGCTGCTGAGCGCAATCAATTTAAGGCCGCACCCGAGAAATTCATTCCCGCCCTGCACGGCTGTGACCCCGTCGCGCTGATTCGCGACCAGAAGGTGCAGTCCGGTTTTATCGGACTGCGGGTCGAGCACGCGTCCCGCGTGTACTTCTTCACCACACCAGAAAATCGCGAATTGTTCCTCAGCGACCCAGCGAAGTTTTCCACCGATCGCAGCCTCGTCTTCTTCCAGGCTGAAGAGCGAGCCAACAAGTCCTGAACTCCCCGTCACTCCTCAGCAATCCCCCCGGGCGGTGCATCTCAAGGCATCGCCCTTTTTATTTCACTCCCCTCCTCTTTTCCCAATTTCCATTTTCCCCCTTCGCCGAAACAGATTACAATCTCACCCCGCCCGACTCCACTTTCCTCCGTCCCCGCCTTCCCCACCGCCGTCCGCCCTCTGGCACCGGCGTTCCCCGCCTCCTCGCACCGGAATTCCCCATGGCGCCGCAAACCTTCGCCTGCCGCATTCTGTTTGCTGCCTGGCTCTCACTGCATGCCGCCACTGCCTCGGCTCAGACCGTCTGCCTGCCGCTCCCAAGACTGCTCACCACCACACCCATGGGCGGTCAGATCGGCAGCCAGTGCGATGTCACAATCACCGGCGAAAACCTCGACGAAGGCGGTCAGCTGGTCTTTTCTCAGCCCGGCCTGACCGCTACTCCAAAACTCGATCCCGCCGGTAAACCGCTCCCCCACCAATACATTGTCACCATCGCCGCCGACTGCCCGCCCGGCCTGTACGAAGCCCGAATCCTCACCCGGCTCGGCATCTCCTCCTCCCGCATCTTCTCCGTCGGCCACCACCCCGAAGTGCTGCAGACCGCCGGCAACACCTCGCTCGCTACCGCCCAGACGCTCCCTGTCAACGTGGTCTGCAATTCCAGAATGTCCGCTCGCAGCATCGACCACTACGCCTTCGATGCTCAGGCCGGCCAGCGCTACTTCGTCCACTGCGCCTCCCGCGGCATCGATTCCAAACTCGAAGCCGTGCTCATCGTGGCCGATGCCGCCGGTCGCGATCTGCTGGTCGAACGTCGCGGCGAAGTGCTCGATTTCAAAGCCCCCGCCGACGGTCGCTGCATCATCAAAGTTCACGAACTCACCTACAAAGGCGGCCCCGACTACTTCTACCGGCTCACCCTGCAGCAGGCCCCCGCCGACGCTCCCCTGCCGGTCTTCGCCTCCACCCACACCGTCAGCTCCTTCTCCTGGCCCCCCGCCGGCCTCCCCGCCACGGCACCAGCCACCGAAACCGAACCCAACAACTCGCCTTCGCAAGCGCAGCAGATCACCCTGCCCTGTGACATCTCCGCTGCCTTCGCCACGGCTGCCGATGTGGATGTCTTCCAGTTTGACGCACAGAAAGGCGATGTCTGGTGGATCGAAGTCGCCTCCGCCCGACTGGGACGTCCCACCGATCCCACCGCCATCGTCCAGCAACTCTCCCCTGCTGGTGCCCCGGAAGCCGTCGTCGACCTTGTGGAACTCACCGATATCCCCAGTCCCATGAAACCCTCCAGCAACGGCTACGCCTATGATGGTCCCCCCTACGACGGTGGCTCCGCTGACTTCATCGGCGAGGTCCGCATTCGTGAAACCGGTCGCCATCAACTGCTGCTGTCAGATCTTTTCGGTGGCACTCGCACAGATCCCCGCAACATCTACCGTCTGATCATCCGCCGCGCTGCTCCGGACTTCGCACTCTGTGCGTGGGGCCTGCACATGGAACTTCGCAACGGAGACCGCAACGCCCTCTCCAAACCCCTCGCCCTGCGTGGCGGTTCCACGATCGCTCTGGAAGTGGTCGCTGTTCGCCGCGATGGGTTCGATGGCCCCATTCAGCTCGCCATGGAAGGGCTCCCTGAGGGCGTCACCGCAGCCGGGCTCACCATCCCCGCCGGCCAGAACCGCGGCATCGTACTGCTCACCGCCGACCAGAACGCCCCGCAGGGGCTGGCATGGGCCCGCTTCACCGGCACGGCCGACATCGGCGGCACACCCGTCCAGCACGCCTGCCGCATCGCGGCCATGGCATGGCCAATCGTGGATTCCTGGGGCGATATTCCCAGCCCAAGATTGGTGGATGGCCTGCCAGTGTCGGTCAGCGGTTCCGAATTCGCCCCCGTCTCCATTGCAGCCCGTGACAAAGCTCCCCTGCAGGTCATCGCCGGCCAGAAACTCACCCTGCCACTCGTCCTCACCCGCCGCACCGAATTCTCCGGTGGCATTCTGCAGCTGAAGACCTTCGGGCACGGATTCCAACAGCATCCGCAGTTCGACGTTTCGCTCACCGCCGACACGGCCGAAACCACGCTCGACACCGCAACGCTTAAAACCCCGCCCGGAGACTACCAGATCGCATTCTATGGCAGTGCCGTGGCCCGATACCGCTACAATCCTGATGCCGTCACCGCCACCGAACAGGCACTCAGTCAGGCCCGTGAAATGCTCCAGCAGGCCGAACAACAACTGCAGCAGGCCACCACCGCCGCAGCGGCCGCCACGGACGAAACAAAGGCCGCCACCACACAGCAGCTGGAAGCCGCCAAAGCCCTGCACACCGCGGCCACTGAAGCCCTGAAGACAGCCGAAGCGGCCCACAAAGCCGCCGTGGAACGGGCTCAGCCCCGCGACACCGTCGATATCGTCATTACCGAACCCATTTCCATCCGCGTGATGCCAGCGGGGGCCCCATGAGCGATCCATTTTTTGCTGCCAATGTCTGCCCCGGTCCCTCCGGATTCGGTGGTTCCGCCCGCCGTGGCTTCCTCCGCATGGGGCTTGCAGGCTTCACCAGCCTCAATCTCCCCGGACTCTTCAAACTCCGCGCCGCCGCTGCGGCTTCCAACAGCCTCAGCCGGCCCGCCGACTCCAATCGCACCGCCGTGATCATGGTCTGGAAACCCGGTGGCTGTTCGCACATCGACACCTACGACCCCAAACCCGATGCCGCCGCCGAATACCGCGGCCCCTTCTCAACCATCGACACCAAAATCCCCGGCATGCAGTTCACCGAACTGCTCCCCTTGCAGGCCGCCATCGCCGACAAATTCACAGTGCTCCGGTCCATGCGCCAAAACGCCGCCGGACACCCCGCCGGCTCCATGCAGATGCTCTCCGGAGATCCCGATACCCGCGATAAACCCCGCCCAAGACTCCCGGACTGGATGTCCGTC
>JBJTOM010000468.1:0-4382 GCA_046074585.1 Planctomycetota bacterium | reverse complement strand
CTCTACCGCCTGTTTGATCTCGGCAGCTACCCGGGACTCGTCGAATGGCCCGATGGACGCGAAATTCACGGTGAACTCTACGCCGTCACTCCCCAGAACCTGCTGCTGCTCGATGACGCGAAGGCGTCTCTGAGGGGCTCTACGTCAGACGCCCGATCCTGCTGCAACCCCCCGAACGCATCCTGCTCACAACCGCACCACAGACCGCGGAATCCCCGCCCGCCGCTGATGCCTGGTTCTGGCTGAATGCCACAGCCGGACGACGCGACTGCGGAAACTCATGGCCCTGAACACAGCCGCTCGCCTTTGTCCTCCACCCGGACTATCATCCCGCCTCCGGTCCAGGGATGGAAATCAGGTTTCTCAGGGGCTGCTTTCATGCGTGTGCCGCAGACAGTCAGTGGACGATCAGCGTTTCGCTTCAACATCACGCCGATGATTGACGTGGTGTTTCTGCTGATTATTTTCTTTCTGGTGGCCAGCTACTTTCTCCGCAGTGAACAGTCCCGAACAATCCAGCTTCCCAATGCCGCTGGTGGCCAGGATGATCCCGGTGGCGCCCTGACCCACCTCACAATCACCGTCGAAGCCGACGGTCACTGGTCCGTCGCCGGACAACCACTCACCCGCCCGCAGGTCGAAGCCCGCATTCAGGAACTGGCGAATGCCGCAGTCGCCAGCGGAAGTACAGCTCAGCTGCGGATTCGCGCAGATCGGGCTGCCGCTTACAGAGAAATTCGCCAGCTGATCGAAATCTGCGCCGCCCATCAGCTCCGCGGGATTCAGTTTGCCGTTTCAGGACAGACAGCGGTCAGCGAACCGCCCGTCGCCCGCTGACTCCCAAAGAGCACCCCGACATGCGACTGCCTTCCAGATCCCGGTCCACTGAAGACGACGCCGATCCCATGACCTCCATGATCGACGTGGTCTTTCTGCTGCTGGTGTTCTTTATCTGCGCCTCCATCGGCTCGGTCGCCGATCGGCTGTTGCCTGCAAACCTCCAGGGTACCACGCAAGCCTCGCCCACACCCTCCGATACTGCGGAACGCTGGGAACATCCGCCGATCCGGATTCGACTGCAGCCTGCCGTGCAAAGCCGGACCGCCTCCGCACCGGACGTACTGCTCGATGACCAGCCGCTCGCCGATCTGAACGAACTCCGCAGTCGCCTGACGCAGCTCGCCACCGTCGATCCGTCCGCCCCGGTGGTGCTGAGTATCCACGATGACATCCGCGTTCAGGACTTTGTCAGCATTTATGATTTGTGTCAGCGACTGAAACTCGAAAGAATCTCCTTCGCCGTTAATCAGCCCGCGAAGGGGGCCACGCCTGACGGACAGCTGCCCTGACCACTCCCTCCCCCAAAAGGCCACCCGAAATGCTCCGCGCTGCACTTGTCTGTCTGCTGCTGGGTTCGTGCCTGACCCCCGCCAGCACACCACTCTCGGCCGCCGATCCTCGCCCGTCCATCATCGTCATCCTCTGCGATGACCTCGGAGCCGGTGATCTTTCGTGTCAGGGGCATCCCATCATTCGCACAGAACATCTGGATCGGCTGGCCGCAGAAGGAATTCGCTTCACCAATTTCTATTCCGCCGCACCCGTCTGTTCCCCGTCCCGCACCGGACTGCTCACCGGTCGCTCGCCCAACCGTGCCGGCATTTACGACTGGATTCCGGCCGTCGGTGACGGTCCGCCTCGCAAGGCCGGCTCCGCAAAGACCGCCAAAGGTCAGGAGGATCGCAGTGGCAGGCCCGACGCCCGGGATCAGGTGCATCTGAGACGCGGCGAAGTCACCCTCCCCGCACTGCTCAAATCCGCCGGCTATGACACCTGCCTCGCCGGAAAGTGGCACTGCAACAGCCGCTTCAACAGTCAGGATCAGCCACAACCCGGTGATTTTGGCTTCGACCACTGGTTCGCCACCCAGAACAACGCCGGCCCCTCACACCACAACCCCGCCAACTTCGTCCGCAATGGCAAGCCCGCCGGAGCACTCGAAGGTTACAGCTGCGGACTCGTCGTGGATGAAGTCGTGCAGTGGCTCAGACAGCGCAACACATCCCCCGAAACCGCCCCCTTCTTTGCCTTCCTCGCCTTCCACGAACCCCACGAACCCATCGCCTCACCCCCGGACCTCGTCGCTCACTATCTGCCCTCCGCGTGGAATGAAGATCAGGCGCAGTACTTTGCCAATGTGCACAATCTGGACGCAGCCGTCGGCCGACTCCTGCAACAGCTCGAACAGATGAACGTGCGCAAAAATACCCTGATTGTGTTTTCCTCCGACAACGGTCCCGAAACGCTGCGACGCTACACCGCCGGAAAACGCTCCTGGGGCACCACGGGAGTGCTGCGAGGCATGAAACTGCATACGCATGACGGGGGCTTCCATGTGGCAGGCATCATGAACTGGCCCGCCGGCATCCGGCCCGGACAAACCTCCGATGTCCCCGCCTCCGCACTCGATCTGCTCCCAACCCTGCTGCAGCTGGCCGGTGCTCAGCCCCCGCACGACCGGCCCCTCGACGGCATCAGTCTCGCCGGCCTGCTCCGCGAAGGCCAAACCCCGCAACGCTCCAAACCCCTGCTCTGGGCCTACTACAATGCCGCGAATGAAGCAAGAGTTGCCATGCGGCACGGACCCTGGAAAGTCCTCGCACGGCTCAACAATGGACTGCTCCCACGCTACGAAAACCTCACCCCCGAACGACTCACCCAGGTACAACAGGCCCAGCTCACCGATCTCGAAATCTATCACCTCACCAGTGACCCCGGCGAAACGCTGAATCTCACCGGGCGAGGCCTTGCAGAGGAAACAGAACTCACAGCACTCCTGCACCACGAATACCGTCAGCTCGCCGCCGATTCGCCCGCGTGGACCCCGACAGCCACGCCCTGAAATCCAGTTCCCCGCGAATATGGAAAGTCGTGACTCATGCCTCCGCTCCATTCCCGCCGCTACTTTCTTGAAACCACCAGCCGCACAGCCGTCGCCACTGTTACCGCAGCAGCAGCATTCGCCCACCAGCCTCAGACGCCCGACGACAAGCCATCACAACAGCCCCTCATCGGCTACACCCGGCACCGCACCAACCTGCCTGGCGGACGGCAGGCGAATGTGAGCACCAGTCGAGCGATGGTCGTGACAGCCAATGGCACGGAACACCGCGCCATCGCCGCAGAACTTGTAAATCAACCCGGAGCCTGGACACAGTTCGCCGGATGGTCACCCGATGGCCAGACAGCCATTGTGCTCCGAGGCTGGGAAAGCCCCGAAAATGCTCTGTGGGAGGAACACCACAAAACATTTCGCTTCACCCCGGACGGCTGGCTGGTCGACTCGTTCCTCGTCGATCCGACCACCGGTCGAGCAGAAAATGTCACGGCTGTTGAGCGTGTCAGCTTCTACAATTCAGGGCTGTTCTTCTGGCCCGATAATCCGACACAACTGGGATTCACAGCCCTGATCGAAGGCAACTCGAAACCCTTCCGCATGGACCGCGACGGTCGCAATAAACGCGACCTGACAAAGGATTCCAGCGGCTTTGCCTATGGTTTCAGCAGCTCACCGAACGGCTCACGCATCTCTTATCACGAAAACTATCAGGTCTACCTCGCCAATGCCGACGGGTCAGATCGAATCCATGTGCAGACAGGACATCCGTTCGTCTTCGCGCCGGCATGGTCCCCTGATGGCCAGTGGCTGCTCTTCGTTTCCGGCGATCACTATAACTGTCATCCACACGTTGTCAAAGCAGACGGAACCGGCCTGAAAAAACTGGCGGATCGCAACGGCTATCGGGGAGTGACTCAGTTCCTCGATGTGCCCGACTATCACGATGGCAGCAGCGATATCCCCGTCTGGGCCATGGACAGCAAATCTGTCTTTTACACCGCACAAGCCGGCAGCAATACCGAACTGTTCCGCGTGTCACTGGATGGAGTCATCGAACGCATCACCAATACTCCCGACGGCACCACCCACTACCACCCTCGCCCGTCACCCGATGGCAAATGGATTGTCTATGGATCCAGCCGCCAGGGGATCCGCAACCTGTACGTGATGCGTTTGTCCGACCGCCGCGAACAGGCCCTGACAGACGTCCCCGTCGGATCCGCCGCCATGCACGCCTGGTGGCAGCCGACACCACGATGAAAAGCAATGAAAGGGCAACGACACCCCAGCAGACGGGCGGAAGTCCAATCACCCTGAAGTTTTCCGGATTCCAGCGAAAAATCAACGCACAACTCGGGAACGCAAGGCCGGGATAGCGAAATGCTGTTCAGGACACATGATTTCGTACTTTTGATCAGCCCCGCTTGGGGCTGAGCGGGGCTTTTTTCACAGCATCCCGGGCGGTATACGCCTGACAGCCCCT
>JBJTOM010000467.1:0-10533 GCA_046074585.1 Planctomycetota bacterium | reverse complement strand
GGGGGGGGGGGGTGGGGTGGAGTTGGCGTCTCCTCCTCGGGGGGGGGGGGGGGGGGGGGGGGGGGGGGGCGCCCCCCCCCCACGCCCAGCAACGCCCCACTTCCCACTTCCCACTTCGCAACGCAGCCCGTGCTGGGGGGGGGCCGCTTCCTCACGGGCGCGGCTCGGGTGGGGCGTTTTGCGTCATGGGACAGATGGGACCTATGCGACTCATGAGACGGATGGCCAGCGTCACGGAGCGGGGCTCAGTCCTGTCCCTCGCTGGCAACTCTTCGTTTTGCCCCAGCCACACTCGCATGCCGTGGCAGCGCCGTTGCCCGCGGACTGCCGTCCTGCGGCTCAAATCTCCCCGCTCCCCTGGCAGCGGGAGTGCCCCGAAGGGCGTGGCACCTCGACGCAAAAACTCCGGCATGTCCTGGCCTTGCGGCGACCGGCTCCAACCGTCTCTCTCACGGTCGCGGCTCGATTTTTCCCGGATCCTGCAGTAGACTCCCTCACGTTCCCACCCGGTGCCCTTCTTCCCGATCTCCCCCAGTCGAGCTCCGAACATGCTGCTCCGGTTTCTCACCACGTCTCTGTCCCTCGTCTTCACCGTGACCACCGTGTCGTTCGCGGATGGTCCTCAGGACAACATCCCTGAGAACGTCCGGCGGATTCCGGCAGCAGGGATTGCGGTTCCTGAAGAGCGGGCGGTGTCCATGCGCACGTCGCTCACCAGCCTCCGCGAAAAGCTGGAACAAATCCGTGGTCTGCAGCGTTCGGATCTGACCGCACTGCTTCCGGATGTGATGATTTTCGAGCGTGCTGTTCGCTGTGCGCTGGACTACGACGAATTCTTTGATGCTAAGGAATTTGATCGCGCAGATGAGCTGCTGGCGGAAGGCCACAAACGCGCCACAGAGCTGCTGGATGGGCAACCCACGTGGACACAACGTCGGGGACTTGTGGTTCGCGGGTACGTCAGCCGCATCGACCAGACAGTTCAGCCGTATGGGCTTGTGATCCCGCCAACCTACGACCTCGAACACAGCGTGCCCGCCCGCTGCGATCTCTGGTTTCACGGTCGGGGGGAAAAGCTGAGCGAAGTCAACTTCCTCTGGGAACGTCTGCACAACGCCGGCGAGTTCACACCGGAGCACACTATTGTGCTGCATCCGTACGGCCGTTACTGCAACGCTTTCAAATTCGCCGGCGAAGTGGACGTGCTGGAAGCCCTTCAGGATGTGCAGACGCGGTATCGGATTGACGAGGACCGCATCAGTGTTCGCGGATTCTCGATGGGTGGAGCGGCCTGCTGGCAGTTTGCCACCCACTATTCCGACCGCTGGTTTGCTGCCAACCCCGGAGCTGGCTTTTCGGAAACACCCCAGTTCCTGAAAGTCTTCCAGAAGGAAGATCTCTCACCGCAGCCCTGGGAACGCACACTCTGGAATCTCTACGACTGCGACAAGTGGGCGCTCAACCTGACGCACTGCCCGACCATCGCCTACAGCGGCGAAAATGACTCACAAAAACAGGCCGCCGACGTCATGGAGCAGGCGCTTGCAGGTCATGGGATCCGGCTGCGTCACATCATCGGTCGCGGGATGGGGCATCGCTACGACGCCGGCTCGAAAAAGATCGTCGAAGACAGCCTCCGATCGCTGGCCAAAGCCGGTCGTGATCATTCGCCGCCGCTGATTCATCTGACCACGTACACTCTGCGTTACAACACCATGCGGGCCGCCCGCATCGACTCACTCATCGAACACTGGAAACCCGCCACGCTCACAGTCTGGTGCCGGGAAACCGAAAAGCCCGGACACCCGGCTCACCTGGTCATCGACACAACCAACGTCGCTGCCTTTTCCGTTGATTTCTCCGCCGAAGAACTCCCGCTGTCCCCGGAAACACTCAGCCGACTGCATCGCCCGCCCTACCGCGGTCTGCTCGTCGAAGTTGTCTCCAGCGAAGATCAGCAGCAGACTCCGGGCGCTCGTCTGCAGATGGGATTCCTGCACGCCACCGGACCGCTCTCTGACGGCACCATGCACATCACCGGTCATCGGACAGCCGATGGCAGGTGGGCCGAAGGTCCGTTGCCGGACGGGCTGCGAAAACGTCACGGGCTGCAGGGGCCCATCGACGACGCCTTTATGGACTCGTTCGTGTTCGTGCGTCCCACAGGCACGGCCCGGCACGAACTCACAGCCAAATGGGCCGATGCTGAACTCAGCCGTGCCATCGAACACTGGCGCAGGCACTTCCGGGGTGATGCCCGCATCGTCAACGACACCGACGTCACCGAAGAACTCATCCAGAACGCCAGTCTTGTGCTCTGGGGTGATCCCGGTTCCAATCAGATTCTGGGCCGCATCGCTGATCAGCTGCCGATAGCCTGGAATGCGGATGCCATCACCGTCGGTCAACAGTCGTTTGATCCCGCGCACCATGCACCGATTTTGATTGCCCCCAATCCACTCAATCCCAATCGCTATGTCGTGCTGAACAGCAGCTTCACCTTTCGTGAATTCGCATACCTCAACAACGCCCGCCAGGTGCCGATGCTCCCCGACTGGGCGATCATTGATCTCCGCACTCCCCCGAATGCCGTCAGACCTGGCGGGATCGCTGCGGCTGATTTCTTTGACGAAATGTGGAAAGTGAAAAAGCAGTAACTGCTGCCGGGCAGATGATCCGGAACGTGTCTCTCGCTTTGCCAAAGGAACTCTTCTCATGCCACACCACTTCCGATCGTTCACCACGACCTCGCTTGTTGTCCTCACCCTGCTGCTCGCCACACAGCCTCCCGCCATCGCTCAGGACAACCCTCAGCAGCCACCTCCGGCACTCGTCAAACTGCTCGATGGTTTCGTCAGGGAACTGGTGCAGATCGAGCCCGGCAAGGACACATTTCCCGGTGGCAGTGTGACACTGGGAGTGGCCAGCCCGAAGGACGAACTGGCGACCGTGCAGGTAGAATTCGCCGGGCCCTTCCGCATTTCCCGCTACGAGATGACACAGGAGCTGTATGAGGCGGTTGCGGGAGCCAACCCCAGTCGCTGGAAGGGAGCCCGCAATTCGGTGGAAATGATGACATTCGCGGAAGCCCAGGCCTTCTGCAAACGACTCACCGCCATGCTCCGCCAGCAACAGCTGATTGCGGACACAGAATCCGTGCGGCTCCCGACAGAAGCGGAATGGGAATACTGCTGCCGCGCCGGCACAGCCACGCGGTACTGCTTCGGCGACTCCGCCACCGCTCCAGGTGATCAGGGCCCGAAAGCATCACTGCTGGACCCCTGGGCATGGCACACAGGAAATGCAGCCGGCAACGATCCGCCAGTGGGCGCACTCAAACCCAACGCCTGGGGACTCTATGATGTACACGGATACCTCTGGGAATTCGTGACGCCCGATCCTCGGCTGCCAGCTGTTGACAAAGGTTCTGTCATCCTTCGCAGTGGATCCTGGAAGGACCACCACTCCCGACTCACCAGCAGTGCCCGCAAACTTGTCCCGGCAGCTGCTGCGGATGATGCCGTTGGATTTCGCTGCGTGGTCGCCCGGTAGACCCGCATGGAGATTACACGTTTATCGCCACCAGCCAAAGATCCGTACCCAGCCACAAAAGCCGGTGATACCAGAGAACACCAGTGACAGTCCCATGGCAACTGTCAGCCAGAATCCCGTGCCGAAGAGTGCCGGCATCAGCATCAGCAGGCTGGCTGTGAGCACCAGCAGGCCATTGGCAATTCGCGCCAGACGTTCCAGTCTGTTCATGGTGTCTGTCTGTACTCAGGAAGGGGCCTTGCTGTTGAACGTTTCGGCAGCGAAAATCACAGCCGAATTCCGCGCGGATTTTTGGTGACTTTACCGCCGAGGATTCTTCAGGAAATACATCCGGCCATCTTCCGCGCCGCCCACAAAGTCCATGACCCCGTTTCCATCGAAATCCACCACAGTCGGGCTCACATCATGCCCCTCGATATTCTGCTTTGCCAGCGAACCGGCAGGCTCCATCACCCACTGTCCGTCGCGGAATTCCACTTGTCGAAGGAGGTCGGCGCTGGTGGAATTGAGCAGCAGATCGAGGCGGCCGTCGCCATCCCAGTCGGCTGCACACAGCTTGCGGCGACCGCTGCGTCCCGCGATACCTGACGTCAGTCGGATCGGCTGACCGCTCCGATCAACAAAAGCCCGACGCGGTGCCAGAAGCTGTAAAACACCATTCACTCGCCGCCGCTCAAAAAAGGCCAGATAGCCTTCGTGATCCAGCATCACAAGGTCGGTGAGCTGATCCGTGTTGAAGTCCACTGCGAGTGGCGTGGTCCGCCACTGAGTGAGCAGGCCGGCGCCTTCAGGTTTGAGCCAGCCCCAGCCAAGCTCGGGCTGCGGACCGTTCCATTCCACGGCCACCGGCACTGGTTCAGAAAAACGCGGCTGCGCGCGGCTGCCAGTGTTCCTGAGCCATTGCACACGGCCGTAAATGGAGTTGACGAGGATGTCCGGGAGTCCGTCATGGTCCCAGTCTGCGAGACTGAGGGTGGTGTAGCCCCATTTGGCTTCGGCCGGCCCCTGAATACTCCCATTGGCCCCGGCCTGAATCCGCAGCACTCCGGAATTTGTCCGCAATTTTTCAGGAGCTGCCCAGATGGGCTCAGCCGCCCCCGGACCGCTCAGATTGCGAAAAACTTCGATGCAGCCCGCTGTGTTCCCGGAGATCAGGTCGGTATCGCCATCGCCGTCCCAGTCGAAACCGACGGGGGTGGCAAGGGCACCGCACTTCAGCGTGTCCGCCTGCTGCTGAAAATAGACCGGCGGATGAAACACGGGCGGACCGCGATGGCCGACCGGAGTGACGTTTTCAAGCAGCGCCACCCGGCCGTCTTCATCGCCGGTCACCAGGTCAGGATCTCCGTCCAGATCCCAGTCAAAGGCCACCGGGACGATCATCTGCAGATCCATGGTGAGTGGTCGCCCGTCAGATGCCTGCAGCCGCTGACCAGCAGCATACACGGGAACGGTGCGACTGCCGGTGTTCTGGAACCAGGTGAACCCATCAAGGAATTCGCCGCAGAGCAGATCAAGGTCTCCGTCCGCATCAAAGTCGGCAAAGTTTGGTGACGGACAGCCGAAGACTTCCAGCACCTGCCCGGCGGCCTGCAGTTTTTGCGGTGGAGCATAATCCGGTGCGGATTCGGTCCCTCGATTCAAAAACACGTAGACCCAGCCATGCAGCGGACCGTTGATCCAATGGCCGGACTCGTCCCACGCATCATCCCAGCCATAGTCGCTCCAGTCTTCGATGCCTACAATCAGATCCGTCCGCTGGTCACCGTCGAAATCCGCCAAACGCCACTGGTTGTGCCGGACTTTCGGACCTTTAGACTGATGGCCGACAGGCTTATGAAACGTCGGATCAATTGGCAGTTTCTTCTTGTCAGCCAGGCCGGTGCGGGCGAAATCGTCATACTCGAAGCCCGGCGAAAGCACCCGCAGCCGGCCATTCACGTCGCTGGGCATAACGTAGTGCACGGTCCGCCCCAGCCACTTCGCCGGGCGAAACACGGGAAAGCGATTCACGGACGTGCTGCCCGTGGCGTTTTCAAAGAACCAAACCCCGTTTGACGGCTTGTCCGGGCAGGACACCAGCAGGTCAAAATCACCATCGCCGTCGGCATCGCAGGGGATCGGCCATGCCCAGAGACCGACACCGAGGTCCACAATCAGGCTGGAGTTGTTGTATTTGAGCGGCGTCAGTTCCTGCGCTGATGCCGGAAACTGGATGACCATGGTCAGGGCACAGAGTATCGCCGTGCAGGTCGGGCGTGCGGAGCGAAAGAGGGCAGTGAACATGGCTGGCATTCCAGAGAAATCGAGGTTCAGGGGTGTCGTATGTGCGCGGGTGCGGGGAGAGCGAACACCCGGTCAGGATGACCAAATGCTACTCCGAAATTCACCCTTGCACCACCCCCCCACACTCCCCTCTCCCCTCCCAGGGGAGAGGGGCCGGGGGTGAGGGGTCAAACAACCTGCATCACCCTAAATATTGGGTCTTAATCACCACTAAATCACGCCGATTTTTTTTCACGGCACCTGCCGGAAAAAATAAGCGTGCGGGTAACGTCACCCCCCACCGACTCTCCCGCACTGTCGCAGAACCAGGACACTCGACTGACCATGGAGGAGACCGTACAGGACGGGAACAACCTCCCGCGCGTATGGGTTGACTGGCGACTCTCCCCTGAGCACTCTCGACGCGAAACGTGGAGACACCGGCAGCAGACACTGCCAACTTCAGTATTTCACAAACGGCAAGCGGAATTTTGCCAAAAATCGACGTGGTTGTAACGTTTGGGATAAGAGGGGACGTCTGAGAGGATTTTTCGCCCGTCGGGATGCCGTCAAAGTCGCTCCAGACTTCCCTCCCCCAGGCTCCGATTTCGCCCCGTCGGGCTGCCCCGACGGGCTGGAAAAACACAGCGTTGACTCAGTTGCTGACGCCCTGTAAAGTCGACTTGGCCGACTTGTGTCCGCTGCTTCGTGTGCTGTCTCCAGACAGCCGCAGTGGACAGTGGTCGGACAGGTCCGTGGAATGTTCAGACGTGTGGTCGGACAGTCGAGTGAAGATGTGTACGAAATTCGGGACGAGCCCGAACAGCCTGTGCGCAGCGGTGCCTCCGTCAGCGACATGCTGCTCAGCCTGTTCTGTCTGATCATCTTCCCGCTGGTCACCACCTTCGAAGACGATCTCAGGCCGTGGATGATTTCCCGGAGCACGGCGTCCGGGTTGTTCAGTCGTCAGTCACCGCCGGAATCATTCGTTCAACCCACTGTCCCTCATGCTCCCTGGAAATTTCTTGTGCTGCACCATTCCGGAACGGAATCCGGCAGTGTGCAGACCATCCATGCTCAACACCTTCGTCGCCGGGATTCCTCCGGCAATCCATGGAAAGGCATTGGTTACCACTTTGTCATTGGCAACGGCAGCGGCATGCGGGATGGTGCTGTGGAAGCCACATTCCGCTGGAAACAGCAACTTCACGGTGCCCACGCGGGCAATGCCCTTTACAACGCCCGCGGAATTGGAGTCTGTCTGATCGGCAACTTTGAGACTGCTCCTCCGACATCTGCTCAACTGTCTGCTCTGCAAACCCTCCTCGTTCAGCTCTGTTCCCACTGCAGGATTGCTCCCGCTGACATCCTTGGACACTCCGCTGTGCGTCGCACCGCCTGTCCGGGTCGGCTGTTTCCTCTTCAGCGGATCAAGCTCGATGTCACTCAAGCACTCCCCGCGCCCTCACCACCCTGATCGACACTCTTCACCTGCCTGAAATCATTCCTTCGCACGTTCGTCACGGAAGCGGTATTCCTATGCTCAATCGTCTGCGCAGCATGTCCTTTTCCTGCTCAGCCATGGATTCTTCGGGTCCCAACGTCAGTGTGGAACTGCTGCCGCTTGAACTGCGCGAAGTCTACCAGTCCTGGCGTCGATCCTCCGCGACTCCCGATAATTACGCCAATGACGTGCAGGAGTGCGACTGGCCGGTGTCCATCTACGTGCCGGAACGTTACGAAGAAGGTTACGCTTATCCACTCGTCACATGGTTCCACAGCGACGCCAACGACGAGGACCAGCTGGAGGACGTGATGAACGCCGTGAGTCCCCAGAATTACGTCGGACTGTCGCTCCGTGGCAACATGTCACTCGAAAAGACCGGGGGCCATCGCTGGGACGCCGGCTCCTTCCGTTCCAGCCCGGCGGGACTCTCTGAACTGCTGCACCTGACCACCTGTCGGCTGCGACGGGCCTTTCACGTGCACAGTGAGCGAATCTTTGTAGCGGGCAGTGGTCACGGTGCCGATGCCGCACTCCACCTGTTCAGTCGCCACCCGGAATGGTTCGCGGGTGCGATCCTGCTGGATCCCTTTTGCGAACGTGACACACTCCCTGCCGAATCGCTTGCAGGTCTGGACCGCAAGGCCCTTCTGGTGTCGCTCAGCCGCACCTGCGCCCTCGACACACTGGGACGCTGCGTGGCCACTGTTCGCTCGCTCAGAACCGCCGGTGCCGCGGTCGATGTACGGATGACGGAACTTCCGGTGGATCCGGTCAGTACCGAAGCTCGCAGTCTGGACTACTGGATGATGGAGTGCATTCAGAGGGAGCAGGAAGGCGGCATCTGGCGGTAATGTTCGTCAGGGCAGCTGCCCCAGATTCAACGCGCGACGCGCGCATCCGGCTGCTCCGATAAATCCGGCATCCCCGCCCAGAGACGCCCAGGCAATTTCGATCTTTTCCGCCAGTACGGGGAACGCCCGGCGGCGGAATTCCTGCCGCACCCGCTGCAGAAACTCGCGCCCCACGCGAGTCTCGTCGCGGCCGAAGGTCATCGCTCCACCCAGCAGCACCATCGCCGGGTCAATCACGTGCACAGCGGTTGTAATGGCCACTCCAAGACACCGCGCCATCTCAAGAATCAGCTCCAGCGACAGCCGATCACCACTCTCCGCTGCATCGGCAATGAGTTTTGGGGTGAGCTCTTCGCCGGCCTGCAGACGGGGACGCACGAGGGTGTCGGCACCAGCCATCAGCTGCTCGCGGAATTGCCTGACCAGTGCCGTGGCACTCACGTAGGCCTCCGCCGTACCGTACTGGCCCGTGTTGCACAGCCGCCCGTGATCCATCTCGAGAATCACATGCCCCAGTTCTGCCCCGTGCGAGTGCTGACCTTCGATGATGTGATCATCAATGATTAAACCACCTCCCAGGCCTGTGCCCAGTGTATAAAAGGCGAGACTGCGGACGTGTTTCGCCTGCCCGGCCCAGTATTCGCCGTAGGCTGCCGCATTGGCGTCGTTCTGAAGCACTGTGGGCAATCCCAGCGATTCGGCGACCCGCTGGCGGATGGGATAGTGATCCCAGCCAGGCAGGTTGGTGGGTTCCAGGAGCATTCCTGCTGCGATGTCCATCGTCCCAGGTGTGGCCAGACCCACAGCAGAGATCTGCGCGAGTTCCAGCCCCGCACGCTCCACCGCCAGCCGTCCGGCAGACGCAATCTGCAGCACCCCGTGATCCGGTCCCCGGGATCCCTGAGTGGCAGCAGAGGCAGAACTGAGCACTTCGCCGGAATCACTGACCACGCCCGCCTTCACGTTGGTGCCGCCCAGATCAAGCCCCAGAAAACATGCACCGCTGCCCATGACTGCTGCCCTGCTGAGTTGTTGTGGCTGCCGCTTCCCCGTGAAGACGGCAACCGTGTGACCTGGAAAAGATCGTATCGGGAGCCGTAAATCCAAGGCAGGATCAGGCGGGCGGGTTGCGGGTTTTCAGGCTGCTACGGCTTTTTCAGCATCGCCGTCACGTAGTCAATCGAAGTGCGGTGCACCACGCCTTCCGCACCTGGATAGACCAGTTCGCAACCCACACCGACACTGTCCAGCTGTTCCTTCAGGAGCACTCCAAAACACGCGGAATGCGTGGGATCCTCGCTCGCCTCACCCTTTTTCGGGACCCGGCTGTAAGTCAGATGCACCGGTGGATCACCGGCAGAAACCAGATGGAAAGGTGAATATTCCTGAATCCACGGGAGGATCTCGTCCCGCTTCCCCAGAAATGCCTCAAAGTCCCGCTGTGGCTTTCCGTTGACGTCCTTGAAGATCCCGAACGCGTGACTGCCGTAGTTGCTGTTCGGCATCCACTCCTTCATCTGCCTGGGATCCAGTGTGGTCTGGGCTCCAGTGACGGCCACGCACAGCAGTCGTGTGGATTCCCGGGAAATCGGGTCACTGCTGCCAGCGTCCGCAAGGTCGTCATGAAAGGCCAGCCACAAACTGCTGCAGGCACCTGCCGATCCACCCGCCGCAGCGATCCGCGTCTTGTCCAGATTCCACTCGCTCGCCTTGCTGCGAACGAACTGCAACGCACGCGCAGCGTCGTGCAGACAGGCCCTCACCGGAGGCGTAACACCGTCCGCCATCGCTTCGGCAATGAACCGATATTCGATTGATACCACGGAAATCCCCTGGCGATGCATCGCCGGTACCCAACTCGACATTCCGGAAAACCGGTTGCCACCCTGCCAGCCACCGCCGTGAATGAAAAACAGCAGCGGTGCGGGAGCAGAACTGTCGGCCTTCCAGAAGCTGAGTACCTGCTTTGGGTGCGGGCCGTATGAGACGGCTTCGAGCGTGGCCGGGGGCACAGGCTGTTCCACCTTCTGCTTCGCTGCAGCCTTCTTCTTCCCCCCCGACTGCTGGCCCTCGTCACCGGATACGTCCGGAGCAGCCATCACAAACAGCAGGCAAAAAACCGGCAATACCAATCCACCTCGCATCAATGTGACTCCTGCCACGGCTGTCGGAATTCCAGAATACACTCCGCCCCGCCGGGATGCGGGGCCGAACTCGTCTGGCAGCATCGCAGAAATGTGACCGAAATGGAACTGAATGCGTGCAGGTGATCACCCGCACCGCGGTGCCTCGCTCATGTCCTGTTGTCCTCTACCCCCTCTTCCCTGGCATGGCAGAGGGGCGCGGCTCGGGTGGGGC
>JBJTOM010000466.1:0-3116 GCA_046074585.1 Planctomycetota bacterium | reverse complement strand
CGCTGGGGCCCACCGGCGTGCGCAGCCCGCTGGATCGGCTGTGAGCATTGAGTCCGAAACAACTTCCCGGATTTTCCGGCCCTCGCGCTGCCCGCTTCCAGGCCGCGAACACACCGCGAACACCGCCAGTGGCGGTCCATCAAGCTGGCAGCTGAAACGTTCAAAGCCCACGGCTGCGAAGTTGATTTCATCCCAACCACGAAGCTGGGGGCCCGCACCCTGTCATACCATCCTTCATCTTCCGGTCCCTGCATGAACGCCTGACCGTGGTACGCGTTCGTTTGCCCCCAGCGGAAGATGTACGATGGATTGGCAAACTGGCACGGGTCGCCCGGTGGTTCAATTGCGTTGAGCCGCGCGATCAGCTGCTGGTCGAAGTCGCCGCGTCTGGTCAGAGGCCAGCCACCGATGCGGTCGAAGATCTCACGGCGGAAAGCCAGACTGGCGTGGAACCGACCGGTGGCGTCCTCCTGCTCAAGACGTCCGGTGTCACTGCTGAGCACGTCTGAACAGTTGGTCAATCGTCAGTTGCGATCAGAGAAATCGATGTCACCGGGCTGGAGACGAATCTGAGTCCAGCGTCGCACCGTCAGTACAAAAACGGTGTCACCTCGAATTGTGAAGACTGCCCGAAAGGCAGGACGCGAGCCCAGACGGACGAGCCTGTCACGAATCGGATACGGGAACTCTGCTGACTCAACCGAGATCGCATGACTTTCCGGAACATCAGCGATCGTTCCCAACTGGGCTTGTACCGCGTCAAGCCATTCGGCAGCCTTTTCGGCAGACTGATTATTTGCCCACCACTCAGCATTTCTGAGAAGATCTGCCTGCGCCCCTGGCAGTCCGACGATTCTGAATTTCACAATTGCCACCGCCGCAGTTCCAGACTGGTTTGAATGGAATCAAATGCGTGCTCCAGCGGTACTCCCAGCCCTGCTTCCATTTCTGCCAGCCTCTGAGCAATCGCATGCGGTCCTGCTGGGAACGCAGTGCAGCCATCGCCTGTCGGTGCGTTTCACTTTCCACGAGGACATGGACGCGCGACGTTACCGGATCCACAACTTCAGGTTGCGGTTCCCCGCAAGCGTGCAACGTGGCTGCCAGTTCCGTTGAGAGTTGAAGAGTCGTACCGAAAGCATATCGTTTGCAATCACCCGGTCGCGACGAGAGATTTTCAATTGTCAAAACGCCCGGCTTCGCGACTCGGGTGCACTGCCTGGTTCGTCTTGATTGATTGGCGGAATCCACTGAGAGCTGCCCTGACAGGGCGAAGAACGCAGGGGGGCATTGACCTGGCATTTCATGCGAGGCTGGCAGAGCTGGCCTTACAGGCCGGAAACGCATCAGCAGGATTGCGGCCTGCAAGGCAAGTTCCTTCAATCCCAGGGTGAAACCTTCTGAATGGGTCGCGCCGCCCACCCCACCCCCAAAATGCCGCTGAACACCGGAAGTGCCAGGTTCCAAAACTGCATCCCTGATGCCGTAATCGTGCGCTCAAGTCTCACTGGAACTGACAGATGTCAATCTGTATTTTTTTTGATGCTGGTGAAGCGGACAAAGCGGCGATCGAAGCTGAGCAGGAGTTCGCCGGGTTTGGCCGGAAACATCCAGAGCAGATTTTGGGTCAGACCGGTATTGGGATCTGTGTACAGCAGTTTGCCATTTCGCACATCCAGAACGTCTGCACCGACGACCACAGCAGATCCTTTTGATGCGGGGTCACGTTCTCGGGAGAGCAGCACCAGCAGGGGGAGCACGGGCAGGAGTGGGCGGGTCTGAGAACTGTGTTCCAGTCGCAGCTGGCGGTGTTTGACGGGATGTTCCCAGACAACGGCCCCATCTGTCTGACGAATCCCGTAAATGCGGCCATGCACGTGCGCGGCATCAATCAGCGGGTTGAAGAAATCCAGCGAGGGGTCTTCTTCTGAGAGTGCTTCGGGGAGGAGGACGAAGAGGCCCTGCACGGAGCGGAGATAGAGTTTACGGGGCTGAACCACTGGTGTGAGTTCACGATTGATGCGAATGGATCCGGTGGCCGTATCCACGATGTGGAGCTGTCGGCCGTCGCTGAGCAGTGCGATGGCGCCATCAGCGAGGTTGCTGACAACGGTCTTCTGTGGAAACGCGTGCTCCCAGAGGATCGTGTCTGTGAGCAGGTGCCGGCATTCCAGTCGTGCCTCGTTTGCGGTCAGTCGAAAGAGCACGCAGCGGTGAGCGTCCGCCAGCACGCGCCAGAGCGTGTCGGTGCCCTCTTCAACGTCGATTTCCTCGACCGATAACCCCTGATTGCTGCCGGCTTCGCCCCACCAGTCCGGGAGATGATGGGTTGCCAGAAGTGTTCCGTCGATGGCCGACCGCACCTCGGTCTGGCGGGCTGAGTCGGAGAGGATGAGCAGTCGATCGTGATCCAGCAGCAGTCGGGCGTCGGCCGGGATCACGTCCAGTTCCCAGAGTCGATGACCGGTGAACAGGTTGAGCATGCGCAGGCTGCGGCCGGAGATCAGGGGGACGCCGAATTCTGAGACCGGACCCACTGGAAAATGGCCACCGGGGATCAGCTGATACTGTTCGATCCGCTCCTCTGGTGAGACAAATTCGCGAGGATCGTCCTGTGGATTGGGGCTGGCAGCCCGTTCCGGTGTGACCTTCCACAGGGGCTGTGGCGGGCTCTGCAGGTCGGTGCGAGTGAGGTCCAGCGCCACGACCATTCCGCGAAGATGCAGGACGAGGATACGTCCGCTGACGAAACCCCACGAATCCAGCTGATAGCCACCACTGCCACCCTGGATGTTCCAGTCGGGTTGCCAGGTCCACTGCAGGGCACCATCGGGATCATAAGCCGCAACGCGATTGCCGGGACTGTTCCAGGCGAGGTTCCAGCCGCGGTAGAGACCTTCATTGGAATACAGTGGAATCGGCTGCCACGGGACGGATCCCTGTCCGGCCGATTCCGCGATCAGGGTGCGGTCATCTGAGACCTCGATCTGAAACTCGGCGGGCCAGCTGCTGGCCGGCGGTGACTGGGGGCGGAGTTCTGAGTTGTTGTCGGCCAGCAGTTTCAGGCTGGCTTGCAGAAGCTGTTGGTGTGGTGCAAAGGTTTTGGCGGATTCTTG
>JBJTOM010000465.1:0-3185 GCA_046074585.1 Planctomycetota bacterium | reverse complement strand
AGAAAACAAGCCGCTGCGAATTTTTCTGCAGGATGGCAGTCGGGATCTGGACATCTACGCGGGCAGCTGGTGGCATGCCAATCAGGCCATGCTGTCTGCCCTGCAGTATGCCGGTTACGACGTGAAACATGTCTGGGGTGACGGGGCTCATAACAGTCGCCACGGCGCTGCCATCGTTCCCGAAGCACTCGAATGGCTCTGGCGCGGCCACCCCGAACCGCTCAAACCCGGACGTGCCCGCGAACGCCGCACGGATCTGGTGATCGATGGCGAAGACTGGCAGCAGGTGAGTTCCGGGCATGGCTTCACCGAAGGCCCGGCAGTCAATGCCGCCGGCGAGCTGTTCTTCACCGACATTCCCAACAACCGTATTCATCGAGTGGATGGCGAAGGCCGCGTCAGCGTCTTTGCGGAACAGACAGGAAACGCCAATGGTCTGGCCTTCGGCCCTGATCAGCGACTCTACGCCTGCCGAGCCGCCGACAGCCAGATCGTTCGCTATCACAGCGATGGAACACATGAAGTCTTTGCCTCCGGCGTCAAGGGCAATGACCTTGTGCTGCTGCCCGATGGAAGTGGGTACGTCACAGAGCCCACCGCCAAGAAAATCTGGTTCTTCGACCCCGCCGGAAAACTCACCGAAGTCGACAGCGGAATTGAATTCCCGAATGGACTCATGGTTTCTCCGGATCAGACACTGCTGACCGCGTCCGATACCCGGGGACGCTTCTGCTGGTCATTTTCCATCGCCGGCCCCGGAAAGCTTGAGGCAAAACAGGAATACGGCTGGCTGCATGTGACGGATCATGGTCGCAGTGATGCTGACGGAATTGCCGTGGATACCGAGGGCCGGGTCTACGTCACCACCGCCCTCGGCCTGCAGGTCCTCGATCAGCTCGGACGAGTCAATCTGATCCTCAGCAAACCCTCCTCCAAATGGCTCTCCAACGTCACCTTCGGCGGCAGCGACGGCGACCTGCTGTATGTCACCTGCGGCGATAGTGTCTGGAAGCGAAAAATCCGCGCCAAAGGCATTCAGACCACGATCGCTCCGATCAAACCACCCCGCCCCGGACTCTGATGCCCCATTTCACTGCCAACCGAGGAACTCCCGACATGCCACGCCTGCCCTGCATCCTGCTCCTGGTCACCTTCAGCCTGCTCCCGCCCCTCACCACGAACGCTCAGGATGTTCCCTGGCTGGCTGAAGTCACCTCGTCGCCGGCCAATCCGGTCCTGCCGGCTCCCGGCCGGCTTGATCCCATTCTGGCCACACCGGCTGCAACGCTGGACGACTGGAAACGGCAGCGTGAGCCGCTGCGGGCGCGATGGCTTGAGTTTCTGGGGCCGATGCCGCAGCCCGGGCCACTCAACCTGCAGGTACTCAAAACAGAACAGGTGCGCACTGTCGATCGGAGTCTGGTGGAGTATGACGGCGAACCGGGTTTGCGAGTGCAGGGCTGGCTGCTGGAACCACGCGGGCGAACCGGTCGCCTGCCAGCTCTGGTGGGACTTCATCAGACAACGAATGCCTCGATCGATGAGATTGCCGGTGTGAGCGGTCCGGATGCCATGCAGATTGGCCTGAAGCTGGCGAGACGCGGCTTTGTGGTTTTCTGCCCGCGGTGCTTTCTCTGGCAGGATGCTGCGAACCTGAACGCAGCCGTGGAACAGCATCGACAGCGACATCCCAAAACGACTGGCATGGCAAAGATGCTCTTTGATGCCCGCCGTGCCGTGGACGTGCTGGAATCTCTGGCGTCGGTGGACAGCAGCCGGATCGGAGCTGTGGGCCATTCGCTGGGGGCCAAGGAAACGCTGTACCTTGCGGCATTCGACGAACGCATCCGTGCCAGCGTCGCCTGCGAAGGGGGACTTGGATTTCGCTCGACCAACTGGGATGCCCCGTGGTACCTTGGACCGGCGATTCGCGGCGAGGACTTCCCGCTGAATCATCACCAACTGCTGGGACTCATCGCGCCGCGTCCATTCCTTGTGATTGGCGGTGAAAGCGGTCCGGGGGCAGCCGATGGAGATCGTTCATGGGTCCTGCTCAACGCCGCATTACCCGTCTGGAAACTCTACAGCCCCACATCCCGCCTGGCCCTGCTCAACCATCACCAGGGACACTCCATTCCTGACAGCACGTTTGAACGCATGGCAGAATGGCTGCAGGTCTACACCGCGAACAGCGGCAACTGAGACGGCGCCATCGACCGCGTTGAGCTCTTGAACAAGGTAACTTCAGTGTGCCTGCGGGAGAGCGAAGCCGGGATGCCGAAACGGTGTTTAGAACACCGGAAGTCGTCTTTCGGACGCCGCCCAACGTGATAAGGCGTGCAGTGGATGTCAATCCCCCGGTAACGCGCCGCTGAGCCGCTGGACGGCAGTCCGCGGGCAAGAGTGCGTTTCGGTGCCATGCACCTTTGTCTTTGTCTGTTACGGTGCCATGCACCGTTGCCAGCGTTCCTGGCCTGCCGGGGACAGTCCCTGCAGCCTGCGGACGGAGACGTTCGGCCGGTCGTGGAGTCGGCCTGACGGCACCAGAGCCCGCGTTGCGGGGACAGTCCCTGTGGCGACAGCAAGGCGGAGCGTCAGATTTGACTGCACTGGTTGGAACCATTTTTTGGTTTTTAGTGATTTGGGCAGTTGGAGCGATAACCGCGATTGCAGAGCAACGGGGGGGGCGGCCGGAAACCGGCCCGCGAGACCGCCGGGGACAGTCCCTGCAGAACCGACGACTCAGCCTCTGTGGCGTTCCATTTGCGGCGAAGGCTGTTCGCCGGGAGGGCGAAGCTCCTGCTGAGCCGCCGTCGTAAAGGTTATCTAAGAAACACCTTCTGCGTTCCGGTGCCATGCACCTTTGTCTGCACCCGTGCCGCGTTCATGGCTAGGCGGGGACAGTCCCCGCAGCCTGCGGACGGAGACGTTCGGCCGGTCGTGGAGACCGCAAGACGACGCCGGAGCCCCGCATGGCGGGGACAGTCCCTGCGGCGAGAGCAAGGCGGAGCGTCAGATTTGACTGCACTGGTTGGAACCATTTTTTGATTTTTAGTGATTTGGGCAGTTGGAGCGATAACCGCGATTGCAGAGCAACGGGGGGGCGGCCGGAAACCGGCCCGCGAGACCGCCGGGGACAGTCCCTGCAGAACCGACGACTCAGCCTCTGTGGCGTTCCATTTGCG
>JBJTOM010000464.1:0-7033 GCA_046074585.1 Planctomycetota bacterium | reverse complement strand
GTCGGCCCGGGAAACGTATCGGGTGGGGGTGACGGAGGACGCCGGCCTCTGGATCCTCGATCCTGATGGCAGCATGGGACCCGGCGGAGGTCTGGCCCCGAATGGTGACGAAATGATCGTCAGTTTCAGCGGACTCGAACCGGTGGATACTGACATACCGGTGCCACTGTTTGACGTCGTCTGGAATGACAGCACGGCGGACAACATTCGCATCGAGAACGGGGGCCTGCTCCCCGGAGGTGTCTCACTGCGGGTTGTGGATGTCTCGGGCACTTTTGAGACGTTCCGGTTTGCCAACAAGAATTCCGTGCGACTGCATCTGAATGGCGGTGCCGATGTCGCCACACTGAACTACACGACACCAGCCGCCGGACTTGCAAATCTGGAAATCTACGGGCATGGAGCCCCGGCTGTTGCCGGGCTGGTGGCCGAAGACAACGCGGCCGATCGCTTCAGTGCCATCGCCAATTCGGCGGGGGTTGTCACGACGCTCTTTGGGCAGGGTGGCAGTGACCGTCTGAACAACTTCCTTGCCATTGCTCCAGCCGGTTCGTCCAGTCTGGCATTGATCAACGGCCCGATCACCTTTGTTGGTGGCGAAACGGCAGTGGACAATGATGAGGTGCTGCTGACCAATGCGGCCCGAGCCTCGGCACCGGTGGTCACTCTGAATTCATTCACACTGTCCGGAGCTGCTCCCGCGCTGATTTCATGGTCCGAGACGGAGACGTTTGCCTATGGTGGCACGCAGGCGTCAGACACGATCGACGTTCTTTCCACGGCCGCAGAAACTCGCTATGCCATCTATACCAACGACGGTGCTGACGATGTTGTGACCATCGGGAATACTCGTGCAGCCTTCGATACACCGGCGTTCACCGGGACCCTGACAGCCATTCTCGGCTCCATTCTTGTCGCTGGTGATCATGCCCCCAATCCCGGACCGGACGCGCAGGATACGCTGAATATCGACGCGTCCGGCGACGCAGCGCTGGCAGGCACCGGAATCCTTGGGTCGATCGGGCTGGCTGGTTTTCTGCTGGATGGGTTTCTCGATGTTGCTCCCACAACACGCCTCGCGGGTTTTGCGCCTGCCAGCATTGACTATCAGCACGGCACCAATTCACTTGGTGATCCCGGGGACCGTCTTGAGTTTCTGAATATCCGTGCGTCCCGTGGAGCCGACGGCATTCGCGTGCTGGACACCACCGCGTCCGTTGCCACACGCATCGACGCTCGGGAGGGTGATGATGCGATTCTGATCAGTGGCGACAATCTGAGCGCCAGCAACCTCTTTCAGGGGTTTGACGGCAATGACGATTTCAACCTGCTGATCAGCACTCATATCGGGAACAGCGGGTTTGTCAGCCCCACGACACTCGTGCAGATCGAAGGCAACGGCAATCCTGCGACGGATTCCGCCAACCGCGACCGTCTGACAATCCGGGACAGCAACTCCGGTTTTGCCCGATCACTCAACTATGACTTCCTTGATACCCCGGGCGACCTTGATATTGCCGCTGGTGCACTCAATGCGGGACTTTTTGGTCCGGAAGATGGCGGACTGCTGGCCCTGAACGTGCGCAGTCTGGAAACTCTGCGGTTTGACTCCATCGGCACCGCCGATGATCAGGTGACGGTGACCGGTCGCAGCACTGATGACGTGCTGACGGCTGCTCTCGCTCCGAATCTGGCCGGGCAACTGGCCGCAGGCAGCTCAGCGTTCGTGTTCCTCAACGGCAATCCATACACCGCCTTCCCGGGGCCCGTCGTGCCACCGGACAGTCTGGCCGGAAATCTGCCGGGCAGGGCAGGGGGCGGCGATGGAATTGACCTGTTGATCACCGGCATTTCGCCAGTGACCGGCCTGCAGCTTGACGGCAGCGGTTCGACGGTCATCGGCAATCGCGCCGTGATTCAGGGACTCAGCGAAAGCAGCCTGATTGATCCTTTGTCGCAGACGGCTGGTCTCGACATTTTTAATCTGGGACTTACACCCGGGGTGCTGACGGTCGGTGCCGGTGCCGGGAACGCCTTTGATGTGCTGGCCTTCAATGGTGCCACCGCTGTTGATCCGGATCTGGGCAGCTTCACGTCGGCAGCCAGTCAGTTGACCGGACGCAACATTGCCTCCGGTCCGCTTGTACCGGTGAGTCTTGTTGGCGCTTCGTTCGTCAACGGAACTTCTCCTGTCATTCGGCCGGGTTTGATCATCAACGGCGGTGACGAAGGGACCAGTCGCCTCTCCGGAATTGCCGACAATCTGTTTGTCACGCTGCATTCGCAGTTCTCCATCGCGGTGAACGGGAATCTGCCGATCCTCACCGGACTTGCTGCGGACGGCTTCCCCGCCGGTGATCAGCTCAGTCTGAGCGGTCCGGAGAGCTTCAGCATCTGGTCGGATAAGGCGTCCCCGCCCCACGTGACCATCGCGAGCGGAAACTCACCTTACACCGCCATCCTGAGTTCGATCGAACGCACGCGTCTGTACCCCGGCAACGGGACCATCAATCTGATCGGGGACCAGAACAATGCCTCCGTTGATCAGGCGGACACGTTCCGCGTGCTGGGCGTTGATATTGACCCGGGCGGATCAGCCGACGGGGGTGTTCAGGAAATGGCCATTTCCATCAATGGCAGTACGCCGATTCTGGTTGACGGAGTGAACCGGCTGAATGTCTTTGGATTCGATCTGACCGGTCAGAATCTGAACAATCCCAATCCGCAGGCGATTGACACGCCGGTGGGAGTCGCCGCTGCCAACATCGATACGCTGGAACTGACGCCGTTCGCAGACAATGCCGGAGGACCAGGCGGGAATGCACCTCGCGGCTGGGGTGTGCAGACACTCTTCAATGAAGGCAGCCCGGCAGCCAGCGACGGTGATCCTGCTGACCTGCTGATTGTGCATACGGCCATCGGCATCAGTACCGGACTGAATATCTTCGGTGGTGGAGTCACGTCTGATGATATTCTGCTGCAACCATCCGGGCCGGATAACGGTGAAGTCCGCATGCTCAGCGGCGTCGATGGGAGCATAACGGCTGTCGTGGCGTGGATCGGCAACACGGATGTGATCGTCACTGATGATGACGGAGCGGTGAGTGATACGGATCGACTGTTCATTTACGGCACCGATCCCGGCACTCCGCAGGTCTCCGGAAACGACACATTTCAGGTGAACTTCTCCGCAGTTGGCACAATTACTGATCCCATGGTGACTGTTCGTGACGCAGCCTCAGGGCGTCTGCTGTATCGTCTCCGCGGCTTCCAGGCACCCATGGGATCTCCGGGACCATTTCAGACCATCGCGTTCGACATGCGTGGCGGCAATGACTCCATGACAATTCTCAATGCCGCCATTCCCGGCCCCGGTGGCACAACCGCTCCGCATGTCACCGTTGTCGGCGGAGCCGATGATGACGCCATGACCGTCCAGTGGCCGTCCGCTGCCGGTCCTGTGCCTGGACATCTGACGTGGGATGGCGGGGCAGGACAGGATTCTCTGAGCTTTCATGAACCGCCGGAATCGCCGGTCCCGGTGCGCACGGTGGTCTACACGCCTGGCCCCATTCCCGGAAGCGGTCGCACTGCGCATACTCTTGGAACCGGCACTGGAATCGTGGACTTCATCGGTCTTGAACCCGTCTTCGATTTCACCAGTGCAGCGTCGGTGACTGTGAATGCCGGCAATGCCTCGAACAGCATCAGCTACTTTACGGACTACGGAGTCGGGACCCTGAATCCGATTCTCAATGGCGGCACCTATGCTGCTGACGGAACCTATCTCAATGTTCCCCTGACGGGGGGCAGTGGCAGTGGGGCACGGGCAGACATTACCATCGCGGGGGGAACCGTGGTAAGTGTCGCGCTCACAGCGGACGGAGCCAACTATGCTGTCGGCGACCTGCTCACGGCCTCTTCAGCCAGCCTCGGAGGCGGCCCCGGCGGCTTCCTGATTTCTGTCGCCTCATTCAGTGCTGCAGTCGCCGTCGACAACCAGGAGATCCTTGTCTTTTCCAACAAGTCGGCGCTGATTCTGAATGGTGAAGGCGGCAGCGATCGCTTCAGCATCAACAATCCCGTCACGCCCGCCGGACTCACCAGTATCACCGTCAACGGTGGTGATCCCACGGGCAGTGACAGCCTGCTGGTGAACGGACGTGGCGGAGTGTTCGACAATCTCGTTGTCACGCCCGGCGGCACAGGGAGTGGCAGCGTCACGGCCCTGACACCGGGATTTGTTCCGGTCCTGTTCAACAGCACCGAAGAGCTTCAAGTGGTCGACCGCGTGACCGACAATGAACAGCTCAATTTCTTCGCCACAGCCGGCACCGACACATTCACGTGGTCTCCCGGAAGTTCCGCGGACTCAGGCCGCATGCTGGGGCAGGCCACGGGGGGCCCCGCGTTCGCCTTTGTGCCTGTCACGTGGGCCGGGATCACCGGTGCAATTGTTGCCGGGACCGGTGTCGGCGATACGCTGGTGATGAATGGGACCGCGGGCGATGACCTGTTCACTGTCTCAGCCCGGTCCACACCCGCGTCGATACCGGCCACCTATCCCGGATTTTCCTTGACAACGGGAGCGATTCGATATACCCCGGTGTTTAGCGCCAACAGCGTTTCCACCGACCAGGTGGTGCTCGCCGGACTGGCCGGCAACGACACATTCCGGCTGAATTTCAACCCGCTCAGTTCCAGTGGTCAGTTGACACCAATTCGCATCGAAGGCGGTGAAAGCGGTCAATTCAGCGACTCAGCGGAATTTCTGCCGGTTCTCAACGCCACCACAACTCTTGATCTGGCAGCCGCCAGCATTTTGTCCACAGGTGCCAATCCGATTACTTATACGGGCCTCGAAGCGCTCACGATCACCGGCACAGATGGTTCAGCGGACGCGATTGCCATCAACAGCTTCGGCGTTTCCACGGGTTTGTCGCTGCTGACGGTGACTGCCGGTGACACAGCGGGGGCTGACGACGGTGACACCATTGATGTGACTCTGGGCTCCGGTCCGGACACACTGGACTATACGCCCCTGAGCCCTGCTTCGGCGATGCTGCAGCGCCGTGGTGGCAGCACCCAGCTGCGAGTGCTCGCTCTGAATGCACAGATCGGCGATCTGACCGTATCCGGAGGTGGCAGTGTCGATCAGCTGAACGTCATTGCTCCGGCCGGCAACAACCGGATCGATCTGCAGCGGACAGGCAATTTCGCCGCGGTCACTGTTGTCAGTGGTGGCAACCCGAGCGGTGGCACGGCGTGGGTTCCGGTGGATTTCAGTCTTGTCGCCGGCCCGACAACGTTCAATAACCTGCAGGTGCAGGGCAATGCGGGCGACGACCTGCTGCGGCTGGATAACTCCGGCGGTCTGCTCACACTGGCCGGCGGTATCAACTTTGACGGAGGCAGTGGTCGCGATTCACTGCTGCTGACCGGAAGTACTGCGGTGAGCACAGCGGATTACAGCGTCGGCCCCAACCCGGGCGATGGTCGCATTGTGCACACCGTCACCGGTCCGCCTCAGCAGATTCAGACGGTCACCTTCTCCGGTCTTGAACCGCTGATGGATTTCGTGGCAGCTGCAGCGTTGACGGTGAACGCCACCGATGCCAGCAACGCAATCAGCTATGCCATCGGTCAGAACAGCGGGATTGTCAGCCCGCTCAATCCGCTCGGTTTGGGCACTGGCAGAGTCACCATGGACGGCTTCGAGTCCATCGAGTTTGCCGGTAAAGTCACGCTGTCGCTTCGCGGCCTGAACGGGAGTGATCAATTCAGCCTCAGCCCGGCAGCACCGGCAGCACTCACTTCGATCACGGTCGATGGCGGAGCCCCGACGGCCGGGTCTGATACGGTCATCATCAGCGGCTCAACCGGAGCGGACACGTTCCGCGTCGCAGTTACCGGCAGCGATTCAGCCGTGATTACGGGGGCCGGCCCGGTCCCGATTACGCTTATGACCACCGAAAATCTGCAGCTGAACGGGCAGGGCGGGGCAGACAGTCTTCGCTGGGTTTCGCCACTGGGTCCCGACGTCGTCCGCTTCGTCCCCGGGGGCCTGGAATCTGCAGGCAGCATCACGGCGGCTGCCAGCACTGGCGGGCCGCTGCTGCCGATGTCCTTCAGCAACATCCCCGTCACAGGAGCTGCCGCGAATCTCTTCCTTGACGACGCCAGCGGTTCCCCTGCGGACTGGCTGACGATTGCGGGGACGGCCGCATCCGATCTGGTACAGGTGACCGCCGGCGGGGTGGTGAGCATGCGCAGTCTGCAGAATGCCCTGCTGTCGCCAATCGTCTCTGCCCCCGGAATCACTCAGCTGAATCTGCAGATGCTGGCTGGCGATGATCAGGTGTCACTGCCTGGCAACCATCCCTATGTCTCACTGATCGTGGATGGCGGTGATCCCGACTCCGGCAGCGATACGATTCTATATACATCCACAGGAGCCACGATCGTTGATCTGGGACTGTCTACCATTGATGACGACGGAGTCAACCCGCCGGCGGATGTGACCTGGACCGGAGTAGAGCAGATTATCATTACCGGTGCCGGCTTCGGATTGACGCTGGCCGGAACTGCCGTGGATGACGTGGTCACATACATTCCGCAGGGCCCGAATTCCGGTCAGCTGCAGGCAAACAGTGTGCTGCCGATTGTCCGCTTCAGTGGCGTTTCCGGACTGTCCGTTTCTGCGATGGCCGGAAGCGGTGACGTGGTTATCGTGCAGGGGACGACGAACCACGACGTCATCACCGTGGACGCGCCCACCCGCACGATTACCGTCACGAACGCCATCGGTACGGTGCTGCAGCCGGTGGTGCTCAATGCCGATGTAGAGACCGTCCGCATCGAAAGCGGACTTGGAAATGACACGATCCTTGTTGTACCTGCTCTGCCGGTCGGTCCGTCCACACCCGCGCCGCAGGTGCTGCCGACCAATCTGCTGATCGACGTGAATGGCGGACCTCCGGGCGCCAGCGACGCATTGGTCATTGCCGGCTCGACGGCCGGGGCTCAGCTGCCA
>JBJTOM010000463.1:0-1911 GCA_046074585.1 Planctomycetota bacterium | reverse complement strand
CCGCCGCGGACGCCGCCACCGGCCAGCCAGACGGTGTAGCCATAGTGGTCATGGTCGCGGCCCTTCTGGCCTTCAGACGTGGGTGCGCGGCCGAATTCACCGCCCCAGACGAGCAGGGTGTCTTCAAACAGGCCGCAATGTTTCAGGTCCTGGATCAGGGCGGCAATGCCCTGGTCGCAGGCGCGGGCCAGAACTGCATGGCCACCTTCGATGTTGTCGTGTCCTGTGTCCCAGGCAATGTCGTAGCCGTCGATCGACAGCGACAACTGGACAGCACGGACGCCACGTTCCACCAGTCTGCGAGCCAGCAGGCAGCCTTTGGCGTATTCACTGTCGCCGTAGAGTTTCAGCGTGGATTCGGTTTCCTGGGAGACGTCAAAGGCCTCCGGTACGCTGAACTGCATCTTAAACGCCATCTCCATTGCTGAGATCCGGCTTTCGAGGGCCGCATCCTGCTGCTGGTCGGCATGCATGCGATTGAGTCGGGCGAGGAGTGTGGCCTGGCGGCGCTGGTCGATGGGCGTGACGTAGTCATTCCGCAGATCCTGCAGGACGGATTCCGGGCGCATGTCATGAATATTGACATAGCAGCCGGTGTAGGCACCGGGAAGAAAGCTGCTGCCCCAGTTGGCCTGTCCACCGCGGGGCTGAGCGCGGGGAGACATGGCTACGAAGCCCGGGAGGTTCTGGTTTTCGGTGCCGAGTCCATAGACGAGCCAGGATCCCATGCTGGGGCGGTTGGGCTGGAGGTGTCCGAGGTTCATCATGAGCATGGCACCGGCATGTTCGGGGATATCGGTGTGCATGGAATGAATGAAGCAGATGTCATCGACGCATTCAGCCACGCGTGGAAAGATATCGCTCACCCACCGACCGCATTCGCCGTACTGACGAAAGCGAAAGGGGGAGGGGAAGAGGCCGTTGCGGGTATTGCGGAGTGATTTGCGGTCGACTTCGGCGGGGCGTTGGCCGGCGTAGCGGGCGATTTCGGGTTTGTAGTCGAAGGTATCGACCTGTGAGGGTCCTCCGGGCATGAAGAGCTGGATGATGCGTTTGGCTTTGGGAGCGAAGTGGGGGGTGCGGAGAGCGAGTGGGCTGGCGGGGCTGGTTGTCGGGGGGCTGGCGGGGCTGCTGGCGGCGAAGGTGTGGTGATCGAGCACAGTGGCAGCGAGTCCGAGGCTGCCGAAACCGGCTCCGAGTCTGCGGAGGGATTCGCGGCGACTGAGTGGCGGCAGTGGATTGGTGTGAAACGGGGTCATGGAGGAGTCCTTACTGGATGTGCATGAATTCGCTGCAGCTGAGCAGGACCTGCGCGTATTGCTGCCAGGGTGTGAGCGGTTGCTGCGGTGCGGGGGTATTGGTGGGGCTGGTGGATTGCGTGCTGGTTGTGGAATCGTGGCGGGCCGTGGCGAGGAATTCGAGGCCGAGCTGCTGGTCGGCGTCGGAGGCGGGTCGAGCGAAGAGCAGTCGGCAGGCGAGGTCGATGCGGGTGGGGTCATCGGGGGCATCGCGTTCCAGTCTGGCCGCGAGTGCTCGAGATCGGGCTGCCATAAACGGGCTGTTCATCAGGAACAGCGACTGCTGGGGTACGACGCTGGTATTTCGGCCTTCACTGGTTGCTCGGGGCAGGGGAAAGTCAAACAGTCGGAGAAAGCTGTCGGAGGCGTAGCGGTCTCCATTGCGGCTGACGGCTGCGTAGAGAGTTCTGCGGGGGGAATCGAGGAGTGATTCGACGGGTGGGCCGCCGTGGGTGGAGTCCAGTTCGCCGGTGCTGGCCAGAATGGAATCGCGCCAGGCTTCGACGTCCATTCGTCGGGGGTTCATGCGTCAGAGCAGTCGGTTGTCGGCGTCGACGGCGAAGGCACTGGCGTTCATGGAGCTGTCCATCTGCCATGTGGAGGAGCGGAGGAT
>JBJTOM010000462.1:0-3139 GCA_046074585.1 Planctomycetota bacterium | reverse complement strand
GGCAAAGAAGGAATTCAAGGCCACCTGCCCGGTTTCCGGCAAGGACGCTGTCCGTGATCAGTCCGTCGCTTACAAGGAAAAGAAGGTCTACTTCTGCTGTGGCAACTGCAAAGCTGCCTACGAGAAGGAACCTGCCAAGTTTACCAACAAGGCCAACTGGCAGCTGGTTCAGACTCGTCAGTTCGTTCAGACCAAGTGCCCGCTGTCCGGCGGTGACGTGGACAAGAAGCAAAGCGTCGAGATTGGCGGCGTGAAGGTTGCCTTCTGCTGCGATATGTGCAAAGGCAAGGCCTCCGCAGCCACTGGTGACGACCAGGTGGCCATGGTGTTTGCCGATGGCCCATTCGCCAAGGCCTTCGAAGCTCGCAAGCCAGGCGAAGGCAAGAAAAAGCAGGCGAAGTAATCAGCCTGCTGTTTTCGCCAGAACGCAACTGCTGTTTCCAATGCCCTTCGTCGTTCTCGACGAAGGGTTTTTTATTGCCAGCATTACGACTGTGGCAGGATTTCAAGGCACTGGACTGCCCAGGCCCCGGCACAACTGCTATGCTCCTCACGGACCGCCCCTGCAGTCACGGAGGAAACGCATGCGACTTCAGCCCCGCACCAGCCCCGAAACCGACCGCTGCCACGAACTCATTCAGCAACTCGGCAGCGTGCTCGTTCATGACCTTCACGTCGAGGCCGATTTTCACAGTGTGACCCTGACCGGTCGCACTGGTTCATGGTATGCCAAACAGGTCGCCACCGCGGCGGCGCGGCGCATGTATCCCAATCACCGCATCGATAACCAGCTTCAGGTCGTCACTCCGCGCTGATCCGACCAGTATCATCAGCGCCCACGCCCACACGGACGCTGCGATTCGATCGGAACTGCTGACTCAGCACCTCCCGAAATGCCTTCCTCAGATCATCAGCCACCGCGGGGCGCGACATCCGAATCCAGCCGATACGCCCCAGCAGCCAGGCGCTAAAGTTCTGCCGACCATCCCGATTCTGCGTCTCAAGGCCCTCCATTCGCGCTCGATGCAGAATCGCTCGCAACCGTCGCACCTCCGCCCGTGGCACTCCAGGCCTGTCGTTCACCACCAGCCCGGTCACACGCTGAGCCACGTGCCGTCGCAGCACCTGAGTTTTCTCGTCACGAACCCGAAAGCCCTCCGACTCGACAATCTCCCGAACACGCGCCAGCAGCCAGCCGATCCGGGCTTCCAGCTGCCTGCCACCCGAAAAGGTCAGGTCGTCCGCGTATCGGGTGTATCGCAGATCCAGTCGCGTTGCCAGACCCAGCAGTCGGCGATCGAGTAGTCGGCAAACCAGATTCGAAAGCGCCGGACTGGTACTCGCCCCCTGCGGCAGACCGCGCGGTCCTGCAGCTCGCCAGACCCGACCCGTCGCTGACTCCTCAGGCACTCGCGGACACTCCGTGCACAGCAGCGCCAGAATCGATGCCACCGCAGGCGAATAACCCACACGCCGAAACACGGCACGCACCCGACCAAATCCGATCGACGGAAAGAAATCCGCCAGATCCATCCGCAGGACCACTCGCTGACCGCTGTGAGGCAGCGCGTTGGTGAGCACATTCCGCCCCTTCACAAAACCCTGCGCGGGGGCTTCGACCGAAAGCTGATCGAGAATTCTTTCGCGAATCCATGTCTGCACCCGCCTGAGGCAACTCCGGGGCACACTCAGCAGTCGTTCGCCACCACCCCGCTTCGGGATCCTGCGACAGACGTAGTGAGGATGGGCGGCACATTCGGAGTGATAAGCGAGCCAGCGCAGGCGAGACAGGGGCAATTCGAGGGCTGCAGCCAGTTCCATTGGCGTGTGCAATTCAGGCAGCCCGTGCCGCCACAGCATGTCCACGTCCCCGCAACGCTCATGCAGCTGCCCCGAAACACCTCGACCCAGATACAGAATATCATCCACGACAACTGCTCCCGCTGGCAAACAAACAGGAGGGACCGGGGGTGGCCAACTTCGACACGCGGACCGGGGACCGGTGGCATCGCCGAAGTCCACTCCCGTCACATCCGCGGCACAGGGCAGCGAGGCGATGGAGCAGCGCAGGGACGACAGCACCGCAGACCCCGGGTAAGCAAAACCTGCCAGAATCAGCCGCGGCGGAACACCGCAGCACACCAGTCTCGGCCAGCACCCCGAATCCCTCCGCCGACACTCCAGCAACAGACTGCCGACAACTCCATCTTCGCAGGCTGTCCACACACGGACAGAGTGGAAAACCAGTGGAAGCAGGGCAAGGCCTGAATGTAAGACGGACTGGAACTTCATCGTACGGCCATGCCAGGTGGCGTCTGGCGTGCTACCGGGAGGGCGAAGCTGGGATGGTGAAACGGTGTGAGAATGGGAAAGCTGGAGTATTTTGCTCTTCCTGTCAGTTGACGTCTCTTCCGCTGCCGGTTGTTGTCGGAACTGTTGGTCTCACGCAATGGCGCCAAGGCGCAAAGGAAGGACAGAAGGTTCAAATTTCCGACATTTCCAGCTTTGCGCCTTGGCGCCTTTGCGTGAGGTAAGAGTCGGTACAGCAGGATGCCCGCCGCCGCGTCTGCATGAAATCCGAGAGACGATCTCAAGTGTCCTTAACACCGTTTCACCATCCCAGCCTCGCCCTGGGATGGTGAAACGGCGCTAACTCTGCACAGAGTCGCGTTTCGCTCCGTCGAAACGGACACCCAGCTTTTTCACTGCTGAAAAGCTCAAACCACGACCTTTCCTCGCTCAAGCCAAAAACACCCCTGAACTCCCGTCATTAACACCGTTTCGTCATCCCAGCTTCGCCCTCCCATTGCACCGGCTCCAGCCAGAAAGTCAGCGCCACTGGGCCGTGGACTTCGCCGCCGTACAAGGACTCAGGAAGTGACGACCAGAGATTTGTAGTGGTTACGGACTTTCGCTGTCCGTCAAAGTCATTCGGCAGGGGTTTCGGCGATAGAGGTACACGGCAACTTTGTGGATTTGGCCAGGCGTTGAAGAGCGATTGGGCTTGCAGTCGTGTGGCTGCCTGAGTGGTGTTTGGGCGATGGCGGGGAGGGGAGTTGGGCGTTTTTTTGTGGCGGATGTTGCGTTTGACGCGGGCATTCGGCAGATTCTGCAGCTGATGTTCTGGTGTGCGGAAATC
>JBJTOM010000461.1:0-10056 GCA_046074585.1 Planctomycetota bacterium | reverse complement strand
AATCCCCCGGTAACGGTGCGTGCCCGCGCGGCCGGAACCGCATCAGAACCGCATCAGAAACGCACCAAAGCCTGACCGGCCGATTGACATCGACCGCACGCCACAGGACGTTTTTTGTGCCCGTTCGGACAGTGGGGCCTGACGATAGCGCGGGGGATTGAAACATTCCAGTTTGTCTGTTTTAACGCCGTTTCACCACCCCACCCCCGGCGCCTCTCCCCTGGAAGGTGAGAGGGGGGGCAAAGTCGTTACAGAGTGTGCAGACGGACTCTTTGCTGCATTTGCGTATTGAATTCTGCGGGACTGCGGAATTTCTGGCAGGGATTGCCGGTTGATCGGCGGAAACTGCCGATAGACCGAGGACTCTTGGTGTGGATTTTTTAGGGGTTCTGGCGAGTGAAACGCAGCGCAGTAACAGGGATGCATTCCGGTGGCCGTCGTCGCGGCGCGGTTCTGACGATGGAACTGCTGCTGGTGCTGCCGTTCTTTCTGCTGCTCATTTTTTCACTGGTTGAATTTTCCATGCTTTCGGCTGCCCAGGCCCGGTTGGCTTCGGCTGCTCAGGCGGGTGCGCGATACATGAGCATTTCCGGGGCAGCAGAGTCTGCTGTGCAGGAGCGCGTGGTGCAGGTTCTGGGAGCTGACTTGTCTGCCGCCTGCAGTGTTGCGGTTCAGCCTGCGGAGTATGCTGGCGAGACGGGTTATGTGTCGGTTGCGTTGCCCATGCAGGCGGCCAGTCCTGATTTGCTGTGGATCATCGGATTCGGGTTGGCCGGTCGAATGCTGGAGTGTCGGGCGGGAATGGTGGCGGAACGATGTCCGGCTCCGCCGGTCGCCCCGGCCTCCGATGCTGCTCAGGGTGTTTGATTGCTCAACAGACAGTTCACAAATTTTTCCATGCCCCGGATGATTTCAGGAGCCCACCTGTGAGACTCACACCCTGGATGCTGACTGTCGCCGTCTTCGGCATTATCTGTACGCTGGCTGCCGGCTATTTCATGAAGATGGCCTTTAACCCGGCGCAGACGGCTGAGCCGCAGCGGGAACGTCGCACGCTGCCCATGGCAGTGTCCGAAATTGCTGCGGGAACGGTGATCACTCGCGCCCATCTGGGCAACGGTCCGTGGGATCGCTCGCAGCAACTGGAGCCGGACACGCTGGTGAACATCGACACGATTGTGGGGCGTATTTCGCGTGAGAAGATTGACCCTGCCAAGCCATTGCGGGGGGCGATGTTCTATCCGATCGGCGACTTTCCTGAGATCGACGTGGCAGACAATATGCGTGCGGTGGTGGTGCAGGTGAGTTCCACCACTGCAGTGCTCAACAGCAAACTCAAGCCCGGCCAGTTTGTCGACGTGCAGCTGACCGTGCAGAACCTGAATATCTCTCCCAACATTCAGCCGCAGAATCCCGTCTTCGGGCGGAATTCGGCTACGATGTCGGATGCGATGACGGCGACTCTGTTCAAGGGTGTGAAGGTGATTTCCGTGAACCGCGGGAGCACATCCACAACCCTGCAGAACGCTCAGGCCAATGCCAACAGTGTGACGCTGGAACTGGATGAGGAGCAGGCGCGGATTGCACTGCTGGCACAGAAACGCGGTGATATTGACCTGATCTACAGCAAGGCGGGGCCCGGAACGGGTGGCATCGCGATTGACTCCAGCGAGGAGGACCGCGTGTTTTTCCTTGAGATTCTTGGACTTCGCAGTCCGTCTTTGAAGGAGCCATTCCGTTCTGAACATTACCGTGGATCCGGATTTTCGGATGCGTTCTTTCAGGACGGCGAGCGCGCGGATCAGCGGGGGCAGCGGGGCCAGCAGCCTCAGATGCAGGCTCCCCGCGACGCAACTGATCCGGATAGTTCGGTGGACACCGGCCGTGACGCGGCCGATCGATCTCCTGCCGCGCTGCAGGCTGAGCCCTCGATTTACTGACGGCTGTCCGGATCGTCCGAAGCGAGGGAGCGGGATCGATGAGATGGGTGCGGCGTGAGGTTCCGGGTGTATCAGATCGTCGTGGCGTGATTTCGTTGTGGACGGCTGGAGTTCTGGGATTCTTTGGCTTTGCCGGTTTCTGCGTGATCAGTATCCGGCTGGATTCGGCGCGTCTGCAGCACGCTCGATATGCCACGGAATCGGCAGCGATCGCGGCAGCGCATGCGTGGCTGGCTGATGATCTGCTGCGGGCCAATCCGGCTGCTTTTGAAACTGACGGCAGACAGATTCGTTGTCGGGACGCGGCGGAGTCTGCTTTGTCCGGATATCGCACGGCGGGTGCTCCGCTGATCATGGGCTCGGCGGATCCGGAGTATTTCTGGAACGCTGGATCGGCAGCGGCGGAGCCGTCTGCTGTTCCGACGGCGATTCGCGTGAGTATTCCGGATGTGATTCCGGCCACGTCCGGGGGCCTCGCAGGACTGCTCACCGGACAATCTCTGTCGGCTGCTTCCACTGCTGCGATCGAGAATCATCCGGCGGCGCTGTGTCCGTCCCCGGGCAGCAGTATTCCTTTTTTGCCGTTTGCAGCGGTGGAGGATGCCGCCGGCAGCTGGACGCAGCTGATGGATCTGCAGATGGGTGCGGACGCATGGTCATGGAATGCGGAGAGCCGTCAGTTTGAGGCTGGCCCGGATGGGATACCGGAAATCACAGTGACTCTGAGTTCCGACGGGACGACGGATTCGGGGCCGAGTTTGCTGGCATTGAAGCTGCGGTCTGGTGTGGACGCTGTCGGTCCGCTGCCGTCCCATGCAGAGATCATCCGCAGCGGTCTGACGCGGCAGTGTCTCGATGGTCTGAGCCTCACAGAATTTCTCTATCCATCAACCTTCGACAGCCAGACACTCACCAGCGTGGAACTCAGTGAGTGTCTTGATGCGATTCTGGCAGCGCCGCTGGAGCCGCGAATCCTGAGTGTGTCGACGTCGGTGGCCCCGGTTGCGACACCGGTCGCTGGTCTGGACCCGGCGATGCCGCCCGCGTTGGACGCGGTGGCGGATCCGGCGTTGGCCATTTCCCCGGCGTTGGTCTCCTCCGTGACTTCGGTGCAGCTGATGCGGCCGCTGGCGGTTCGGGTGGCCGGCGTGACGGTGACGTCGGCCAGTTCCGCCGCGCTGACTCTGCAGCCCTGTGTGCTCGTATCGGCTCTGATTCGCTCGGATCGGATGGCACCGGCATCGCGTAGTGTTTACAGGGTGTGTCTGGTTGAGTAGCTTTCGCGGTGGCGTGCCGACTTCACCTTTTCGACTCCCCGTACACCCGCACCTGAATCCTCATGCCCGCATCACTCCCGATTGGTTTTTCAGCATCCGGCCTGACCTGTGGCATCAAGGCCAGCGGCAAATCTGACCTGGCGCTGTTTGTGTCTGATCGTCCGGCGGCGGTGGCCGGGGTATTCACGACCAATCAGGTCTGCGGGGCTCCGGTGATCGTTTCGCGGCGTCGGGTTCCGTCTGAAGGGGCGCGAGCGGTGATCATTAATTCGGGCAACTCAAATGCGGCCACCGGGGAACCCGGGATCCGCGATGCTGAAGCGATGACGGCACGTGTGGCAAGTGTTCTTGGCTGCCAGCCGGAGAGTGTGCTGGTGTGTTCTACCGGCGTCATTGGTGTGCCGCTGCCGCTGCCGCTGCTGGACGCCGGCATTCCGCGAGCCGCAGAAGAGCTGGGGCGATCAGACGAGCATCTGCTGGCGGCAGCCACTGCGATGATGACCACGGATACATTTCCAAAGTTGTTTTCTGTGGATGTCCCGGTCACTGCGGGCCGTATCCGTGTGTCCGGGGTCTGCAAGGGGGCCGCGATGATCGCGCCGAATATGGCGACCATGCTGGCTGTCGTGCTGACGGACGCCCGGCTGTCCTCAGACCAGTGTTCGCGGATGCTCAGACAGGCTGTTGATCAGACCTTCAACTGCATCAGTGTGGACGGGCACATGAGCACCAGCGATACGGTGCTGCTGCTGGCTGGCGGAGCGACGGAGACGGAGCTGACTGCTGCAGATCTGGAATCTGTTTCCCAGGCCATTACCGACATCTCCAGGCTGCTCGCGACCAGCATCATTCGGGACGCTGAGGGGGCGGATCATTTCATTACGATTGACGTGTCCGGTCTGGCCAGCCGTGCGGAGGCATTTCGCATGGCGAAAGAAATCGCCAATAGTCCGCTGGTGAAGACCGCGATCACGGGTGGCGATCCCAACTGGGGACGGATCGTTTCGGCAGCGGGATATGCAGGAGTAAATTTTGACCCGGCATGGCTGTCACTGCGGATCAACGGCACGCAGGTCTACACTGCGGGAACTCCAGTGCCCTTTGACCATGTGGCCCTGAGCCACAGCATCAAGGCTCACCGCGACGTGCATCTGGAATTGCACGTGGCTGGCGGACCGGCATCAGGTGACCATGCAGCGCGATTCTGGACTTCGGATCTGACGGCCGAATACGTGCGGCTGAACTCCGAGTACACGACGTAATGAGCGATGGACGTGAGACGTGACGGGATTGTTAATCCCCGTTGACGCGCTCTGAGCCGCCGGATGGCAGTCCGAGGGCGAAGGGCGCTGCAAACGCCACCATCGAGCCGCGCCCGTGAGGAAGCGGGGTACCCAGCCAAACCATATGACGCTTCGAAGTGAGAAGTGGGAAGTGAATTCAGGCAGCAGAGCGTTTTGACCCCTCACCCCCAGCCCCTCTCTCCTGGAGGGGAGAGGGGGGAGATAGCCATGAGTGTTGGTCCGTTGGGTATTGTTTTGAGGGTTGACTGTTTTTGGAGGGGCAGGAGCATTGGCTGGAGGTCTTCATCGAAGGCGAGGGCGGCGGGAAGCAGGAGTTCGTTGGGCTGTGCGGTGGTGAGCATGTGGCGGGTAGTGACGACGAGGTTTCCGAAGTAGTCGAGGCGATCATTGAGGGTGGCCACCATCGCTGCACCGTGATTGAGTGCCAGACGGAGTGTGATTGGGGCGGGTTGGGGGGCCTGGGGGGCGGGATTGCTGCTGGCCGTGGGAGTTTGAATCAATCGGAGTGCGGCATGCAGGGCAGCAGCGACGTTCGGGAAGACTGCGAGTGATCCTTCGCCGACGATTTTGACTACAGTACCGCCAGCTTCCCGGACGGTGTCATCGATCTGCTGGAGCCTGGAGCGGATGGCAGAGAACGCGGCGCCGTCGCCGAATGTGTGGTAGAGTGACTCGGCATCCACCAGTTCGACGAGCAGGAGCGTGGTGCTGGCGATGGCGACCATGCGACCGGGTGCGAGCACGTCACCGGGAAAGAGTTCGCGGAACAAGGGCAGAGCGGCTGCTGCGGCGGCGGTGACGGCTCTGCGACGGTCGGCAGTGCGTTCCACGCGAAGCTGCAGGTTCTGCGAGGTGTTGTTGAACAGTGCGAGCACCTGAGAATGGTGTCGGAGCACGGGGATGCTGCCTGGCAGGGGGGCCTGCTGCAGACTGATTTCCGCTCGGGGAGCGGAGGCGCCAGCGGAGACGACGAGTTCTGTGGTGAACGGCAGTTGCGGACCGCGCAGGCGATAGCCGCCCTCGGCCAGTGCCAGTTCAAGGTCAAAGCGTTCACCGGGTGCCAGTCGAATCTGGGCCACAACGTGACTGGAGAAGGCAGGTCCGCCGATGCACCAGGTGCGGGTTTCGGTCTGTCGCAGGTCGGGGTGAGCTTTGAAGATGAGTTCCACGGACGAGTCGAAGTCGAGTGAGTATTCGAGGTCGCAGGCGGAGCAGTTGTGGTGGTCCTTGAGTGCGGCGAGGGTTTCCTGGACATCGGCGGGGATACGACAGGAGGGGCAGAGCAGGTCCCAGAGGTGCAGGAGGAGTCCATGTCGGGCGGCGAGGAGGCAGGCATGGAGGACATCGGCGGGTGGGAGTCCGAAGCGTTCGGCGAAAACGAGGGGGCGGATGCGGGCGGCTTCGAGATCCGGGGCGGATTGCAGGAACTGTCCGAGGACATCGACAACGGACGGATTGGCACCGGCATCGAGGAGTTGTTCGAGGCGTTGTCGGAGTTTGCGGCGGGCGCTGGCAGCCAGCTTCACGGGCACTCCAAACGGATCCTCTGACGGACCTGCTCCCTGCAACAGGAACTGATCGAGCTGTTGGTACAGTTTGCGGAAGCCGCGTGGTGCGCGACCGGAGAGTTCGACTCGGCAGAGGAGTTTACCTGCGAGGCTGGTGGGGACGGCTCGGAAGGTTTGAGTCAGCAGGGTACCTCCGGAGCTTCCGGGCTGCAGTTCCACGACATTCATAAACCACAGAAACGGACCACTGATGAATTCCCTGAGAACGCTGAAGCGTCGTCCTTCGATCCATTCGTACGGATGTTCCTTCCACGTGAGTTTTTGTCCGGCGACTTTGGTTTCGGCGAAGCGTTCGAGGCCGCGGACGGGATGTCGTTGATGGGTGTAGGTGACGGGTGCCAGTCCGAGTGCGTGATTGACGCGGTCGGTGTGAGCGACGTGTGGCCAGAGCTGAGCGGGAGTGGAGTGCAGCTGGCAGGTGAAGCGATATTCAAAGACGCTGCGTCCGCCGGTTTCCGGCGCGGCGGGATGGGCGAGTATGGAGGCTGGCTGGCCATTGACGAGCCGTTCGAGGTCTGCAGCGAGTTCGTCGGCGTTTGCGTACCGCACATCGGGATTTTTGGCGAGGCACTTTTCCACCACGTTGATGCAGGCATCGCTGAGTGCGGGGCAGAGTTGTCGGAGCGAGGGCAGGGGATGATTGCAGTGGGCATTGAGCACGGCGACCTGGTTTTCGCCGAGGAACGGCGGTCGGCCGGCGAGCAGATGAAACAGGGTGGCTCCGAGGGAGTAGACATCGGAGCGCGCGTCTGCGGTCTGGCCCCGACACTGTTCCGGTGACATATAGAGAGGTGTCCCGAGAATGGTGCCATCTCGGGTGAGTGCCATGGATTCCGACTGTTGCTCGGCGCGTGCCAGGCCGAAATCGGAGAGTTTGGCGAGGGGGCCGACTGGTGAGGGGGCTGACGTCTGAGCGTCTGCGGTTGCTCGCAGGAAATCCGCTCCGGCCATCGTGAGCAGGATATTGTCAGGCTTGATGTCGCGGTGGCAGATGGATTCGCGATGCGCGGCAGCGAGTCCCAGTGTGGCATCAAGGACGACTCGGGTCGCAGCCTGCTCGGGAACGCCGCGGTTTTCGTGCATGCTGTCTGCGAGCGATCCGCCGGGGACAAATTCGAGTGCCAGAAAGTGAAAGCCATGATCGCAGTTGCTGTCGAGCAGTGCGGCGACCCACGGGCTTCGGCTGCGCGCGAGCAATCGCGCTTCCTTCGTGAAGCGTCGGAGCATGACCGTGTTGGTTGCCAGCCGTTCGTTGAGAACTTTGACAGCCGCGGGGGAACCATCGGCGGTGTCTTCGGCGAGGTACACTGTCCCCGCAGCACCTTCACCCAGTTGCCGAATGAGTCGGAAGCGTCCCAGTTGGTCGGGGAGTATGCGGGGAGTGGATTGGGGGGCATTTGCGGCGTGCTGTCCCGGCAGCACCAGCGTGCCTTCGAGGGGCAGTCCGGGTGTGGACAGCAGGGTGGCGGCGGTGAGTCGAGCCTGTACGACTGCGGCATGGCCTGGGCGCGCGGAATCAACGGACTGCGCGAGTTCGCGCAGTCGACCGGCAATGACAGCAGCGGAGGCTGGAGAGTCTTCGTCACCGGGAAGTCGGCTGATCAGCAGCGGTCGCAGGGCTTCGGCGATGGGCGCGAAGTTCGAGTGGCTGCCGGATAACTGCAGCAGCACGGTGCTGAGGGAGGCTACATCCTCTTCCGGGTCTGTGTTGACCGTCGGGGCGCCAGCGTGTGCGAGCAGATCCAGTTGCCAGACGCCGTGGGGATCGCAGACGAGGCTGCTGCTGTCGAACGGCCCTGAGATGAGTCCGAGTCGATGCGTTTCGGCCAGTCCGTCAAACAGTCGTGCGGCGGAGGCTGCAGCGTCGGCGATGGTCAGCGGAACTGTCGGGGAAAATGCGGTGGCCTGACCAGCAGGGTTCAGGGCGAACCATGGTGGACTGGCATCTGACCGTTGATCGATCGGCAATCTCAGCCCCGGATGCCGGATGGCCTGAAGGAGCCTGAGGCATCGAAGAATTCGTGTGCGTGCGGGTTGGGTGGCGTGCAGCAGTCGTACTTCAGCAGTGGCCCCGGTGGCGGTCTGCGCTTTGAAGGCGGACCAGTGCGGATGTTCTGACAGCGGGCCGTCAGCCAGCCAGAGGAAATCGCCCTGAAATTCCACAGCAGGTTTCTCCGGGGTCCCGACAGCAAAACAGCGAACCGGTCTGCTGAAGCAAACCGGTCCGCAGGGTCAACGGCACCGAGTGATCGTCGGCGACTGTCACTGTCCGCCGATGGGAAACAGGTCCAGTTCGTCCAGCCACGTGGCATCATTGTAATTCACAAACACAAGATCTGCACCAGTTCCGCTGCAGAGAATGTCCTGATCCGGATCTGCGAGCACTTCCACGCTGCTGCGGAGACGTCGACCGGCGGCCGTTCCCGACTGCACCACGGCCGCTCGCACACTGACGGTTCCGGGTCCGTTCCAGGCTGACAACAGATCGATCAGTGCTTCCGGATTGCGGTCCCAGACGGTGGCTCCGGTCACCAGCAGATCATCTCCGTCGCCCCCCTTGATGTAATCGGCGCCGCTGCCGCCGATGGAAAAGTCGTTTCCTGTGCCTCCTTCAATCCGGTCATTGCCGGCTTCGCCGATGAGCATGTCGTGTCCGGCGTGTCCCTCGATCCAGTCGTTTCCTGTGCCTCCGAAAAGCAGGTCATCACCACCGAGGCCGAGCAGCAGGTCATTGCCGGGACCGCCATCCAGCCGGTCATTGAAGGCGGAGCCCGTGAGCTGATCATTTCCAGCTTCGCCGAAGATCCAGACGGGAACCCTGCAGGCGCCGGCGGAGACAACGTCATCACCATCGCCCGCCAGCACCACCACTCGCCCCCCGGCGGGAACAGTAAACGCTCCATGGAATGTCCCATTGATGCCAACGGCTGTCTGACCGGAAGCGGCATCGTTCCAGAGCTGAATGGAGTCTGCGGCTGCGGTGCCTTCGACATGAAGGACACCGTTGACCATGCGAGCGCCGACTTCGGGGCGATCATTCAGAGAAATACGGACAGACGCGCGGGCCGAGAGTGGCTGAGTGGCGGAGTCGGTGACTTCGACAATCAGGCTGAAGACCGGAGTGGTTTCAAAATCCACAGATGCCGGCGCTGCCACTGTGATCTGACCGGTCAGCGGATGAATCTGAAATGCATCTGCGGTGTTGCCGCTGACGATCCGCCACGTGAGTGACTGGCCGGGATCCGGATCTGATGCGGCGACCGTGACGACAGTGGTTCCGGCCGGGCTATGTTCGTCAATCGCAGCAGTGGTGTCCTGGGCGGCAGGTACGCGATTGGACTGGCCCGGGCCCGCAGCGGCAATGACTTCGCGGGCGATGACGGTGCCGAAGTACGCGGCGGAATCGTAGTTTTCGGCGGTGATCAGGCGACCATCCACCACAACATCGTCGGCGGCCGTGGCCGGATTGCCGTACTGGCCGCTGCGGGTATTGGCAATGCCGCCGTTGGCCGCGATCTGTTCGTATTGTCCGAGAGCGAACGAGTCGTAGAAGCGGTTGTTATAGAAGACGGCAGGCGAACCGATGTGCGGGACGGAAACCGTGCGCCCGGCCACAAGGCTGGTGCCGTTCACTCGCGACCATGCGGCCACGGTGACTGCGTGGCAGATGAAGCCGAGGTGCCTGTCAGCAGCGTGAAACTCGCTGATCAGCTGATTGACGGTGGTTTTGACGGTGGCATTGCCGTCATAGTGATCGAAGACATAGTCACCCGGAAAGGCACTGCTCTGGTACATCGACGATCCCCAGCCGCCGATGAAGACCATGGCGGAGTAGTTTGCGGAGCGGACGCTGGCGAGTGCCAGATCGGGAGTCACCTGACCGCTGCTGCCGGGAGCCTGTCCGGATCCGGGATGCGGGAAGGCTGGCTGTGTGGTGTAGGCGGCAACGTGCACGGTGAGTCCGGCA
>JBJTOM010000460.1:0-2695 GCA_046074585.1 Planctomycetota bacterium | reverse complement strand
CGGATCCGTCATCGCTGTGTATTCCGCCTGCAGCCGATTCCATTTTTGTCGCGCCAGCTGTCGCAGCGGACGACCATTCGCACCAGGCTTCTCCGCGTCTGCACTGTCACGAACCCGCTCAAACTCCGCCTTCGCCTCACTGACCTGCTGCTTCAGCACCTCAATCCGCTGCTGCTGCTCAGCCGTCAGACCACCATTCGATGACAGCATCACGAGTCTTTGTGAATCGTAGTATTCAAGACCACCTCCACCCATCTTGTTCCGCAGTCCGGCACACAGCTCTGTGCTTTGAAAAATCCCGGCCAGTGCGTAGTACTCACGAGCAGGAATCGGATCAAATTTATGGTCGTGACAGCGGGCACAGCTGACGGTCAGTCCCAGAAATGCCTTTGATACCGTATCGATCTGCTCGTCAATGTTGTCCATCTCGAATCGCACCCGGAACCGCTGATTCACGTCCTTCACGCCCAGCGCCAGAAAACCGGTTGCAATGAGCAGTTCACGGCGCTCTTCAGAGGTTGCCGCAGGCAGCAAATCGCCCGCCAACTGCTCCTGCACAAAACGATCCCATGGCTTGTCACGGTTCAGAGACTCAATCACGTAATCTCTGTAACGCCATGCGTGAGGGTAGGGCAGATTGCGAGCAGAACCGGTGGACTCCCCGTAACGCGCCACGTCCAGCCAGTGTCGCCCCCAGTGCTCGCCGAAGGCCGAACTCGACAACAGACGCTCAACCACCGCCCGATAGGCCGACTCAGACGAATCCATCGAAAAGGCTCGTACCTCCTCCACGGTCGGAGGTAAGCCCGTCAATGCAAAGGTGACGCGTCTGAGCAGTGCGACGGGAGCCGCGTCCGGCACCGGCGAAAGTCCATACTTTTCCAGACGGGACAGCACAAAATGATCCAGCTCATCCAATGGCCATGAAGCGGCGGACACAGCAGGAATCAGAGGGTGTGTCAGCGACTTCCACGCCCAGTGCCCGCTGCGTAAGGCTGCATATTCGGATTCCATTAACCCCAGGTCCTCAGGACGCGCGGCCTTCGGCCAGACAGCCCCATCCGCGATCCATCGCTTCAACACCGCAATCTCGGCGTCACTGATGCGGTTATCAGGTGGCATCTTCAGACGAGCATCCGTGTGCTCGACCGCTTGAATCAACAGACTGGACGAAGGATCCCCGGGGATCAGTGCCGGTCCGCGACCACCTCCGGTTAACAGGCCATTGCCATCATCCACGCGGAGCCCGCCAGCGGCCTTGTTGTCGGCCGAGTGACAGTTGTAGCAGCGATTCGCCAGCACCGGCCGGACGTGCCGCTCGAAGTATTCCAGCTTTTCTGTCGAATCATCCGCGAACGCAGCCGGATGCACCAGCATGCAAAACCAGTACGCCGACATCCACAACCTGAACCTGTTCCGCATTGCCCCACTCCCGCTCCCAATTCTGACCCGTGCCCCGAAAAGCCCCTCTTTCAGCACCACACCTGTCTCTACTGTGGTGTACCCGTTTCAAGCTGGAAGTCATGCGTGTTCGCTCCCGCTTCCACCGCACGCTCATACTTCAGTTCCAGCTTCGGTTGATAACCAGCCGGGAGCGCTGGTGTGACCAGCTTGCCGGTCTCACGATCCTCAACCTGAATTTCATCCAGAGCAGCCGTGCGAATGGTCACTTCGTGGCGACCGACCAGTGCTCCATTGCGCGATTCAGAGAATCGCAGTTCATACTGACCTTCCACGTCTGTGTAGGCCGAGGCATACGTCCCCGGTGGGTCGGTCGGCTGAAACTGTACGTAAGCAAAAGGAATCGGCTGACCGCCCTGGGTCACCTTGCCGGAGACGGTTCCCAGCGGCGGTCCATCCGAACATCCCACTCCGGCCGTCAACACTCGAAATCCCAGCAGAAACACAGCTGCTCTTTGTGCCACCATCTCGAAACTCCTCCGGCAAGCCCAAAAAAAACAAAAACTCTCCAACAACGTAGCCGTCGTTTCGACGTCCCAGTTTTTGAAACAGACCAGGCTCGTTCACCGGCGTCTGCTGATTCGGATTCGTGTTGCGAAACTCGATGTTTTCCGTCAGGAATCTCACCGCACCATCTGCAAACAGAAACTGAGCCCCCCCGGTGTGGGCACTGCTGAAGCCCCGAGTCGCCGCAGGATTGCCATTGGGCTGCAACAGCGGGTCATTAATCTTCACGTCCAGAATCGCCAGATTCTGACGCGATCCCCAGATGCCCGTGCCGGTGTAGTTCCGTTGTCCAATCCAGTTCGCCGCCCAGCCCAGTCGCCAGTCCCGCTCGCCCACCACAAACGTGTTCGACAGTCCGTCCGTGATGTCCCTGAACTGCACCCGACTGTCGCCCCAGAAGGTCCCGTAAGGATCACGGCCGTTCACAATCCAGTCCTCCGGTGTCGACCAGCGCGAACCCGATACTCCCACGTAGTTCGACGTCGATAGATGCACAGGACGACCCCCGAAAAACTGAGAATACGGCGCGTCCCACTCCCGACGCGTGTTCTGGTCAGGTGCCGTATCCGATGGACACCGGTAAAAGGACAGCTTTGTAAACACGGCGTAGTCCCGCACCGTCGCGTTGGCAGTGTTTCGCAGCAATGCATCCAGATCCACACCGTTTGTCTGGATCGTCTGAAACAGATTCTGCTGCTCCAGCTGAGGCAGAATGAAGGTGCCCCAG
>JBJTOM010000459.1:0-10032 GCA_046074585.1 Planctomycetota bacterium | reverse complement strand
CCTGCCGGTCCGTTCCAGCAGAAACTCCTGCAGATGCGACAGATCGTCCAGATAGGACTTGAGGGTCAGTGGAGACGCGTTGCGTTCCACTCTGAGCGAATTCAGGAACTGCTGCACGGCCGTCTGCATGAGCGTGCTTTCTGTCAGGAGTACAGTCCTGTGTCCTCTTCAGCGAGCAGTTTGGAGTTTCCGCTGAGCTGCCGCACGCGCCGGGAGAGAGTGGCCGCATCATGCCACGTGAAATCCAGTTCAGGGTCCTCAGCGAATTCCGCCATTTTGTCTCGAAGCGCTTCCACGCTGGCATCGTCGTACAGAAACACATATCGCTGGCCGTCGCGAACCATCGCCAGCACATTCACTGCACTGCTCATCCTGACCGCTCCTGTCAATTCCGCACATCACTGTTTTCGGTGTATCGGAAAGCAGTCTGCGAGGCTTTGCAGCAAACTTCAGGCATTCTTTCTGCAGGAATCCCGGTGGTGGGTGGAGTGTTGAGTTCCTTCCGGACGGAAAGATCACCGGCAGAACCGGCCGGTGGTGACGAAGTCAGGTGAGGACAGCCGAGACGACGTGGCCGTGGACGTCGGTGAGTCGGTAGCGTCGGCCCTGGAACTTGTATGTGAGCCGTTCGTGATCAATTCCCAGCAGGTGCAGAATGGTGGCCTGGAGGTCATGAATGTGGACGCCATCACTGGCGATGTTGTAGCCGAATTCACAGGTTTCGCCGTGCACCGTTCCCGGCCGGACACCGCCACCGGCCATCCACATGCTGAAGCACCGCGGGTGATGATCACGACCGAAATTCGGCTGGATCTTTCCCTGACAGTAATTTGTGCGGCCGAATTCACCGCCCCAGACGACAAGGGTGTCTTCGAGCAGCCCGCGGGCACGCAGGTCGCGGATGAGCGCTGCAGCGGGCTGGTCGGTTTCCTGGCAGAGTTTCGGGAGGGCCCCTGGAAGTCCTCCGTGATGGTCCCAGTCCTGGTGATACAGCTGAATAAACCGCACGCCTCGTTCGGCCAGTCGGCGTGCCAGCAGACAATTGGCGGCGAAGGTCCCGGGCTTTGACACATCCGGGCCGTAACTGTCGCGGACATGCTGTGGCTCATTCGACAGATCGGTGGCCTCGGGAACGCTGGACTGCATGGCATACGACATTTCGTAGTGATCAATTCGCGACTGAATTTCCGGATCCGGCAGCCGCGACTGCTGATGTTCGTGGAGTTCTCTGAGGCGATTCAGGAGCATTCGGCGGCCGGCGGGATCGACGCCCGCCGGATTGCCGAGGTACAGCACCGGATCCTGAGCGGCTCGAAAGAGCACTCCCTGGTGCCGTGTGGGCAGGAAGCCGCTGCCCCACAGATGGGCGCCCAGAGGCTGGCCGCCCTTGTCGCGAGTGATGAGCACCACAAAGGCGGGCAGATTCCGGTTGTCCTGGCCAAGTCCGTAACTGAGCCATGCACCGATGCTGGGGCGGCCCGCGATCTGCGTACCCGTCTGGAACATGGTCACGCCGGGACCGTGATTGATGGCCTCGGTGTACATCGAACGAATCACACACAACTCGTCGGCGACCGATGCTGTGTGCGGGAGCAGATCACTGAACCACGCGCCACCGGGACCATGCTGCTGAAAGCCGAAGGGAGAACCGACCAGCGGGATGGATGCCTGATTGCCGGACATCCCTGTCAGCCGCTGTCCGCTGCGCACCGAATCCGGCAACTGCTCGCCATGTCGCTCCTTCAGTACTGGCTTGTAGTCATACAGATCCAGCTGTGACGGGCCACCGGACATAAACAGCCAGATCACGCGTTTTGCCTTGGCCGCGAAATGAGGGTTGCCGAGCACGCCGTGGTCGCCACTGTCCGGCGACGTGGCGTTCTGTGCAGTTGTGTCCTGAGCTGACGTGTCGCGTGCGAGCAGATCAGCAAGCGCGATGGAGCCCAGTCCCGGTGCGGACCGGGCGAGGAAGGTTCGGCGATTGTGGGCCAGCAGTGACGCACACTGGGCTGCACGCTGTGATGAGAGCTGTGATGAATGCATGCAGATCGCTCCTGCTATCGCTTCACGAGACATTCGTCAAAATTCAACAGTGCCTGGGCGAGGATTGTCGCGGCGGCCGCCTGGGGAGCCGTCAGTCCGCTGCCGGGCTTGTGCTGACCGATGGCAAGGAGCTTTGCAGCTTCGTCCGGGCGGCCCTCAAAATGCTGCAGCTGTTCGGTCCAGAGCTGTGTGAGGATCCGGCGTTCGACGTCGTCCGGGGGACGGCTCCAGCACCGCAGGCAGCCTTCTTCGATCATCGCGTCTGCTGTTCCGTTGCCGAGCAGCCAGAGCTGTTCGCCGAGCACTCTGGCGGCTTCCACGTATTGCACGCCGTTGAGCAGAATCAGGGCCTGCAGCGGGGAATCGGTGCGTTCCCGGCGAGCTGTGCACACGGCGCGTCGGGGTGCATCGAATGCGAGCATTGCCGGGGGAGGCCCGGTGCGTCGCCAGTTGGTGTACAGACTGCGGCGATACACTCCATCGCCACCGCTCACACCCGCCGGCCGGAAGGCTTCCGTCATTTCGTATGGATTCACCGGGGGGCCACCGAGTCGCTGCTGAAGAAGACCGGCAGCAGCCAGCGCGTTGTCGCGGATCATCTCTGCCGGCAGCCGAAACCGGGGGCCCCGTGCGAGCCATTCGTTGTCGGGATCGTCGGCCATGAGCGATGCGGGGCCCAGACTGTGCTGCTGGTAGGTGGCCGTGAGCACGATGGCTTTCACAAGTTTCTTCACATCCCAGCCGGATCGGATAAAAAAGTCGGCGAGGGCATCGAGCACTTCCGGGTAGAGGGGGCGACTTCCCTGGCTGCCGAAGTCTTCTGATGTTCGCACCAGTCCGCGACCAAAGAAGGACTGCCAGATGCGGTTCACGGTCACTCGCGCCAGAAGCGGGTGGGTGGGACTGGTGAGCCATTGTGCGAGTCCCAGACGATTTGCGGGGGCACCATCAGGTAATGGCGACAGGACCGCGGGAACACCAGCCTGGACCGCTTCCCGTGGCTGATTGTATTCGCCGCGAAACAGCACAAAGGCCGGTTTTGGCTGCGGCAGTTCGCGCATCACCATGATTTCCTTCAGCCCCTGAAAGAACGTGGCACAGGACATCCGCGCCTGCTGCAGCTGCTGGTGTGCCTGCTGGCAGTCAGCGTCCTGTCTGAGCATGTACCACAGGAAGAGTTGTTCGTGAGCGGTGTCGGACAGCCGTCCGTCCGTGAGGGCCAGCTGAGCGGTGGCGGTGGCCGGGTCGAATACGGCAAGGCATTCGAGATCCGTCAGCGCTGCCTCGAAGACCCTCAGATCATCGATCGCACCGCCTTGAAACCCCCGATCCCGAAATCGCTCACCCAGAGCAATAGTGTCGCCACCACCGCCGGTGATTTCACGCGTCAGCGAATCCTGAATGATCTGCGTTGTCGCGGCCCGGCCATTCACATGAATTGTGAGTCCCTCCGCAGTGCTGCTGCCATCGGATGTCACTGTCACGTGCACCCATTCGTTGAGTGGCAGAGGCTGCTGTGTCGCTACTGAGGCGGCGTTGCCAGGCCAGAAGTGAATGAGCGACCAGCGGAGGCGACCGTCTTCGATCAGCAGTTCATAGCCGCGACTGGCAGCATCCGTCCATGCCCGCGATCGATGCACCACCACCGCTCGTGATTTATGTTCGGGTGTCTTCAGCCACAGCGCCAGACTGAACGGCTGATGCCGGTCAAAATTTCCCAGCGGCAGATCGACAGGATCATCCCCGGTAAACTGCACTGCCTGGCCGGAATGCCCGGCCACCAGTCGATTTTCACCGCGGATTACTGCCGGCTGATCCGCACGAATTGCATTTGTCAGCTGATTGCCCTGACGCTGGTCAAATGAAAACCTCGCGAGCTCTCTGGAGAGCAGACTGAGCTGATGCGGGGTGACGGTTTTGAGCCAGGTGTCGAAACGCGTTCGCGCGGCAGTCTGCTGCTGTCGGAGTGCCAGTTCCCTTGCAGCAATGTCGGACTGCAGTTCTGTCAGGCGGACCGCTGCAGCGGAATCTGTCAGGGTGAGCGCCGGGGTGGGAGGTGACGTGGTGAAATACGAATACAGACCTGCCTCATCAATGTTCTGAAACATCGCAAACAGCTGATAGTATTCCTTCTGGGAAATCGGATCGTACTTGTGATCGTGACACCGCGCACATTCGAATGTCAGCCCCAGAAATGTCGTGGCAAACGTCTGCACCCGGTCACTCACGTACTCGACCCGGTACTCTTCTTCGACACTTCCCCCTTCCGATTCCTGCTGGTGCAGACGGTTGAAGGCTGTTGCCAGGATCTGGTCCTGGTTTGCGTTGGGGAGCAGGTCACCGGCCAGCTGCCAGGTGACGAATTCATTGAACGGGCGATTGCGATTGAAGGAATCAATCACCCAGTCCCGCCATGGCCACATTTCACGTTCCCGATCCACCTGAAAGCCAAAGCTGTCTGCGTACCGCGCGATGTCCAGCCAGTCCACTGCCATTCGCTCGCCGTAGTGCGGTGATGCCAGCAGACGATCAACCAGACCGGACAGGGCGTGAGGATCGGAGTCGTTGAGGAAGTTCCGGATTTCGGCGGGAGTGGGGGGCAGGCCGGTGAGGTCGAAGCTGAGTCGGCGGAGGAGCGTTTCGCGGGACGCGGGGTGTTGATGAGCAATTCCGCGGCGGGCCAGTGCCGTGCGAATGAGTTCATCGATCGCGCCGCTGATCGTGCTGTCTGTGGTCTGACCGGTGGCTGCCGGGATAAAGGCCCAGTGGCTTTCGTAGGCGGCGCCCTGCTGAATCCAGCGTCGCAGAAGATCGACTTCGGCGTCGCTGAGGCGTCCGAGCTTTGCGTGGTCGGGAGGCATGACCAGATCCGGGTCGTCGCTGACGATGCGCTGGAGGATCAGGCTTTCGCTCGGGTTGCCGGGAACGATGGCTTTGGCGTCGATGGCGGCCTGGCGATCATCGAGTCGCAGTTCGGCCTGCCGCTTCGCACTGTCGGGGCCATGACAGGCAAAGCAGCGGTCTGAGAGCAGGGGGCGAATATCGCGGTTGAAAGTGGGGGGCTGTTGAGCTGAGCTGGTGGTGGCACAGCAGAGCAGGCTGAGCAGGAGGACGTGCAGGCGGGATCTCATGGGATTCCTCCGTTCGTCTGATTGGTGGCAGGAGACACGAGCGACCAGGAGTGTATCACGGGAGCTGCCAGGGGGGGCAGGAAGAATTGCCGATCGGAGCTGGATTCCGGAATCTGCTGCAGCGGTTCCCGGAGTGCTGAAACAGGTTTTCTGGGGTGAAAAATCAGCTGCCATCCAGATGCCGCTGCTGGCGGGGTGGCAGTCGCGGGGTGTCGTGGGCTTTGTGCGGAGCGGGCGGGGCCGGGAGCGGGAACCGAGTCAGAAAGGCGGGGCGATCCCGACGGCCCGGGCGGGTGTAGTCGGCCCAGAGCGACTCTGCGGCGGTCTGCGCGGGCACCTCACATCGCTCCGTCAGATACTCAAAGAGCCGCTCGAAGATCCGCACCAGCGCGATCCCGTGTCGCCGCTGTTCGACGGTGTACAGCCATTCAGAAAATTGAAGAAACGCACGGAAGGGGGACGGGGCGGGTTCGAGCAGCAGGCGGAGCGTGCCGGGAAAATTGCCGCTGTTGCCGATGAGGTCCCAGTACCTTGAGAAGCGACGGATCTGCTGGAGTTCTTCAAAGGGCAGCAGTTGATTGCTGAGCAGTTCCCAGGGCGGTTGCTGGCTCCAGTGCATCTGCCAGGCCTGGTCATGTCGAAGGATGGGCGTGCCGCGGAGTCGTTTGAGGATGCCGACCTGGATTTCCTGGGGCCTGAGTCGCCAGAGACGGTCGAAGCCGTCAGCAAAGCTGGACAGATCTTCCCCGGGCAGCCCGGCAATCAGATCCGCATGCACGTGGACACCTGTTTGTGTTCGCAGCCACTGCAGATTGCGTTCGGCCGCGGTATTGTCCTGACGACGGCTGATGAGTTCTCCGGTGGCCGCGTTGAAGGTCTGAATGCCAATTTCAAACTGGAGTGTGCCCGGAGGAAATCGGCGAATGATGTCCCGGATCGCTTCCGGGAGTCGATCAGGGATGAGTTCGAAGTGCAGGAAGAGGTCAGGGGTGAGTCGTTCGAGGAAGAATTCAAGAATGGTGCTGCTGATCCGCAGATTGAGATTGAAGGTGCGGTCCACAAACTTAAAACGCCGCAGCCCGCGATCCAGCAGCGACTGGAGCGCAGCGAGGAATGGTTCCAGTGGAAATGTGCGCACCGGGATATCCAGCGCCGACAGACAGAACTCACAGGTGAACGGACAGCCCCGGGAGGCTTCAACGTAGACCACGCGATGAGCGATGTCTTCAGCAGTGTAGTGCGCGTAGGGTGACTGGAGTTCATGAAGTGGCGGGAGCGGTGCGTGCAGCAGTCGCTCAGCGGGTGGCTGGCCGGCCAGCACCTGACGACAAAGATCCCGGAAGGCCGTGTCCGCTTCCCCGGTGATCACATAATCCGCCAGTCGCACGATCTCCTGATCGGCCGTTTCGTACGACACCTCCGGGCCACCGAGGATAATGCACACAGCCGGCCGCACCTGTCGGAGGTCCCGAAGGAGCTTTGTCAGCGGTTCGACATTCCAGATGTAAACGCCGAACCCAATGATCGCCGGATTATACGCCAGCAGTTCGGCCAGGATGTCTGTGGTGGAATCCTGTGTTGTGAATTCCACAAGCCGCGTTTGTGACTGCAGCTCCTGCATGTTGGCCAGCAGACAGCGCAGACCAAAGCTGGCATGGCTGTAGCGGGCATTCAGAGTGCTGAGAAGAATGGTTGACATCGGCTGCAGTTTATCGGAAATAAAAGCAAAATCCCACCCATCCCTCCTCAAAGGGGAGATGTGGGGATTTGAGCCGCTGATCGCCCTGGAATCCGGAACTTCAAGGGCATTGGGGCCCCCCATAGCCGCCGCAAGAAGGTCCTGCGCCTCTGATTTGGCGTTTCAGACAACTCCAGCGACGTTGCCGATTGATTTGCAGTGCATCCCGGGAATCTGCTAGCGTTCCCTCTCTTCGCTCGAACACTCACCACTCAGCCCCGGTCCGCATGTCGTCCCACATCGTTCTTGAAGGCGTTCGTGTCAACAATCTGCAGAACATCACGCTGCAGATTCCACATGCAGCGCTCACTGTGCTGTGCGGGCTGAGCGGTTCCGGGAAGAGCAGTCTGGCGTTTGATACTCTGTACGCCGAAGGCCAGCGACGCTACGTTGAGACCTTCTCCACATCAGCCCGCCAGTTTCTGGATCGGCTTGAACGGCCGGCCGCCGACCGCATCACCGGATTGCCTCCGGCGGTGGCCATCCATCAGCAGGCACTGGGTGGTGGTCCCCGCAGCACTGTGGGGACGCGCACGGAAATTCAGGACGCCCTGAGGTCACTCTATGCAGCCTGTGGTCGCCAGCACTGTCCCGCCTGCGGAGTGCCGGTGGAGGCAGCAGATGCGGAATCGGGCGCACAGCGACTGCTCAGCGAATTCTGCGGTCAGCGGATGCTGGTGTGTGTCCCGGTCGCCACCTGTCCTGACTCCCTGCAGTCAAGCTCAGCATGGCTGGCCGCAGGACTCACCCGCGTCATCGACCAGGGGCGGCTGCAGAGGCTCGAAGAGCTCACAGACTTCACAGATCCTCAGCAGACGCTGCTGGTGGTTGATCGGCTGCGGGCAGATTCTGGCCAGCAGGGCCGCATCGCTGAAGCACTCGCCACGGCCTTTGCATTCTCCAGTCAGTGTCGGGTCCTGGCAGAAGCGGTGTCCGGCGCGTCATCAGGGGAGTCCCCGCAGATGAACATTGACGGTGCGGCATGGAGCGTGCTTCCACTTTCCTGCATCCGCTCCTGTGGTTCCTGCGGACGCGAATTCGCCCCTCTGCAGCCGGAAACTCTGAGCTTCACCTCCCCGCTGGGTGCCTGCGGTGATTGCCGGGGTACCGGTGAACAGGTCACGCCGCCAGTGAAACGCGGGCGTGGGCGGCAGCCGGAAGCTGTCATTGCGGGGGGCTGCGGCGGTTCCTGCAGAACCTGCGGCGGCACGAGGCTCAACGACGCCGCGCGTGCTGTCATCTGGAACGATTACTCACTCCCTGCAGTCAGCAGCATGGAGCTGACGGAATTTTCAGCGTGGCTGGAACAACAGCTGTCGCTGACCAATCCGCAGCTTCTGGCAGCCCTGACGCCTGCCGTTCGACTCATCCGCCGTCGTCTGCAGCTGATGCTTGACGTGGGGCTGGGGTACCTCTCGCTGGACCGCGGTATGGGCAGTCTGTCCGGCGGTGAAGCCAGACGCACGCTGCTCGCTGCCGTCCTCGGCTCAGGACTGACCGGCACCCTCTATGTCCTCGACGAACCCACTCAGGGCCTGCATCGCCATGACACGCGGCGAGTGCTGGACCTGATTCGCCGCCTGCAGCAGGCCGGAAATACGCTGGTTGTGGTGGAGCATGACACGGAGGTGATTCAGGCAGCGGACTACGTGGTGGAGCTGGGCCCGGGAGCCGGTGCTGGTGGCGGGCAAATCGTCTTCGCGGGCACGCCTGCTGATCTGATCACGGCCGACACGGCGACGGCCCACGCGGTGCGAACGCCGGGGAGACTCACCGCGGCAGAATCCGACAGGCTGCCGCCGTCCGCAACGTCTGCTCCAAAGAACTGGCTGCGACTGACTGGCGTCTGCTGCCACAACCTGCAGCAGCTGGACGTGGAAATCCCGCTGCAAGGTCTCTGTGCGGTCACCGGGGTGAGCGGAAGCGGAAAAAGCTCGCTGATTGTCGAGACGCTCGTACCGGCCCTCAGAAAACAACTCGGGCTGCCTGAGTCACCGGGAACAACCGCACCACCGGCAGGATCACTTCGGAAACTCGCCGGCCACGAAGCACTTGAAGGTGTGCTGCTGCTTCATCAGCAGCCGCTCAAACGCAGTCTCAGAAGCATTCCGGCGACGTGGCTGGGAATCTGGAACGACATCCGCGGATTGCTCGCCGAAACCCATGAAGCTCAGCGTCGCGCCTATTCGGCAGCCATGTTCAGCTTTAACGCGGCCAAAGGCGGACGCTGCCCGGTCTGCGAAGGGCGAGGCCAGGTCACGGTCCCCATGCAGTTTCTGGCCGACATCGAAACTCCCTGCAGCGAATGCAGCGGTCACCGCTTCCTCCCGGAAATCCTCGAAATCCGTTACCGAGACCGTGGTGTGCATGAAATTCTGCAGATGACGTGCGACGACGCCTTTCGCTTTTTTCACGGGCACTACCGCATCCAGCATCGGCTCAACGCCATGAAACAGGCCGGACTCGCCTACCTTCCTCTTGGTCAGCCTCTCAGCAGCGTTTCCGGGGGGGAAGCACAGCGTCTGCGCATCGCCGCCGTGCTGGCCGGTGTCCCCTGTGACCTGGATCCCGCCACCAGCGGGGCTGCGCCGCGACTGACTCGCTCCGGACGCACACTCTTCGTCCTCGACGAACCCTCCTGCGGCCTCCACCCCGCCGACGTCGATCGACTGGTCGACTGCCTGCAGTTCCTCCTGCAAACCGGCCACTCCGTCGTCGTCATCGATCACGACCCGCGGCTGCTGCAGCACGCCACCTGGCAAATTGAACTGGGACCGGGACCAGGAAGAATGGGTGGCAAAGTCATTCGCAACGGACCAGTCAGCCAGGTCTGATTGCATGGGATGTCAGCTGCGGTTGGGGGTGGCGTTGCGGGCGTACTTGCTCCCTCACCCCCGCCCCGTCTCCCCTGGCAGGGAAGAAGGGGGATGAGCCGCAGGACGGCAGTCTGCAGGCAAGGCTGGTGCGAACGACTCGGCCTGGTGACGTTCGAGCTGCGGCTGACACCGGGGGATTGACATGCCTCGCACGCCGTGTTGTGTGGTGTGTTGCGTAGTCAAGGTCAAGTGTGGAGTCCGAAATTCCGGTTTTTTCGGAATCTGCGGGATCAATTTGCCTGGA
>JBJTOM010000458.1:0-12622 GCA_046074585.1 Planctomycetota bacterium | reverse complement strand
TGAATACGATTGATGCAGGGGAAACGCTGCCTTCGGTGGCATCACTTGAGCTGAGGCTGATGGTGACGTTCGCGAGCGGTTCGGAGTCGAGTTTCACTGTGAAGGTCACGGCCGCACCGGCTTCGCTGGTGACGGTGCCGGAGGGTGCGGACACGGTGATGCCGGCGGTGTCGTCGTCAATGTTGGTGAGTGCCACATCGGAGGCGTTCAGGCCATTGTAGGCAGTGTCGGTGGAGGTGGCTGCTGCCAGTACGACGGTCCAGGCGATGTTGCCGTCGTCGATTAAATCATTCAGGCCAGTGGCGGTGACGGTCTGTGGGACGTTCCAGTTGGTTGGAGTAAACGTGAGGGAGGTGGCAGAGACGCTGCCTTCGGTGCTGTCGGACGAGCTGACGGGGATAGTGACGCTGGCGGCTGGCTGTGTGGTGAGCACGACGGTGAACGAGGATTGGCCACCGGCTTCCGTGGTACTGGTGGAGCTGGGGGCTGACACCTGAATACCGCCGGCCGGCGGGGCTTCAAGAAGAAAGTCAAGAGTGCGTTTGAGGAATACGGCCTGGTTGTTGGGGGCCGCCGCGGAACTGCTGATGGACTCGAAGGGAGCGGTCGAGAAGACGACACCGAATCCTCCGGTGGCGTAGTTTCCTCGATAGCTGATTCCGGAGAATGGCGAGCTGGCTCCGACAACCCCGTGCTGCAGCAGCCCGGAGGCTCCGCTGACAGGTGTGACGGCGTCCACGTAGAGCGACGGGAAGTCGGCAGGGGCCGCTGCGGCGAGGCTCATTCCATCAGTGATCAGGCTGCCGGCGACTCCGGTTTCCGTATGTGCGGCGGTGCTGACGTCCTGAGAGAAGGAAGCGATTTTGAGGTAGTTCTGCTGGAAGGTGGCCGTGACACCGTTGTAGAGCACGTCCTGCCCGGAGATGAAGATGCGGCCACCACCATCAAGATAGGTGCTGATTGCTGATTGTTCGGCGGAGGCCAGGCCGGCACCTGCACTGGTGTAGTCGTACCCTGTGTTCCAGATCACCGCACGGTAGGTTGCGAGCGTGGCCGCTGAAGGCGTTGCTCCGGCAGCCACAACACTCCAGGTATCGAAGGCGAGTGCATTGGCATTCAGAGCCGCCGTGAAGAATCGCTCGTAGGTGGCACCCATGTCATCGTCAACAAAGAGGATCGGACTGGGCTGTGCCGTGGTAAAGGACAGCACTGCCGAGGTCCCGGAGTTGGCGGCTGCGTCGGTTGCTGTCACCTGATAATAATAGAGGACACCCGGCGTCAGCCCGGCAAGGGTGACGGAGTGGCTGGTCAGCAGCGCCGAGCCGGAGACGGACTGCGTCAGTGACTGAGGGCTGGTGCCGTAACGCACGAGTGAGCGGGCGGGTTCGCTGGTGGTGAAGGAGACCACAGCGGAGGTTGCTGCGGGGCTGGAGGAGACACCGGAAACTGACGGAGCCACGCCGTCCACGGTGGCGGTATCTGACAGGTTGAGCGTTGTGAAGGTCGCGGTGATGGTGTCGTTATGGGTGACCTGCAGAAGATTGTCCGCGGTGGCCGCACCGGGGGCCAGCTGCACGGAACCGCTGAAGACACCCGTGGACACTCCGGTTTCCGTAAGCGAGATTGTCAGTGGCGTGGATTCGGTGGTGCTGCGGACCTGAACGGTGATCGTGTCGGCGGCGTTGACATTCGTATTGCTGGCGGAATTGACGACTGTGACGCTGGCCGATTGTGTGGGACCGTAAACCGTTTTTTCGATGTCAAGAAACGATGATCTGCGAATGGCTTCGTACACATTCAGTCGTCCGCCAGTGACAGTTTTCCCGGTGAGTGATGTTGTGGGCACGGCGCTGTCGAGAATCGCGGACCGAATGGCCGAGGCGGCGACGCGACCGGACTGAGTGGATGCGTAAAGAGCGACGGCACCGGTGACGTGCGGCGTCGCCATGGAGGTGCCGTTGTAGCTGGCGTAGGTACTGTCCGGGACGGTAGACGTAATCGCAGAACCCGGGGCACCAATATCCACGGTGGCAGCACCGTAGCTGGAGAAGCTGGAGATGGCACCGGTGTTGGTGATGGAAGCGACAGCGATGACGGCGTCGTAGCTGGCTGCCGTCTGTGTGGAGGTACCGACGGTCGTGTTGTAGTTGGAGGGATAGGAGGCAGTTGTGTCGTTGTTGCTGGTGGAATTTCCCGCTGCAGCGACGAAGAGAATGTCCTGTTTCGCACCGCGAATGATGGCGTCATGCAATCCCTGTGAATAACCACCGCCCCCCCAGGAATTGTTGCTGGCCACGATGTTGATTCCGTGCCGCGTTTTCAGGTCCGTGAGGTAATCAACAGCGCGAATGGCATTCGCGAGTGATCCGCCGTTGGTGCCGAGGAATTTGGCGGAAATCATGGTGACGGCCCAGTTGATGCCAACCACACCACTCGCATTGCCGCCTTCACCGCCAATCGTGCCGGCAACATGGGTGCCGTGAGCATCCCCGCCGGCGTCGTAGACCGTGTTGTCGTTGTTGACGAAGTCCCATCCGTTGCGGTCGTCGATGTAGCCATTGCCATCATTGTCGACGCCGTCCCCGGCGATTTCATAGGGATTGACCCAGATGTTGCTGGCCAGATCGGGATGGGTGGTCTGAATACCTTCGTCAATGACGCCCACCACGATATTGCGGGATCCCGTGATATTGCTGTCCCACGCTCGTTCTGCCGCAGTGCCGAACTGGTTTGTGGTGCCGGAAGGCCCCACAGCCGTGGGTGAATCTGAGCTGTACATACCCCACAGGCTGCCGTTGGTGTAGGACGTGTCATTGCTGACGGCGGCAGCACGATAGATGTAGTTTGGTTCGGCATAGGACACGAATGGATTGTTTTTGAGTGCCGCGAGTGCCTGACTGACGGTTTTGCCTGCACCCACCTGAATGCGTTCGAGCACACCAGCACCCTGACGCTGCATAACGTTCGTGTGAATGGTCTCGAGCAGGGTACCCTGAATGGCGGCTCGAGCCTGCTGCAGACCAGCAGCGGCCACCTGAGGCTTGTATTGCACCAGTATTTCGCCGGCGACGTGCTCGGCAAGAACATCGGGAGCCGGCGTCGGCGATGGTGCTGCCGACAGCAGCGCACGAAGTTCCAGGCTTTCCATGCCGGCAAACGACTGTGTTTTCCGTCCGGATGAACGCTTGCGGTTGTTGCGCCAAACCATGCTGCACCCCGTCGTGAGAGTTAGTCAGGAAATGCGACTGGACTGCCGGTTATCTGTGACGAAATCACCTGTCCGGCAGTTCGTGCCACTTGAGTACTATGATTAGGCCGACGGATGCCGTTTCTTCTGCCAGAAAAAAAAGCTTCGGGTGGATTTTTTGAAAAGATTTCTCAGGCGGGCAACTGGGATCAGCAGACCAAACACCCCAAATTTCCCGGATTCCGTCGGCGAGTCAGTTCAGAGTTCGACGGCCGTCCAATCCGACAAATGTCAGAGGGGAGATGTGGGGAGTTGTTTCAGGATTCGCAGGGTGACGCGGCGGTCGTCGAAGTGAATTTGCCGATCCCGAAACTGCTGGAGGGTTTCGTGTCCGCGTCCGGCGATCAGCACGGTGTCACCGGGTGCGGCGGCAAGCAGAGCGGTGCGGATGGCGGTTTCGCGATCGATACAGCGGAGCACATGAGCGGTGGTGCGAAAGCCGCTGCAGATTTCTTCGACGATGTGTTGCGGCAATTCGGATCGCGGGTTGTCCGAAGTGACGACCACGACATCGGCGGTTTCAACGGCCTGTGCCATGAGGGGGCGTTTTTCACGATCACGGTCGCCACCGGCGCCGAAGACCACAAGGAGCCGGCCCTGAGTAACGGGTCTGAGTGTTGCAACGGCCTGCTGCAGCCCATCGGGTGTGTGGGCGAAATCCACAAACACGTTGAACGCCTGGCCCGCATTCACCGCTTCCATGCGTCCGGGTACACTGGAGACCTGTTCGAGTCCGCTGACAATGGCCTCACTGGGGACCTGCAGTTGTCTGGCGAGTGCTGCTGCGGCGAGCGCATTCAGGGCATTGTGAGCTCCGACGAGGGCTGTGCGGACTTCGAGTCGTTCGGTGTCCAGCAGGAGCAGCAGCGACTGACCGGTGTGATCGGACTGCCGGATCACCACGCGATCCTGGCAGTCCTCTGCAAAGCCAAAGCGGCGGATGGGCACGCTGGTGAGCAGATCAGCAGCTGTCCGGCAGCCGGGATCATCGGCCCCCAGCAGCAGTGGGACACCGGGGCGCAGCAGGTGTGCGATGAGCAGTTTGCAGCGGAGGTATTCGTCCCAGGTTTGATGGTAATCGAGGTGATCGCGGGTGATGTTGGTGATGGCTGCGGTCGCCAGCTGCAGGGCGCTGCAGCGCTGCTGATGCAGTGCGTGACTGCTCACTTCCATCACGCAGTGTGTGCTGCCGCAGTCGGTCATCCGTCGCAGGTGGAGTGCGAGGTCTTCGGGTGAGGGCGTGGTGAGTCCGGCAGTTTCCGCGTGACGGCCGTCACTGTATTCGATGGTGCCGATGAGTCCGGTCTGGTGGAGTGCAGTTCTGAGGATGGACCGCAGCAGCCAGGCTGTGGTGGTCTTGCCGTTGGTTCCGGTGATCCCGGCCAGCGTCAGCTTTTCTGCGGGGAAGCTTTGCTGAGCCATGGCGAGCCATGCGAGTGTTCTGCGGGTGTCGCGGACGATGCACTGGGGCAGAGCGATCGTGGCGAGCGGGCGTTCTGTGATGACTGCCTTTGCACCTGCGCTGACGGCTGCAGCAGCAAAGTCATGGCCGTCGCCGGTGGTTCCGCGCACCGCCACAAAGACATCCCCACGCTGCAGCCGACGACTGTCAGAACAGAATCTGTCAGCCATGAGGTCACCGCAGCCAAGGAAGGCGATGGTGCCAGGAATTGTGCGAAGGCTGAGAACCGGGAGTGGCATGCGGCGTCATCCGGGGTGCGGGTCAGGAACAGATCCAGCCGCCACCCAGAACGCGCGGCCCGCTGTAAAATACGGCAGCCTGACCGGGAGCGACCTGAAACAGCGGTTCATCCGGGATGACCTGAGCATGGCCGGAAGGATCGACAATCACCTCACAGGGTTCTGACTGCTGGCGATAACGCACCTTCACTTCACAGCGAAACCGGGGGCCGGGGATGGCGGCCAGCCAGTTCAGTTCGTGAACGGGAATGGACTGCACCGCCAGATCCTCACGACGTCCCAGCACAACCCGTCGGGAGGCGGGTTCAATGCGAATCACAAACCGGGGTTCACCGAAGGCAATGCCCAGTCCCTTGCGCTGTCCGACGGTGAAATGTTCGTACCCGTCGTGTTGCCCGAGCACATTTCCGGCGACGTCCACAAACTGGCCTTCGGTTCCTTCGTGCTGTCGATAGCGTTTGAGAAACCCGGCGTAGTCCTGATCAGGGACAAAACAGATTTCGTAGCTGTCTTTTTTGGTGGCTACGCGGAGTCCGGCGTCCCGCGCCAGTTCTCTGATGGCAGGCTTTTCGTAGGTGCCGATCGGGAGCAGGATCCTGGGGAGCAGTTCGCGGCGAATGCCAAAGAGCACGTAGGACTGGTCCTTGTTGTCATCGTCACCACGGTACAGCCCCCAGTCATCGCTGGAGTTCGGTTGAATGCGGGCGTAGTGGCCGGTGGCGATGTACTGCGCCTCGACCTGCTGAGCGAATTCCCAGAGCTTGCCGAACTTGAGCCAGTTGTTGCACTGGACACACGGGTTGGGGGTGCGTCCGGCAAGGTATTCGTCAGCGAAGTAGTCCTTGATGCGTCTGAATTCGTTCTGGAAGTTGAGTGAATGAAAGGGAATACCCAGACGATCGGCAACGCGGCGAGCATCTCCGGCATCCTCGGCACTGCAGCAGCCCTGGCGATTGGCAGCGGTCGTGACAACCGGGAGCAATCCCGTGGAGGGCAGTGCACAGGCCGATTCACTTTCGCCCGAACGCATGAACAGACCAATCACCTCGTAGCCCTGCTGGTGCAGCAGCACGGCCGCGGCTGAACTGTCAACTCCGCCACTCATTGCCAGAACAACACGATCACCCATGGAACAAGAATACCTTACTGGGATTTGCGGATGGCAGAACTTATGGTGAGCCATCACCACCAGATTCGCCTGTTGCTACCCAGCATATTCTCTGCCGTGTGGGGCTGAGTGTCCAATCGGAAGATGCGGGATGGTCGGAATTCGCGGAAAACCCGGACTGGCAGAAACGGAAAGACTCACCGTGATTTTCCATGGACTCTGCTTGCGTGCATCCAGATTGTCCGATAGTCTCAGTTCTGCTGATTCTCCATGTCGCGTCCACCTGCGCCCCATCCCCCTGCCCTCCTCGCCCCGAACACACTGGGTCCTGCCAATGTCCAGTTCAATGCACTCGCGGGTTCCCTGTTCCCTGCCGCAGCATGCCGGCCATGCCTTTGGAAATTTTCTGGGGCGCACCCGTGAAGGTCTCTGTCTTGACGGCCGCCGCTCGATGCTCAAAGCCAGCATGGCCGGACTCGCAGGACTCAGCCTGCCCGGACTGCTGCAGTCGCAGGCCCAGGCGGCCGCTGCCGGAAAACCCAGCAGTCGCGGGAAGAGTGTGATTCTGTTGTGGATGGCAGGTGGCCCCAGTCATATCGACACGTGGGACAGCAAGCCGCTCCGACCATGGATCAACCGGGGACCATTCGGAGTGACGCAGACTGCGCTGCCTGGCGTGGTTATCTGCGAACACCTGCCCAGACAGGCAGCGATGCTGGATCGGTTCACGATTATTCGCTCGGTGGACGCGCGGCACAGCAATCACGAGCCGAATATGGTCTTCCAGACTGCCAACCTGGCGGCCGAACCCCGTGTCAATCCTGAAGCCGTCCGCTATCCCGCCCTCGCCTCTGTGATCGCGCAGCATCACGGCAGCAACCATCCTTCCATGCCGGCCTATGCTGCCTTCATGAAGTCGCGTTCCCATCTGGCATTTGCCGGCTACCTTGGCAAGCGTTACGACCCGTTCATCTGTGATCGGGCAGCCAGACTTCCAGTCTACACCAATGTCGGCGCGGACACTGGTCAGACTACCGGGGGCGACTTATTTCAGCTGCCGCTGGGGCTCAGCGAGAACCGTCTGGATGACCGCCTCACCCTGCTCCGGGAATTCGACCGACTCCGGGCCGGGCTCGACCAGGACGGCTCCATGGATGCACTCAACATTTATCAGCGACAGGCGGCCGACATGCTGCTGGGAGAACGAGCGCGGGCGGCCTTCGATCTCACTCGCGAAGATCCCGCCACCCGCGAACGCTACGGCAGGCATCTGTGGTGCCAGCAGGCGCTGATTGCCAGACGACTGGTGGAAGCCGGCACGGCGTTTGTGACGCTGGACCTGAGCTACCATACGGCGTCCGGCACGTGGGACACGCACGGCGACAACATTCCGCCGTACGGAGGCATCAGTCGCGGACTGGGGCCGCTGCTGCCGCTCTTCGATCACCTGATCACCACACTGGTCAGCGATCTGGAGCAGCGCGGGCTGCTGGATCATGTGCTTGTCATCGCCATGGGCGAATTCGGCCGCACCCCCAGCATGGGCACACAGGACAGTACTGACGGCCGCAATCACTGGCCCGAAGTCATGTCGATGTGCCTGGCTGGTGGTGGTTTGAAGCACGGTCAGGTAATCGGCGCCACTGAACCGGACGGTGGCTCCATCAGCGAACGCCCGGTTACGCCTGCAGATCTGGCGGCAACTCTGTTTCGGTACTTCGATGTGCCTCAGGACATCCAGTACACCGATCACCAGGGCCGCCCTCGCTTCGTCGTCGATGGCGGCAGCCCGATTGGGGAATTATTCGGCTGAGGCTTCGAGGAGGTGGATCTCGAAGATGAGCACTTCATTGGGGCCAATGGGGCCACCGGGGGTGCCACGTTCACCGTAGGCAAGTTCGCTGGGGATGAACAGGCGATAGTGAGCGCCCGGCTTCATCAGCTGCAGTGCTTCTGTCCAGCCCTTGATGACCTGAGTGACCCCGAATTCAACTGGCTTGTCAGCAGCGGCGGGAGCATCACCTTCGTAGGACTGGTCGAAGACGGTGCCATTGAGCAGCTTTCCGCGGTAGTGTGTCTTGACGCGGCTTTTGGCGGTCGGCATCGCTCCGGTGCCTTCCTTGATCACAGTGTACTGCAGTCCGGATTTGGTGACCTGGATCCCTTTTTTGGCTTTGTTTTCTTCAAGGAATTTGGTGTTGGATTTGAGCTTTTCAGCGGATTTCTTTTCGGACATGGCCTGCATCGCGGCCTGAACTTCTTCGGTGGTGACAGCAGATTTCTGACCTTTGAGTGCTGCTTCGATGCCGGCGGCGATCAGAGCGGGGTCCAGAGCCAGCCCGTCGCGGAGGATGGACGAACCAATGTTGAAGCCGATGCCGTAGCTGGCTTTCTGTTCGTCGGTCTCCAGTTTCGGAGCGTCCTGGGCGGCGACAAGGCTGCTTAACAGGGTGGCAGCAAGGAGTGCCGCGGCGCTGCGGCGAAGGAAGGCAAAGCTCATTGAATTTCTCTGTTCAGCAGGAACCTGAAAAAGAGGATCCGAATCCACATCCGGACCTCCATTGTGCAGACGCTGCACGAATTGACCGGGTAAACTATGACCGAGTTGGCTGTGGGATGCAATCGGGCCACTCGGGGCTGGCAAATTCCGGAAGCCACCCCCCAACGCGGCCATTTTTTCCTGTCCATACACAGGCGTGGATGGTACCATCGTTCCGATAATACCCCGCGAGGGCTGCAAAGTCCGCTCCTGTTTCCAGTGGTCATCTGCCTGCTCCTCCCTGCCACTTTACTGCCCGCCTCCAGGATTCCTGCCATGCCACTCAGCCGCTCTTCTCTGCCTCGGCGCACGCTGCTTCACGGAGTCGGCACGGCCATGTCCCTGCCCTGGCTGGAGGCGATGGGATCGCCACAGGATGCTCCCCAGGACCCCGCCACGCCACAGGGGCCCCCCAATCGTGTGGCCTTCCTGTACGTGCCCAACGGCGTCAATATGGCCGACTGGACTCCCGCGGCCGAAGGCAGTGACTTTGTCCTGCCGCCAATCCTCGAACCACTCGCAGCCGTCCGTTCCAAGCTGCTGGTGCTCAGCGGGCTCACCGCCGACAAGGCCCGTCCCCACGGCGACGGAGGTGGCGACCACGCACGAGCACTCACCGCCTTTCTCACAGGAACTCAGGCTTTCAAAACGGACGGAACCAACATTCGCGCGGGCATGTCTGCAGACCAGGCTGCGGCCTCACGCATCGGTCACACCACCCGTTTGTCATCCCTTGAAATCGGCTGCGAACACGGCGCGATGGCAGGCAACTGCGATTCCGGCTACAGCTGCGTTTATTCCACCACCATGTCCTGGAAGTCCGCCACCCAGCCGCTCCCGCGCGAAGTCAATCCCAAACAGGTGTTTGAACGCCTGTTCGCTTCCGGTCAGGATGCCAACCGCACTCGCCGTGATGCCCGTCGCCGCAGCATCCTCGATTTTGTCCGCGAAGATTCAAAAGACCTCTCCCTCAAACTGTCTCCCGGCGACAATCGCAAGCTGGACGAATACTTCTCAGCGATCCGCGACATCGAGCTGCGAATTGAGCGCTCCGAAAAACTGCCTCCCGTCAAAACGCCCGATTACCCTGCTCCGTCCGGCATCCCCGCCGACTACGAATCGCACCTGCGGATCATGTGCGACCTCATGGTGCTCGCCTTCCAGTCGGATGTCACCCGCGTCTCCACCTTCGTGCTGGCCAACGAAGGCAGTAATAAGCCTTACCCCTTCATCGAAGTGCCAGAAGGCCATCATGATCTGTCGCACCACGGCAACGAAGCTGCGAAGAAGGAAAAGATTCGGAAGATCAACCTGTTTCATATCCGCCAGCTGGCTTATCTACTGGAAAAACTGCAGAGCATCCCCGAAGCCGGCGGCTCACTGCTGGATCACTGCATGCTGGCTTATGGCAGCGGCATCCATGACGGAAACGCCCATAACCATGAAGACCTGCCAATCCTGCTGGCCGGTGGCGGCAGTGGTCGACTGCGTTCCGGACGACATCTCCGGTTCCCCACAGAAACCCCGCTCAGCAACCTCTGGCTGTCCATGCTCAATCGCCTTGAAGTCGACTGGGAACGGCTGGGCGACAGCACCGGAGCCCTCCAGGGTCTGTCGTAGGCGGGGAGCGGGGAAGGACTGATGCGTGCGAGTTCCGGGGCTGGCGAGTGCGTTTCGGTGCCATGCACCCCTGCCTGCGGTTGGAACGATTTTTCGTTTGTGGTGATTTGGGCAGTTGCAGCGATAACCGCGATTGCAGAGTCAGTAAGGGCGGCCGGAATCCGGCCCGCGAGACCCGCGGGGACAGTCCCCGCAGAACCGACGGCGCAGCCTCTATTGCGTCACGTTTCCGGCGTGCAAAGCATCCTGGCTCCGGATTCCGTGCCGAGACTTGCCAGCGTCGCATTTTGATGTCTTTTGTTTTCAAAATGACTACAGATGCGGGTTGGGTGAGATGGCAAATACAAGGTTTTTCAACGGTTTTCACTGAAATCTGAGTTCGGCACAGAAGATGCAGGAACTAGGCTTCCGAAGGACTCAGACGACTCCTTCGATTTCGCGTCCTTTTCAGCGTCCGAGACCCGCGTCGCTGAATAAACAACAAACCAGACCATTCATCCAGGGAACCGAACCATGCTTCGCAGAACATTTGCCGCCCTCATGCTGATCGCCGCCGTCGCCACCGCCGTGGGGGGTGTTCCAGGCCTGATCGAGAACTTCACTCATGCGTGCGATGCGCCCAGTTGCCAGTGACTGAAATCCACGGTCATCTTGAGGAAGCCTCCAGACTCCGCAGGACTTTCGGCGTTCTCAGGATGATCGCAGCCACCGGCATCGCTATGGAGGTCGTGCCGCGCGGGATTCAGAATGTTGCCCGTGCGTGTTCCGAAGACACTTGACTGCCAGGAATCTAATCGCGTGGGCAAACGTATCAGCGTGTTTCGTGTTGTTGCCTTTCGTCTGATTTCGCTGGTGGCCATCGTCGTCTGCATGGCGATTCTGGTTGATTATTTTCGATCGACTCCGGCCTTCTGCGGTTTTCGGGCCGGCTGCGAAGAAGTGATCCGTTCGGCCTATGGGCGGCCTCTGGGTGTGCCACTCCCGGTGGTGGGCCTGCTGGCCTTCACCGTCTTCTTTTTCCTGACGCTCATTCCTGCTTCCAGGCCAGGCCGTCTGCTGGGTCCGCTGGCCATCCTGGCCGGGCTGATCGGTCTGGGGCTCGTCGCCGTGCAGGTATTCCTGCTGCATCAGACTTGCCCTCTCTGCCTGGCCGTCGATGCCGCCGCCATGCTGCTGGCCGCCGTCGAACCTGGACTGTCACAACCGACGAAGATTTCTGAAGAGGAAGAGCCGCCAACCCCATTGAAGCCGAATGTGTGGGCATGGATCGGGTTGGCCGTGGTTGTGATGGCGGTTCCCCTGGTCTGGTCGCTGGCAGAGCCGGCTCCGGAAGTTCCCACGCAGGTTCAGTCGCACTGGATGGCGGACACGATCAATGTCGTCGAAATCACCAACTTCACCTGTCCCTACTGTCGCCAAACCCATCCCGTCCTGGAGGCGTTTCTCGACGAACAGGGTGGACGGGTCCATTTCGTGCGTCTGGTCGTGCCACTGGAATATCACGACAACGACCGATCGGCAGCCAGGGCGTATCTTGCTGCGGAGCAACAGGGGCGAGGAGAACCAATGGCCGACGCCCTGTTCGCCACCGATGATCGCTCGCCCGAAGCCCTTCACAAGCTAGCCGAGCAGATCGGTCTCGACCTGGAGCAGTTCGACGCCGACATGGTGAACCCTGCCCTCGACAAACAGATCGACCATACGACTCGCTGGGTCGAAGCGGCGGATCATGCTGGCCTGCCTCAAATCTGGATCCAGAACATCCTGCTCGTCGGCGTTCAGACCCCGAAGAGTCTGCAAGCGGCCCTTGGGCGAGTGGACCTGGCCCGGGACGGCCGCTGAGCATCGGCAGCATGCGTTTTAGGCCGAACTTGGAAACAAGGTGGAGCCGATTTTCGCGCGCAATCCCAGCCAAAACACTGCTGAAGCTGATGTGCCAGAAAATGCAGCTTCTGGCTACGATGAGGCCGAGGGGTCTTTCGACGCAGATGCACCCGGCTCCGGCGGAGCCCCTCGCAGCAACTCAAAGGCACGCCGCTGCAGTGGGTTTGTCTCAGTCAGCTGTATAAAGACAGCCTTAGTGCCGTTGAAGCGAACCGTGTTTCGACATTGTGTTGATAATGCTTTGAGCAGGTCCTGAAAGCTCTGCACGGGGAGACCGGTCGATGTCACCTTTGATGCATCTTTTTGTTGAGCGGACTCTGAACGAAGTGCGGCCGCAACAACTGACGCACGCTGCTCTTGAGCGGCAGCGATCTCTTCGTCATCGAAAAGCAATTCCTTTAACTGCTGTCGCATATGCCATTCGGTGTAGTAGGCCAACATACACAGGAAGACGTGCGAGCGAATCCGGTCATCATCGAAATGATGAATTGGACGGATTTTCAAATCCACCGACTTCATACTT
>JBJTOM010000457.1:0-7995 GCA_046074585.1 Planctomycetota bacterium | reverse complement strand
CCTGGCTGCAATTCGGTGCCGCATCGCCGTCGCCGGTTTGCAGGCAGGCGTGACCTGGGTGGTCACCCTGGACTCTTGCTTCGTAACTTGATGGCACAATGCGCACATTGTTGTACGACGGACTTCCAGTCCGTCGGTCGGAGCGACGGACAGGAAGTCCGTCGTACCTTTTGGTTGCGGCCCAGCCACGTTACGAAAAGAGCAGTTCCAGGTCTTCGACAGACAGATCCGACAGCAGGCTGCTGGTGTCATCGCCTGCCAGAATTGCATCCGCAAGTTCTCGCTTTTGTTTCTGCAGTTCCGCGATTTTTTCTTCCACGGTGTCCCGGCAGATCAATCGATAGGCGAAGACGGTCTTGGTCTGGCCGACACGGTGCGCCCGGTCGATGGCCTGAGCTTCCACGGCGGGGTTCCACCATGGGTCGAGCAGAAAGACGTAGTCGGCTGCGGTGAGGTTCAGACCGAGCCCCCCGGCTTTGAGGCTGATGAGGAACACAGGACACTCGGCGTCTTCCTGGAAACGCTCGACTCTGGCTTTACGGTCACGAGTTTTGCCATCGAGATATTCGTAGGTGACGTTTTCACGGTCCAGATGTTCGCGGACGATGCTGAGCATGCTGGTGAACTGAGAGAAGACGAGGGCTTTGTGGCCTTCGGAAATGAGTTCCTGGAGGTGGGGGACAAGGACATCGAGTTTGGCGTAGGGTTCGCCGGTATCGCCGCGTTTGAGCAGTGCGGGGTGACAGGCTGCCTGGCGAAGTCGGAGCAGGGCTTCGAGGACGTGCATGCGAGTGCGGGCGATACCCTGTTCCTGAACCATGCAAAGGAGTGAATCGCGGTAGTGCAGCCGGAGTTCGTCGTAAAGGCGGCGCTGTTCGGCTTCCATATCGCAGTAGATGGTTTCTTCAAGCCGATCCGGGAGTTCTGCGGCGACCTGTTTTTTGGTGCGCCGCAGAATGAACGGGCGCAGCCCCTTGGCGACGACTTCCCGCGAATCGCGACTGTCGGGATCGGCGATGTGCGTGCGGAAGGCGGCGCTGCGTCCGAGCATTCCGGGGTTGAGGAACTCAAAGATGGACCAGAGGTCACCGGCGTTGTTTTCGATTGGCGTTCCGCTGAGTGCCAGGCGGAAGTTGCAGCGGAGCAGCCGGGATGCGCGCGCGATCTGTGAGGAGGGATTCTTGATGGTCTGAGCCTCGTCGAGCACGACGTAGTCGAAATCGATATCCTTGAGCACAGCGATGTCGCGACGAATGGTGCCGTAGGTGGTGAGGATCAGATGGTGGCGGTTGAATTCGGCACGCAGGTTGGCGCGTTCCAGCCCTGTGTATTCCATCACACGGACACTGGGTGCAAAGCGGCCGCATTCGCTGGACCAGTTGAACATGAGCGATCGCGGGACGACGACGAGCGACGGTGGCGGGGTCCCAAGGTCATCGATGCGTCGCAGGAGCATCGCGAGGAACTGGACGGTTTTTCCGAGACCCATGTCATCCGCGAGACAGCCACCGAATTTGAAGTCGCTGAGAAACTGCATCCAGGAGAGACCTTCGCGCTGGTAGGGACGCAGTTCGCCAACGAATGACGATGGCACCGTGACTTCCCGGAGACCGGTGAAGCTGCGGAACCGTTCTCGCATGGATTCGAAGCCCTGATCGAGATCCACGTTGTCCTGAGCGGCGAGGAGTGCATCGAGGAGGGCGGCCTGTGATGTGGAGAACCGCATGCCGTTTTCGGTGGCGGTTCCGAGTCCTGAAATCATGCCGATCTGTTCGAGCCATTCTTCGGGGAGGATGCCGAGTGAGCCGTCGTCGAGCCGCACCGTGGAATCGCCCCGTTCGAGCGCTCGAAGGAGTTCGGGGAAGGAGACGGAGCGACCTTCGAAGTCGACGTCTGTGTGCACATCGAACCAGTCAACATCCGTGCTGACCCGGAATCGCAGGCCACCAGCCTGGCGGACGCGACTGCCGTCTGCGTAGACGTTCCAGCCGGTTTCCACGAGCTCTCTGACGGCGCGACCGAGATCTCTGCGGGCGATTTCCACGTTGACGGTCTGCTTGAGATCTCCGAGCCGTCTGCGGAACCCCACCTGTCGCAGTTTCTCCCAGCAGGAAGATTCCATGGCGCGGTCACGAATGATGCAGCGGTTGCTTTCACGCTGCACCACGGCCCAGCGAGCACTGCTGCCGGAAACCGGTGTTCCCAGGTATTCGAAGATGACTTCGGCGTTGAGCGAATCATTGCGCCAGCGCGTCATCGGCGGGGCGGAAATTCGGAGCATCGGAGAAGGCTGCGTGCGGACTTCCTCAAGCTGCAGTTCTTTGGGCAGATCGAGTCGCGGCAGAGAAGGAATGTCCAGCAGCCGATCCACAAAATCGTGCTGGTCTTTCTCGGGAATGATCAGCGGGCCACCGGTGGCGAGCATTCGCATCCATTCTGGCGCGCCGAAGTCACGCAGGAGCGCAATGGAGTCGCTGGTGATCACAAAGCCACCAGGGATCACGAGCGGCACGTCGGCCAGTTCGAGCACTTCTTCGTTGCGGACGAGCTGGCCGACAACGCGCCAGCCACCCTCGGTTTCGGTGTCACGGCGGACGCGAATGGTGAGCTCCCAGGGATCGCCAGCGTCCCATTCGAGCAGTTGTTCGCCGGCTTCGTCGCTGCCAAGGATTCTGAGTCGACGGCTGCGACACATGTCCGGCAGGAGCAGTTGTCCCAGTTCAAAGGGGATCTGAAACCGGTGGGCTGATGTCCTTAATTCGGCCTGCTGGGTGGACCAGTTGGCGCGCTCTGGAATGGCCCCCGCCAGATACGACAGAAACGTGCGGTCGTCTTCGTGCTCGATGTGATCCAGCTCTCCGGGGCGAACCTTCAGAGGCTTGATTTTGCCCCACTGTCCGCCCGCACGACGCTGACGCTGAGATGCCTGCACCACCAGCTTGCCTGTTCCGCGGCTGGCTTCGAGATCCACTTCGTAGAAAATCTGTCGCTCTTCCGGATCCGATTTGCCGCGACCGTCCGGAGTCCCGTTCATGTCCTCGGAGAGCGATGCGAGCCTCTGTTCCCAGGGACGCTGTGCCCGCTGTGCCGGGGCCGGACGGGATTTGGCTTTGCCGCGGGGAATTCGAGAATCCCCGTCCGGGTCATTGCCCACGTCAAGGTCATCCAGGAGAGCCGGCACGGAGGACGCAGGTGGCACAAAGGGGGTGAGCCGGCCGGGACGCAGAGCCGGATTCACAAAGCCCTTCTGGTCGGCTGCGAGCACCGTGGCCCACAGGTGCCGACAGACTTTGCTCTTTGCGAACTGCTCGCATGTGCAGAATAAACCAATGTCGTCCGGCTGGTACCGCAAATGCGTCTGGTATTCGGCACCATCCAGCACCAGTCCGTACAGGTTCTCTGGCGTCACGCGAATCAGCGAAACACGTTCTGCCTCTACGTATGCTGCGCCGCGATGCCGAATATCCGCCCGGAAACGCTGCTGCAGAAGCTCTGCAAGTGTCATAGGTTGCGTCAGCTGGTCAAGTTAAACCTGAGGCGAAAGTCGCCCCGTTGCCTGTTGAAAGTTGCCCCCGCGCACGACATTCGCCGACGGACCAGAGACATCCTGTCCCACCAGCCGGCGAACGCAGGGCGCAGCGGACCGGGGAGGATAATCGATTTGGGGTACCCTGACCAGAACAGCTCTCGCGATTCGCAAACGCGAACAGAAAAAAACCGGATCGAAGAGAAAAGAGCGGCATCCCTGCCAAAATACCATCCCTGAGGAAGCCTTTCGGCCAGTCGGCGGTCGTGTTGAGTGAGCCGTGACTGTCGTGAGGGAATGTCGGTGACGTGCGCTCTTTTCTGCTTCGACCCGTTCTGCATCCATTCAAAAGCAGGATTTCCTCCGGAAGACCGGCGCCGTCACACCACTATTCCGTCAACTGCCGAAATAACTCGCCAAACTCCGGCATCTCGACCCGTAACACCTCGTTCCACGCCAGCGGTTGCCAGATCTCCACACACACCACCGCTCCAACCACCACCACCTCACGCCCCGCATCCACTCCCAAAAACCCCCGAAACCCCTCCGGTATCAACAGACGCGATCGATTCGCCAGCTTCACCTGCTGGTGCCGCGTCGATAACAGCCGGCCAAGACGCTGGACGTCACTCGCCCGCTGCTCCATCCGACCCGAATCCAGCTTCTGACGCAGCAAACTGACCCCATCGTCATGCTTCCGCTGCCACTCGTCCGGACGCCACAAACCTAAACACCCCGAACGCTCCTTCGTCACAATCACACCACCGTCATCGTCCGACACCTGCTGCGCAAGTTCCGGTGGCAGCATCAAACGATGCCGATCGTCAATCGTCCGCCAGTACTCCCCCGTCAGAAACATCGCACACACCACCAGCCAATCCCATTCCCGCTGCTTCCGGACACCACCCCTGTGCAGTCACACAGTCAGCGGATACATCTGCCATCATGCCAGCGATCAAGGGCACTTGCGAGCACTTTCGGGCTGAAATCCCACTTTTTTCAATTTCCAAAGAACAATTTGGGCTGAAAACCCACAAGAATGCCTCAGCATATGCTGCCTGTCGCCGTGAGGCAAGCATCCGCTGCCAACCCCTCTGACGAATTTTCCGGATTTGCCGGCCGCATAACGCAAAAAGTCCTGGCAGAACCTGCCAGGACTTCACGGTTGCAGTCGACCTGCTGACCCCCCGGGCGAATTCAGTTGAGTGTCTGCTGGCCGGGCTTCCAGTTGCACGGACACAGTTTGTCGGTCTGCAGCGCATCCAGCACTCGCAGCACCTCGTCAACATTGCGGCCCACACCAAGGTCGTGAACCGCCAGCCACCGCAGGACTCCCTGCGGATCAATCAGATACACGCCGCGGTACGCAATCCCCTTGCCGCAGTCAAGCACGTCATAGGCAGCTGACAGCTGGTGGCTGGTGTCGCCGATCATCAGGTGCCTGAGCTGCCCCAGCTCTTGATGAGAGTCACACCAGCCTTTGTGTGAGTACACGCTGTCGGTGCTGGCAGTAAGCACAACGGTGCTGCGATCCGCGAATTCTCCGAGTGCCTTGTCGAAGGCAATGATTTCCGTGGGACACACAAAGGTGAAGTCCAGCGGATAGAAGTAGAGGCAAACCCATTTGCCATGATAGTCTGACAGCTTCAGGTTCCGGAACTGACCATCCGTGTTGTCCTTTGTCCGATCATACGCCTGCAGTGCCAAATCAGCGCCTGGTGCAGGTTGACCGATGCGAATGCCCATCGTTTTTGCCTTCTGAAGGAAGAAAACACACAACACACCGCCCGTCGCAAACAATGCGACCACCCGGTGCGCGATTACTGGCGGAGTATAGGCGGGAATGGCTGATGTTCAACGGGCTTCGGGCAGACGGGAGTTCCGGGAAGCGGATTCAGGGAGCAGCGGGATTTCTACCAGTGCTCTACCGGGCCGTTGGGCACCTTCAGCAGGGCCGTGGGAATCGGCCGGGCCCGCTTCCCATGCCGCTCCCGTATCGCCCGCACCAAATCCCCGAATTCCTCCGCCGACTCAAATCTTCGCAGGCGATCCTCCAGATCTTCCGGAATCCCCAGCCGTGCCCCGTACCAAGCCACAAATTTCCGAAACAACAGGCAGGCCCGTTCCCGGTGCTGTTCTGCCATCAGCTCGAAGTGCTGCCGCAAAAACTCCACCTGCTCATCCGCCGTTGGATCCGTCTCCGCCTGGCCCCGCACTCGCTCATGCAGTCGCCGAAAGATCCACGGGTCCAGCATCGCACCGCGGCCGATAGCCACCGCCGCACATCCGGTCTCCCGGATCATCGAAAACGCGTCTTCCGGCGTTCTGACGTCTCCGTTGGCGATGATCGGCATCGTTCGCACAGCTTCCACCACAGCGCGAATGCCGTCCCGGCTGACCGTTCCCTGAAACCCCTGCGCCCGCGTCCGCCCGTGGATCGTGACAGCAGCGACTCCAGCCTGCTCAAACGCCGCTGCAAGCGTCGGGGCTGTCAGGCTGGTGGCGTCCCAGCCCAGTCTCATTTTCACCGTCACCGGCAATTCCACCGCAGCAATCACAGCCTGCACCATCCGCACCGCCCCGTCCACATTGCACATCAGCCGTGCACCACCCCCGGAGCCATTGACCTTGGCCATCGGACACCCCATGTTAATATCGATACCCGCATAGCCGTGCTCCTCCAGCCAGACTGCGGCACGCACCAGATCCGGAGTGCTCCCGCTGAAAATCTGCACCGACAGCGGACGATCCTCCGCCGAGGTCGCCACCAGCTCCAGCGACCGCGGACGCTCTGTGCACAGCATCGTCGCCTGCACAAGGTCCGTGGTGGCCAGACCCAGTCCACCCAGCCTCCGCAGCACCGTGCGGAACGCAAGGTGGGTGTAACCGGCAAGCGGTGCAAGGAAGAATCGGGACGAGAATTCTCGGGGGCCAATTCTCAGCGGCTCGCGGCAGAGTCGCAGTTCAGCAGCCACGAACTGTTCAGGGCCTGCCGGATGATCCAGCACCTTCACCACAGTTTCGCTCATCGGTGCTCCTGCAGCCATGCACACAGCCGCGCCGTCAACAGCTCCACAGCAGCCGGGTTGTCCTCTGTCCAGGGAATCCAGATGTCCGCGAATCGACGACTGGGCTCCACATGCTCCTCATGCATCGGCCTCACTGAACGCTGATACTGATCCAGCACGGATTCCACCGAACGGCCACGGTCGCGAATGTCTCGGAGCGTTCGGCGGAGCAGTCTGAGGTCCGCTGGAGTTTCCACAAAGACTTTCAGATCCAGAAGCTCGCGGATTTCCGGAACGGCCAGCAGCAGGATGCCCTCCAGCAGCAGAATACGCCGTGGCTGCACCGTCTCTGCTGCCGCCCCGCGACGATGGGTGGCGAAATCGTAAACGGGCTGTTCCACCGCTTCCCCTCGCCGCAGCCTGCCCACGTCCGCAACGAACAACGCATTCTCCAGCGATTCCGGATGATCCCAGTTGCCCGTTCCATCCGCAAACTTTGGCAGACGGTCAAGGTTGTGGTAGTACGAGTCGTGGCAGAGATGGCAGATTTCCGCACCCGCTGGCCCCTGCACAAGCCGCTGCACAAGGGTTGACTTCCCGGATCCACTCCCGCCGGCGATTCCGATCACCAGCACCCGCCATGACATCGCGTCGCCCCCCCTCTGTTGCAGCAGCCCCGCCAGAACCTCCAGCGACGGAACTGGCTGTCCGCGGCATTTTTCCCGTTCAAGCCTCTTTATAGTGACTTTCCGGCAGACTGAAAGTCCATCGGCACACGCCGGATGCGCGCCTGTCTGCCGACACCGGGCTGACGGGCGTAAAATCGGGCGATGTCGTGAAACCAGTGAAGATTGCCCCGCTGACATCGTTTCGTCATCCCGGAGAGGGCCTCGGCCTCATCGCTGCCTCGCCTGATCTGCTCCCAGCTTCGCGCATGCACCCCCGCAAAACTCGTGTTGCACTCCGGCAGTTTCTGCTGATATTCTCAGACGAAGGAGGAGCGACATGGAGGTTCGTTTGCAGCAGAAACAAGTCAATCGTCACACTCGTCGGCCCACCCCCGCGGCAAACCTGCCTCGTGGTCTCCTGATGCTGCTCTGTACCATCACGGGCTGCCTCAATCCCCGGTTCACGCGAATGCCCACCTGGCAAACATGGTCCCGATCTGCCGAAAACCAGGCCTACGAACAGCACTATCCCTTCACTGATCCCGATATCGGCCCGTCAACCGATGGAAACCCTCGCGGTTACGACCGGCCCCGAACAGCCACGCGACGAGCCGCCGAACAGCGTGTGTTTCAGGGAATCCCGGCTGGTCCGGAATCCAAACCGCAATCCAATGCCCCCCGCCACGGCAACCGCTGGAGATCGTCGCTGTAGTGCAACTGCTCATTGCACACATCCCTTCATGGCAAATCACATCACACCCTTTGTTGGTGACCAGCTCTATGTGCTCACATG
>JBJTOM010000456.1:0-5018 GCA_046074585.1 Planctomycetota bacterium | reverse complement strand
CCGTTTCAGGGTCCTTTTCGTTGCGTTCCCAGTCCGCTGAGGGTCCCACGGAGGGCGTGGCAGTGTGTTGCCCGCGGACTGCCGTCCGGCGGCTCAGAAGCTCTTTACCGGGGGGATTGACATCCCCTGCACGCCTTTTCACGTGGGGTGGAGTCCGAAAGACGACTTCCGGTGTTCTTAACACCGTTTCGTCATCCCATCTTCGCCCTCCCGACGGCGGCCCTTACCAGAGGAAGTGACGGCGTGAGGGCTGCGTCGTCGGTCCTGCAGGGACAGTCCCTGGGACGGATATTCAAAATTTCGGCTGGACCTCGTGCTCGTGCTCAGCGCAGTGGTGCTGGTCATCGTAGTCGAGAAACACGGTACAGGGCGATCCGGCAAGCCCGAGGGGCGTTATTTGGGGGCGTCGGGTGGATCGGGCATCGGGGCGGTCTCCGGGCTGCGACCGGACCGTCGCTGAAAGTCATTCAGCTCAAAGGCTTCTTCAGACGCCTGTTTGCCGGCTTCATAGCGTGGTGCGTTTTCTCCGGATTTCAGGCCGAGCGGATAGTTCTGTGTTTCTTCCAGACACCAGCCGTGCGGGCCGACGCTTCCGAAACGTTCTTCCACGAACCGGACGCCGTGAGTTTCGAGGATGGTACCGGACTGCTGTTCAAGGCTGGCGAGGTCCGTGTTGTAGGCGGTGAGTGCCTGAGCTTCGGCGGCGACGGCGTTGGCCCAGTCGGTAATGGCAAGGAGTTCGCTGAGCAGAGTGTCGCGCTGCGCCTGGATGTTGGCGCGCTGGGCCCGCACGTTGAACGCGGATGCCTGCCGGGCTTCGCGAAAGGCTTCATACTGCTGCAGATTCTGTTCGATACTGCGGAGCACATTCGCCAGATCATGTTCGATCTGATGCAGCGCCTGTCTCAGATTCGCGCGGTCTCTGGCGATGAGCAGTTCCTGGTTGCGCACGCGGGCGCGGGACTCCCGGAGTGTCAGTGGCACGGAGAAATTGATTCCCACGGTCCAGTCGGTGTGGTCATCGAATGAGGAATCGACGGTGGCGTTGGTGGGCCGCACGCGTCCGGAGAGTCCGTTCCAGCGATGCAGTGCCTTCGCGTCCAGTGACGGGCGGGCAAAGTTGGCGCGTTCCACCAGTCGCTGCTGGTCCGCTGCCAGCACGAGATTCAGTTCAATCAGGTCCGGGCGACTGGCCTGAGCCGTTTCGACGATTTCCTTCCAGCGGAATTCGAGTCGATTGCGGGTGGGTGGCGTGGAGGGCACCAGTCTGACGCCGTCTTCCGGAGGCAGTCCGAGAATGTTGCGAAGAGCGGCTTCCCGCTGAAGCACTGCGGCGCGGGCGCGAACGAGTGTGGCTTTGGCGTTGGACCAGCTGGCCTGGGCCTGAGCAGCATCGGGGCGATTGCGGAGCCCCACATCGGCACGAGCCTCGAGGCTGCGAAAGCTGAATTCCAGCTGTTCCACCTGAATCTCACGCGCCCACAGTTCGGTGCGGGCCTGGACAAGCGCCCAATAGGCTGCGATCACGTCGCGGACCAGATTCTGCATCGAACCCTTGAACTGGAAATACGACCGCTCCTGATCCAGCCGCGCAGCCACAATCGGTGCTCGATTGGCAGCCAGACCGGCACCCGCCAGCAGCGGCTGCGTGTAACTCAGCTCCATCGACGGCTGGTTCCGCGAATAGAAACCCTCGTTGTTCTGACTGTCCCAGCGGTTATTCGCTCCAATCGCGGCTGTACCACCCAGCAGGTTGCGGTCAGAAACGCTCATTCCGTAATCCGTCCCCGCCCGCGCAAAATCCTCGATCCGCGGACCGGCCGGGTTCAAAAACGGGGACTCGGTGCGGCGCAGAGACGAGTTGGCCTGGAAGACGGGGTCAAACCGCGATTTGGCGATGTCGATCGGAGTGACCGCGATGGCCGTTTCATAAATCGTTCGTCCCGACGATGAGGCCGAGACGCCCGTGAGAACGCGGATCACTTCGGAATTTGCCAATGCCAGTTTCAGCGCTTCATCGAGCGGCAGAAAACGCTCGACAGCCACCACCTCCGTCGTAGCCACCGTCACCGGTTCCGGGCCAGCGGGTCGGCGGATGCGGGATGCAGCCGATGAATCGGGCCAGAGAATCCGGCCTTCATCCGGCTTGAACACCTGACCACACGTCCGGGGAAGGCAGGTCGTCAGGACCCCGAGGAGCACAACGGGGCAGAGTATGGATGGCATGAGGCGCTTCATGCTCATGGCATCGGCAGCGGAATCTCCGGGAAAATATGAATTCCGATTGTGTCGGCTATGCGTCGGGTGACGTTTCTTCTTCGTTTTCTGGTGGCGCAGAATGGGCGGTTTGGAGAGCCTGGAATGCTGCGTCGAAATCGGTGGTATCGGCAACGATGCTGCCATCCCGCAGGACGAGGATTCGTCGGGCGTGCCGGGCGACGTTCAGGTCGTGGGTGACCAGAATCACGGTGATTTTCTGGTGTTCATTGAGCTGTTTGAAGAGTTCGATGACTTCGCGGCTGGTGCGTGAATCCAGGTTCCCGGTGGGTTCATCACCCATGAGTATGGAAGGACTGGTGACCAGTGCGCGGGCGATGGCAACGAGTTGCTGCTGTCCGCCGGAGAGTTGTCCGGGGTGGTGGTCGAGTCGGCTGCCGAGGCCGACGAGATCGAGCATTTCGCGGGCGCGTTTGCGGCGTTTGGTGGCAGACTGCGCGGGGCCGTAAAGCAGCGGGAGTTCAACGTTTTCGAGGGCGGAGGTGCGTGCGAGCAGGTTGAAGTTCTGGAAGACAAATCCGATGTGTCGGTTGCGAATGGCGGCACGTGCGTTTCGCGTCATGTCCGCAATTTCTTCGCCATCCAGTCGGTAACTGCCTTTGGTGGGGCGATCAAGGCAGCCGAGTGTGTTCATGAGGGTGGATTTGCCGGAGCCGGATGGTCCGAGCAGTGCAACGTATTCCCCCCGTTCAATCGACAGACTGGTGCTGCGCAGGGCATGCACGCGAACTTCGCCAAGATCGTAGGTCTTGCTGATGTCGCGAAGTTCGATGAGAGCCATGCTGGACTACCGAGCCTGCTGGTACAGTTGCAGAAAGGATGCGTGATCCATTCTGCGGGGATTGAATGTGCCTGTCCACTGCAGAACAGCGTCCGCTGCCAGTTCGTTGAGAATCGTCTGATCGGGCTGGCAACCGATGGCGGCGGACAGTGTCTGAGGCAGGCCGGCAATTCCGAGGAACGCAGTGAAACAGTCTGCCAGCCGTTCTGCGGATGACGACGTCAGCCATTGATCACCGGTCTCAGGGTTGCCCGGGATGGGCAGCTCGGCGTAGAGCTGTTCGACCGTGGTGGCGTTCCAGCGGATGACGTGAGGCATCATCAGGCCCACGGCCAGACCATGGATGGTGTCGAAGCGGGCAGTGAGCGGATTGGCTGCGGCATGAGCTGCTCCGAGCATGCTGTTTTCAATGGCTGTGCCCGCAAGGAATGCGCCAAGGAGCATCCGACCACGGGCTTCCAGGTGATCCGGCTGGCGGAGAACTGTAGCGAAGGCGGACGCAAGCAGCTGCCATGCCTGCCGGGCAAACATTTGTGAAATGGGCGTGCGACGGGAGGTGACCCAGCTTTCCAGAGCGTGGGTCATGGCGTCAATGCCGGTGGCGGCCGTCACGGAACGGGGCATGGTCAGGGTGAGCAGGGGATCGAGAATCGCCAGTCGTGCTGCGGCTTTCACGTCGCCACAGGCCATCTTGAGGTGCGTGGCGGCATCCGCAATCACAGCAAATGACTGCGCTTCGCTGCCGGTGCCCGCTGTGGTGGGAACGGCAATCAGCGGGAGCATCGCCTGAGACGCGCGGCCGACGCCCTTATAGTCATGGATGCGACCACCGTTCGTGAGCAGGAAGTTGGCCCCCTTCGCACAGTCCATCGCACTGCCTCCGCCCAATCCCACAAGGAGATCCACAGACCGCGGGCGAGCAAACGCGGTGCAGTCATCAACATCGTCACTGGTCGGATTGGGCTGCACGCGGTCGTACACGTCCCAGGGAATTCCGGCTTCACGGAGGGATCGTTCGGCCACTTCACAGTGTCCGGCTTCCCGCAGGCTGCGATCCGTGACGATCAGCGCTTTCGTGGCTCCGTAGTCCCGAGCCAGACTGCCCAGGCGCGAGAGGCTGCCAGGGCCATAGACCAGCCGCGTGCGAGGGAAAAAGTCGAGCACAGATGGGGCGGACTCACTGTGCATGGCAGACCAGTCACAGGGAAGGGAGGCGAGAAGGCGGGCAGCAGATGCAGCGGAATATCGGCCGTGTGTCAGCCCGGTGATCCGAAACAGGAGTCGATCCGCAGCAAAAGAGAGCCGGATAATAGGGTTGGAAAGAAGAGTGGCAAAGTCTGAGCGGTCGACAGATCACTCGGGGAGCACACATTCCCGAAATTTCCAGTTGTCGGCTTCCAGTTTCGGACTCTACCCGGACCGTAGCCACGCGAAATGGCGTGCAGTGGATGTCAATCCCCCGGTCATGTGGCTCAAGGGTGCATGGCACCGGTATGCCGAAAGTCCAGATCGGGGAACGGGTTGCGGCGTTGCATTGCGGCCCGACTCCCTCACGGTCGCGGCTCGTTTTTTGCCTTGCGCGTGCAGGCGGGAGGGCGAAGCACCTGCTGAGCCGCAACCTTACCGTGGGCACGGCACCCTATCGCGCGGCCCCGCAAAAACGCCGGGAGAGACTTACTGCGCGGACCAGCAAACGCGTGGCTCGGCAGGAGCTCGCCCTGGCATGACGAAACGGTGCTGAAACAGACAAACTGGGATGTTTCAATCCCCCCGCGATCGTCAGGCCCCACTGCCCGAACGAATCACAAAAAACGTCCCGTGGCGTGCGGTCGATGTCAATCGGCCGGTAACGCTTTGGTGCGTTCCTGATGCGGTTCTGCAGGGACTGTCCCCGGTGGCCAGGAACCCGGCCAGGGTGCATGGCACCGAAACGCGTTTCTCACTTCTCACTTCGAAACGC
>JBJTOM010000455.1:0-14463 GCA_046074585.1 Planctomycetota bacterium | reverse complement strand
AGCTGTCAGAACCCTGAATTTTTCGGAGTCAACCCGTGTTTTCATGCCCAGGCTGGCTGCGTTCGCAGCGTTTCCTGCTGAAACTCATGTGCCTGCTTGCTGTGCTGGAGTGCGTGGGGATTGCTTTGGGGATTCGATGGGCAGTGAACTGTCGCAGGGCCACGCAGTCCCGTTTTTCTGAGCGACTGGATTCGAATCTGGAGGAAGCCGGTTTAACACAGCCCGCACCGCGACCCGAATTGCGGGATCCGGCAACAACGATCACTGCCGGGGTTTATGTGGACGAGATCAAAGGCGTTTCGATCCGAGATCTGCAGTGTCAGCTTGGTTTTACCATCTGGTTTCGCTGGCCAAAGTCTACTGGGCTAACGCCGGAAGAGCTGCTTGATTTTTCTGTGGTGAACGGGCGGATCGAGTCGCGGGAAGTGGAGGAGCAGCTGCAGGTCGACGATCACTTTTACCTTCGCTGTCGCGTCTTTGCGGAACTCACTGTGCGTTGGGAGCTGGATCGATTCCCGCTGGATCACCAGCAGATCATCCTTGCTGTTGAGCATTCCCGCAAGCCGCGAACCGAACTGCAGTATCAGGCCGATGCGAAGAACTGCAGGGTGAGTTCCCGTGTTGCCATACCGTTGTGGCAGGTTTCAGGTCTGAGTGTTTTTGAAAAGCCACATGCATGGCAGACGGGTCGTGGAGATCCTCGTCAGTATTTTTTCACTGCATCTGCACGAAACTTTCCAACAGCAGTCGCTCTCGAGGTACCTCGATAAGGCGTGTTTTCTGCTGCTGGCGCCGGGTTACCTGCTGTTTCAGATCCTGTTGGCAGCGTTTGCTGCTGGCTGATCAATCATCCGGGCGATATCATCCGCCCGAAGGATACCCGTTCAATCCCTGCGGACTCAGCGGCCCATGATTTCCGACGCCCACTTTGACGAACTCCTGCAGCAGCTCTGGCAGCACGGCCTGCATTATGACGCTGCAGAGTCGGATCTGACTCGTAAACGCCGCAATATCACACCTTCGACGGGGCGTTTCCTTGAGCTGCTCATTCTGGAGGAGCGACCGCGACGAATTCTGGAACTGGGGACATCAAACGGCTATTCCACCCTGTGGCTGCTCCGCGCCGCGGTACCCCTTGGGATCCCTGTCGACAGTGTTGACCACAGTCTGGAAAAGCACGAACAGGCGCGGGCCAGTTTTCAGGCGGCAGAGGTCCTTGATCACGTGCAGCTGCACACTGTGGATGTCGGTGAATTCCTTCGGCAAAGCCCATCAGGCTGCTGGGATTTTGTTTTCCTCGACAGCAGTCGTGCTCGGTATGTGGAATGGTGGCCAGAGCTGCTGCGGTGCCTGACTCCGGGAGTGCTTGTGGTGGACAACGCGGTCTCTCACGCCACAGAGCTGTTGCCGCTGCAGACGTTGATTGATCAGCATCCGCTGCTGGAACGCTCCGTGCTCACCATCGGCAATGGGCAGATGCTGGTGCGATCCAAAGCGGTCGGCAAGGCTGATCCGCCGCTTGTGCAGCTGGGCCTTCATTAGCCGCCGTGCAGTTCCCGGCCCGTTCACCTCGCGCCGGTTCAGTTCACACGGCCCGCGGCTCGCACATCTTCGATGACAGCGGACGGGGAACCGATGAATTCCTGCATATCCTCTTCCGTGGCAAACAGCCAGACCTGACCGCGGAAGACGGCGGCGTGCTCCAGACGCCCCGGCTCGCGACGATCAGTTCTCAGCAGCGTCAGGGGGCAGCAGCCATCGAGCGCGGGCCAGTAGTGTTCGGGTGTTTCTTCAAAGGCCCGACGCTGTCGTTCGGACGTGAAGTACAGCGTTTGCCCATGGAAGGTGGTTTGAAATTTGTTTGTGCCTGGCTCGATAACGCGATCATCCACAGCGGACACGAGGCTGGCACCGTCGAAGGCAGGTTTTCGCTGTGAGGTACGAGGCTGAGCGGCGGGTGAGCGAGGTTTAGGCGGGGCGACGATGTCGAGATCTTCTTCATCATCGGCCGCTTTCCGCCGTGATTCCTCCTGCACCATCTGCAGAAAGTCGTCGGGGAGTTCTTCAACGTTGCGAGCGGGTTTGGATATTCTGGCTTTGGGCTGCGTCGTGGTACGGCTGACAGTGGGTGTGCGCGGCGTCGGCGGATTCTGAAGTTCATCCTCTGTGCGAGTGCGGGAGGCGTTGCGAGCCGGCAGCCTGCGGGAAGTGGCCTTCTCTGTGGCGGCAGTGTCGGAAAATTCTTCAGTGGCTTTTGCTGGCGTACTGCGGGGGGCACGCGGAGAGGTCGCGGGGCGTGAGCGACCTGCAGCCTGTTCTGCGGCATCCAGTTCGGTGAGCATGGCATCGACGGTCTGGAATCCGGAAATGCGATGGAGAATTTCGAGTTCCGGGGAGACAATCAGGATTGCGGGCAGGCCTTTGATTTCCAGATCCTTCACAAGATCACTGTGTCGGTCGGCATCGACACGGACGGGCACATAGTTGCGGGAGATGCGGGCAGCGACGTCGGGGTCCGTCAGCGTCGATTTTTCCATGCGTTTACAGATGGCACACCAGGACGCCGAAAACTGCATAAAGACAGGACGACCTGTCTGCGCGGCCGTTTGCAGTGCTTTTTCGGGATCTGTTCCCCACGGACGATCTGCGGCGCGGGTGCTGACGCAGAGACCACTGCAGGGAGTCAACAGGATGACAAACAGCAGAATCCCTGAAATGCATCGCATGGAAAACTCACAACTGAAAGGCAACGACACGAACACCCGATTCTTCTATCGGCGATCGTGGGGCGTCCACCCGTCAGCACAAACGTCATAATTGCAGCGATCATCACAGGCAGGAGCGTCAGTTGCGGCAGAAACTGCCGGTCACAGCTGCTGTGGTCGCCACCCGTGGAGCTTTAGTAAAATGCGGTAGCGAGTTTGCGGCGGTATTCGCCGGCCAGTTTGGATTTGGGACCCATGACAGTCAGCAGCTGAACCATGACTTCCTTGGCCTGCGTTCCCACACCGCCACGATCACTGCGAATGATCTCGAGCAGAAGTTCAAAGGCTTCCTCGAAGCGGTTATCTGCTCCATACGCTTCTGCCAGCTGCAGCCTGAGTGTCAGATCGTCGGGGTTGGCCTGCAGCGCGGCACGGGCCTGAAAAACCCCGCCGGAGTCTTCGACCTGGCCACGGATTTCCAGCTGTGACCTGAGCAGCTGGGCTTCCGGTTCCAGAAAGCCACGTTTCTCCAGTTCTTCCAGGACCTCGCGGGCCTCCTGGTCACGGTTCAGTTCCAGCAGAATGCGGGCGTGAGCGATACGGATGGGACCAGCGTCGGGCTCCAGGCCTGCAGCCGTCCGGTAACACACTTCCGCTTCTGCCAGACGTCCCTCAGATTCGTGCTGCTGACCCTGGTTCCATGCTTCTTCTGCCGGTGATGGAAGCAACTGCTGAAGCCATTCCCGCAGTTGTGGTTCCGTTTTGATCCCCGCGAAGTGTGACGCAGGCTGCCCCTGCACCATCGCGACCACAAAGGGAATTGACTGCACCCCGAATGCGCCCGCGATCTCCGGCAGCTGATCGACGTTGACCTTCACCAGACAAAAACCGCCCTTGAACTCTTTTGCCAGCTTTTCGAGCAGCGGCATCAGCTGACGGCACGGACCACACCATTCCGCCCAGAAATCAACAACCACCGGACGCTGCTGCGACTGCTCAATCACATCCTGACGGAACGTCTCCATGGTGGTGTTGATGATCACAGACGTTGATTCTGCCATCGGTTCTTGTGCCTTCAGCTTTGGTTCAGGTTCAGGGTCAGCCAGCAGTCCGCCCACTGGCCGAAGTTCTCTTCAACACTCACACGCAAACGACGCATCCCGGGAACAGTCGCCAACGCAAGCTGACAGGATAGCGATTGACCCAGCCAGTGGGCAATCAGCTCTGCTGTCGTGTTGCTGATGGGAAGTATACAGCAATCCTCTTTGGGAAACACCCAGCGACGGTTTTCAAATCGGGCTGTGACTTCACGTCCGTCCTCCGATTCTGCGACGGCAATCCGTGGGTGGCAGGCCGGAAGCAGGACCCGATGGTCCAGCTGGTGCACGAGCGACTGCAGAGCATCCCGCAGAGCGATGAAATCAAAGACGTACTGATTTTCGTCCAGATCGCCTTCGATCGCTGCCTCGACGCGCCAGTTATGCCCGTGCAGCCGTTCACAGATCGTGCCGTTGAACGTGATGAAATGCGCGGCGCTGAAGACAAGTGTATCCTTTGTCACCCGCACCGCCCACGACGGATTCTGCCCCATGACAAACACTCCCGCAGCCAACGAAAACAGGCCGACCTGATTTACAGGCCGGCCTGTGCATTTTTCAAACAGATTTCAAATCCAGTCAGCGAACGCGACCCGGCGCTGCCACTTTCTGATCCGCCTCTGCACCCCGCTCACGGGCCTGTGTCTGAGCTGTGGTCAGCAGCTGGCGACCGTGTGCAATCTGTTCGGGACGGAAATAATAACGCATCCCCTGAATGCCACGCACCTGCTTGCTGGCAAGCTGCTCGAAGGAGAGGTTGTCGGTGCGAGTCCAGATTGCAGCCTGAGCAGACTGCTGGTCCATGCGACCTGTGCCGACCATCCGAATCAGTTCGGCCAGAACCGGGTCATCGGTGTATTCAGTGGTGCGGACCAGACGGTATTCCACGTGCGGGTTCGGTTCATTCTTACCGTGGTTCAGACAGGCAGAACGGAACGGAACCTTAATGGTCTTCTCCGGGGGAATTGAGAAGAAGCCCTGGCCGCCACCCATACCTCCCATGCCGCCGCCGCCCATTCCACCCATGCCGCCCATGCCGCCGCCCATACCCCCCATGCCGCCGCCCATTCCTCCACCCATGCCGCCACCCATATTTTGCATGCCGCCACCGCCACCCATTCCTCCCATTCCACCCATGCCACCCATTCCGCCCATACCACCCATTCCTCCCATGCCGCCCATTCCTCCGGCGCCGAGCTGTTTGAGGACCTGGACGAAGACAACGGATTCGGGGACGTCAACGGTGAGGGTTTCATCGGTGGTGTTGGTGATGAGGACGACACCGCCGGTGGAGTCCTGGGCAACGACTTTGGTTTGGAACCTTCCAGTTTCGAGGCCGTCGAACAGGTCAACGGTTTCGGCGGAGGGATCAAACTTTGGATTTGTGACGATGACTTTTCGGGGGCTTTTTTCGCTGGGGTCTGCTGAGGCGGGAGTGGCCGCTGCGAGCAGCAGGCCGGCGGCGAGCAGCGCAGAAAAACCGACGGAACACGCTGTCCGGAACGAAATCATGGGGGAACTCCTGTGCCGACACCGAGGGGTGAATGGGGCAGCGAACGACCGTTGCCGGTGGACTGAGGGGCAGAAACGGCAGGGACAGACCAACATCGTCTGATTTTATCGAGAAATTTCAGGAGTTCCTACCGAAAAACTCTGGAGAAGGGCGTTGGTGAGCAAAATGGGGGGGTGAAGAGGCAGAGAACGCCGAAATGGGCGAATGGATGGAATGTTCCAGCCTCGTGGATTCAGAAAAAGGGTTGGATTAGGTCAAGTGGGCGCCCAGGCTGCTCAGAGTTCCCATGTTCTTAGTCCGTTTGGCTTCCTGTGGACAAAAACAAGCTGTGGTACGTCGGGGGGGCTTGACCGCATAACACGGCTGTCGATACTGCGGCGAGTGTCCGCCACCTTTTGTCCCTGGTGCTTTCGATGACTGCAATTCTGGAAGTCCGCAATTTGTCTCGATCCTTTGGATCGCTCAAAGCGGTTGATCAGCTGAGCTTCAGTGTGGAGCGAGGCGAGGCGTTTGGATTGCTGGGGCCGAATGGAGCTGGCAAGTCGACGACGATGATGATGATCTGCGGGGTCTTGTCTGCGGATGAGGGTGAAATTCGTGTGGATGGTCGAGTGCTGGATCGGACGGTTCCAGCAAGTCGTTTGCGGATGGGCGTGGTTCCTCAGGATTTGGCGATCTACCCGGATTTATCGGCGCGAGAGAACCTGTTGTTTTTTGGTCGGCTGTATCACCTTGGGGGGAAAGAGCTGCGTCAGCGTGTGGATGAGGTGCTGGATCAGGTGGGTCTTCTCGGGCGGGCGGACGATCATGCGGAGACGTTTTCGGGGGGCATGAAGCGACGGCTGAATTTTGCTGCGGCGATTCTGCATGCTCCGGTGCTTCTGATCCTTGACGAGCCGACGGTTGGGGTCGACCCGCAATCGCGAGCGCACCTGATGGACTGCATCCGTCATCTGCAGCAGTCGGGGACAGCCATCATTTATGCGAGCCACTACATGGAAGAGGTGCAGCTGCTGTGTTCGCGAGCGGCGATCATCGATCGGGGGCAGCTGCAGGCTTGTGATCGCATTCCCACGCTGCTGCAGCAGATTCCTCTTGAAGTGGAAGTGCGACTTGCGGCCGCTGCGCTCCCGCAACAGATCAGATTTGGTACCGGGATTCGTGTGGAAGTTGAGGAGGGTGAAGTGGTTCTGCGGCTGAGTTCTGAGGGGATGGCGTCTGAGATGCCGTTGAATCATCAGATCACGTCTCTGCTGAACGCGCTTGCAGATCACTCCGTTGCCGTCCGTTCGATCCGGACGCACGACCCCAGTCTGGAGCGACTCTTTCTGAAGCTCACTGGGCATCGTCTGCGGGATTGAGTTTTCGCCCTCCGGGAATCACTGCATCAGAACGGCATCTGTTTTGCCCTCAGGCGACAACAGCGTTCTGTGGGTGTGCATGCGGTGGTTTGGGGGGGAGCTGGCGTGATGAGTCGGGCATGGTCGGTATTGCCGTGGCGGCGAGTGCTTGCGGCGACGGATTTTTCACAGGATTCGCACGAGGCTCTCCGGCTGGCGGTATGTGCTGCGCGGGCGTGTGATGCGAGTGTCACACTGGCACATAGCCTGCCCCATCTGCGGCGCGCCGCTTATTCGGCCGTCTGGGCCTCGCGGATTTCGGCCGATTCACCGGAGGGTGCCGCGTTCCAGCGGGAAGTGCGCAGGCGGTCGGATGTGCAACTGCAGGAGCTGGCCATCGCCACGGAGGCGCCGGGCGTTGAGATTTTCACGCAGACGCTTTTGGGTGAACCGTGGGTGGAACTGGTGCATGCGGTGCAGGAGCAGCATTTTGATGTTGTGATTGCGGGTTCACGGGGCCAGTCCACATGGAGCGAACTGCTCACCGGGAGCACGGCAAAGAAACTCCTGCGGCACTGCCCCTGTGACGTTTGGATCGTGCGGGGGCGCCAGCAGCCGTTACCGCGGAGGATTCTGGCCGCTGCGGATTTTTCGGACATCAGCTGCCGGGCTGTGAGCAGAGCGCTGTGGCTGGGAGCGCTGCTGAATGCTGAGGTGTGGGTACTGCATGTGATTGATACAGCGGACGTTCCGGAGGATCTTGCGGATCGTGCGGGAAGTCTGCGTTCGATCCGGGATGTGATCCGGGAGGAGGCCGCAAAAAGGCTCCGGGATTTTCTGCATGAGGTTCCGGCGGGTTCGGCAGTGGTGCAGCAGGAGGTGGTGTTCGGAGAGCCCTGGCGAGAGTTGCGGACGTACGCGTCTGAAGTGTCGGCCGAACTCATCGTCTGCGGAACGTTTGGACGCAGCGGTCTCCGCGGGTTGCTCCTCGGGAATACCGCTGAGCGGCTGATGGATCACGCACCTCTGAGCGTGCTGGCGATCAAGCCGGCGAATTTTCAGAGCACCGTGGAGCGGGCGACATGGCCGGTGTCAGTGGGAGCTGCAGGTGTGGCAGCGGTGCGGTGACGTTCTGGCGCAGAGAACGCAGCGGGGCGGTGCAGGAGGGCGAGGCTCCCGCCGAGCCACCGTTTTCTGGTTCACGCTGTGAGGCTCTGCCGGCATTGTTGCGGAGCCGCGCGATGGGGTGCAGTGACGTGGCAGGGATGTGGCTCAGCAGGAGCTTCGCCCTCCCGGCTGGACACCAGGCACAAAACGAGCCGCGACCGTGAGGGAGTCGGGCAGTCATGCCACGCCGCAAACCGTTTCCGGAAAGAGACTTTCGGCGTACCGGTGCCATGCACCTTCGGCGTACCGGTGCCATGCACCTTAGCCTCTGCACCTTAGCCTCGGGTTCGGTCCCGCTGCGTCGCTGGCTGCGCGGACTTGCACCGTGACCGGGGGATTGACATCCCCCGCACGCCTTATCGAGGTGGGGCGGTCCGGTGTTTGGCCGATCTCAATGGCCTGCTCGATGCGAGGATTGCAATTGGGCGTTTGTCTGATAAAAGGGCGGAAGGCGCGTTCCCTGTCTCTGTTGGAGTGCATACTGTGACTTTCCGCTGCTGGATGATCAGTTTTTCTTTCGTGGCTGTTTCGGGATTATTTTCAGGTGTGGGAGCAGCGGACGAGCTGACGAAGGGGCTGGTGTTTTTGGCGCCGTTTGACGGTGGCTTTGATGCCGTGGTTGGTGTGGATCGAGTGCTCTGCACGGCAGAGGACCTGAAGCGACAGGTGATCTCGCCGGGGAACCTGCGCAAGGACGTTCAGATTGTTGCTGGCGCCGGTCGCCATGGGGATTCGCTGCGATTTACGGACGGTGGTGCCACTCAGGTGACCATGTTTCGCGGCAGCAATACGGGTTACCGCAGCCGGAACTGGTCGGGGACAGTTTCTATGTGGCTGCGACTCAGCCCGGATGAAGACCTGAAGCCTGGATACTGTGATCCGCTGCAGATTACCGATAAGGAATGGAATAACGCGGCGTTTTTTGTTGACTTTGACAAGGATCTTCCGCGGGTCTTTCGGCTTGGCGTTTTTTCGGACTTCAGGACCTGGAATCCGAAAGACACTCCGTGGGAGCAGATTGCGGTTGGGGACCGTCCGATGGTTCCCGTGTCACATCCGCCATTTCGTCGCTCTGAATGGACGCACGTCGCGTGGACATTTTCGGATGTGAACAGCGGAGGGGCAGATGGAACCGCAGAGCTTTATATCAACGGCAGATCCATGGGAGCTCTGATGTGTCCCATGACGTTTTCCTGGCAGCTTGACAAGACCGCCATAATGCTCGGGATCGCCTACACCGGTGACATTGATGAACTGTCGATGTATGACCGGGCGCTGAGCCACAGAGAAGTGAACACCCTGTATCGTCTCCCGAAAGGCCTCACACCTCTGGTGAATCCAGCGTCAGGCAAATGAGTTCAGGCTTTCTGCGGCCTTGTCCCGCTGGTCTGCACGTCGTCTTCCCCGTTCAGGCCCAGCAGAGGCGTCCCGTTTCTCAAAGAGAAGTGCGGTCCTCGCAGCGCCGACTGAGCGAGTGACTGAAGTTCTGGTTCATCAGCTGGGAAATCGGCGAGCTCGAAGATCTGTGAGACTGCCGGATCTGCGTCTTTCTCCTGAGTTTCCTGGACGGCCGTGAGTTTGACAGTCTGTCTGCCGTCGGCGGCTTCAAGAACAGCACCGAGCGGTCCTGCAAGGAGTGCGGGCAGCAGCACCGCATCTCCCCAAAGTGCAGCCGCGACAAGGGCTGCCATGATCCAGCCAAAGCGACTGATCAGCAGCAGCTCAACCGGGAACAGCGCCAGCATGCCCAAAGCGATCACTGCTGAACTTTGCCAGAGTGCCGGGCCGCAGCGTCCAAGTGCCAGTTCGGCTGCGGTCCGCCGATCCAGACGCTGACGCAGTCCGTCTCTGAAAGCTTCCAGCATATGCAGGGTTCCGTCCACTGCGATGCCCATGGCAACGGACGCGGTGATCATGGTACCCACATCCACGCGAATCCCGAGAGCACTGATCAGTCCGAAGACAATCAGCACGGGAAGGACATTGGGGAGCATGGCGATGAGAGCTGCAGTGACACTTCTGAGCTGCACCGCCATCACGCTGCCAATCAGCACAAAGGCGACTGCGAAACTTCGGATCAGGCTCTCCAGAAGGGCCTGCTGTGTTCTGAGGAAAATCGGCACGAGTCCTGTGACCGTGCATGCGGGAGCTCCACCTTTCAGCCCGGCCAGCTCGGTCCTGGTAATTTCGGTCAGTTCCTGCGTGAGCTGCTGATAATCGCTTTCGGAGAGAATGCAGGCCTGACAGCCGATTCGCCAGATTTCGTCGCCAGCGCGATGCAGTATCTGTCGACCACTGGAATCCAGAGATGCCGTTTTGGAGGGGACAGCGAGGAACGAAGAGATGAGCGAGGGTTTGTCGCCTGGCTTGGTTACGGCGTCACGAATGCGATCTTCCATGAGTTCTGCGCGAACTCTGCCGCCTGGCTTGCGGGGCACGTTCTCAGCTGTCGCGGAGGCGTTGTGACCGGCGTCTGCGGCGTCCGGGCACAGGAAGGATGCGAGTGACAGAGCTCCGCTGATCTGTGGGTGCTGTCGGAGCCGTTCCTGCAGCTGGAGCACTGCCCTGGCGCGCTGATCGAGTGACAGATTTTCCTGCTGTGTTCTGCTGAATCGGACGATGGCATCCACGGGAACGATTCCAGCCAGGTCACTCTCCAGACGCTGATAGTCCTGGACAAGGTCGGAGGACTTCGGAAAGCTGCAGATGGCGCGAGTTTCGGTTTGAAAGTTTCTGAGTCCTGCGACGGCCGCCAGCACTACTGCTGCGGTGAACACCAGATTCACGCCGGACCAGTTGAGCAGTCCATGTGCAAACCGGTTCCACGCGGCAGACTCCGCATGTGTGGTGATCTGAGGATTTGCGGGCCAGAGTCGCATCATCGCGGGCAGCACATAAAGCACTGCACCCAGTGACAGCAGGCAGCCGATCGCTGCGAAAAACCCAAAATCCCGCACTGGAATCAGGGTGCTCGACAGCAGTGAGGCCAGCCCGATCGCCGTGGTGCCTGATGACAATGCACAGGGCAGCCATGCCTGCTGCACAGATGCTGCGATAGCGATTTCAGGGTTCCCATGCGGGGAATGCCGCCAGTAATTGCAGAGGTGCATGGTGCCGGAGATTGTGATCACGAACAGCAGCGTCGGCATGACCGCAAGAACCATATTCATGGAACCGCCAAGTGGTTGAATCAGTGCCGTCGCGGCGATCGCGGTGAGCAGAGCGGTCAATTGTACCATCAGGCACAGCCGCAGGCTGCGAAGCATCAGCCACGAGCAGACGAAACCAACACACGCGGAGACAAGAATGGGAGAACGCAGCCAGAGGTTCCACGCGGGAGCACTGGAGTTCCACGCCGCACTCACCACGGCCGAATTCAATTCTGCGGCTGCCACACTGCGTCCACCCAGTCTGAGATCTGCAGGGGGGATGCCGGCGGTCGTCGCAGCCTGTCTGATGGCATCGATGGCAGCATCGTGGTCCAGCGTTCCGGCACCGCTCAGCAGCACCGACACACCAGCCACGGCGCCGCCGACATGCCACGTTTCCGTCACCACGGCTTCGTTCCCGAGACCAGCCACCTGCAGCGCGCGCAATGCCTTGCGGAAAGCCGCATTCCGCTGATTTTCCTCATGCATGCCATCCCATGCCAGCTGGATGTCGGGTTGCCGCTGCTCGGTGACGAAGGCATTCAGATCATCGAACAGACTCCATCCATCTGCATCGTCCTTCGCCAGTCGGGAGGACGAGGGCTGAGGCAGCATCTGTCTGACGCGACGTGCAGAAATTCCGAATTCCTGCCGGCCCAGGGCGATGGCAGCCTCGGCCACGCTGTCGGAGAAAGGCTGTGCGGTCTCATTGAGTGCCAGGCACAGCGGACCGTCACCGGTGAGCAGTCCGGAAGTGCGTCGGATGGCTTCGGGAAGCGAAACCTGCTGATCGCGCATACGTCTCAGCAGATCGGCCGGACGCGTCACCGACTCGACCAGGGGGGAGCCACCTTCACGTTCTCCGGTGGCGAACGAACCCGCCAGATTCGCAGAAAACTCATCGATCCGCGGATCGGTGATGGAGCAGCCTTCCCAGGAGACGAGAATTCTGTCTTCGTCCGGAAAAAGTTCCTGGTGCCACGTCAGCAGCTGCGACTGTTCATCATCCTGCGGCAGCCATCCGGCGACGTCATTTTCAAGATCAAGGTGTGAGAGTGACCAGGCCATCAGCGGCAGCAGAAAAGCGATGGCGGCAAGCGTTATGAGGGGGCGTGGCCAAACCTGATGAACTCCCTGAACCCGAGTTTCCATCATCCTGCCTGCCTTCCTGTCAATGGCACGAATTTGCAGAGGGAATCAACCTTGTGGGCTCTGATTCGGCAATTTCTGCCGCAGAAGCGAATCGGAATGCGTTTTCTGCCGGCGTGTCCGGAGGGCTGCGGGGAAACAGACCGTTGACGAGCCTGGGGGGCTCTGCGGGCTTTGTTCCGGAGAAACTCGCTGCGCGTCCTGCACAATCTTTGCCGGCCGGTGCCCTGAAGATTGCATTTGACCGCCAAACCGCGTTCAATCCGCGTGCATTCTCCCGTGTCCCCCGTGCGTTGAAGGAATATTGAACGATGCTGGCCGGTTGTTTTCCGGCGGCTCGGCGAGTGGAGCTGGCAGAGATTCCTGAGCCTGCCTTCCCGGACGCCTCGCTGCCCCCCGAACAAATTCTTTTCCAGCCCGAAGTCACCTGTCTGTGCGGTTCCGATCTGCCCTTCTTTGACGGGGACTTTGAGGGCCATGCCATTGAATATCCGCAGCCTGTGGGCATGTCGCTGCATGAGATGGTGGGAACGGTGATCCAGTCAACCAGTGTTCGCTGGCGCGCGGGCGAGCGGGTGCTGGCGGTCCCCCTGGGGCAGCGGGGGCTCTTTGAACGCTATGCACTTCCAGCTGACCGCGTGGTTCGCCTGATCCCGGGGTTGTCGGACGAATTTGCGATGCTCGCTCAGCCATTCGGCACGGTCGTCCACGCCCTGAAGAAGCTTCCGAATATGATTGACCGCGATGTGGTGGTGCTCGGTCAGGGGCCTATCGGCCAGATGTTCAACGCGGGGCTGAGGAATATGGGAGCCCGCCGAATTATCGGGATCGACCCGCTCCCGCTGCGGCTGCGTCACAGTCAGGCACTCGGAGCCACCCATACGATTGCTGCTGCAGGGCGGGACGCCGTCGACCACGTCCGCAGTCTGCTCGATGGCGACTTGCCTGAAATTGTCATCGAAGCCGTGGGCCACCGTGCTCACGCCGTCAACGACGCCATCGCGCTGGTGCGTGCTGAGGGACGGATTCTGATCTTCGGAGTGCTCCCGCATCAGGTGGACGGCCTCAGTCTGCGAGCGGCACTCTGGAAAAACGCACAGATCACCACCAGTCTGCACCCGGATTTTGAACGCACGTTTCCACTGGCGATGCAGTGGATTGCTGAAAAACGAGTTGATCTGGCCCCGCTCATCACGCACCGTTTTCCACTCAGTCAGATCCAGCAGGCATTCAACGTCTTCCGAGACCGTATTGATGGGGCTCTGAAGGTGCTTGTGGACTTCCCGGCTCTGGTGGCCCGAAACCGATAGGCGGGGGGCCAGTGGTTCAGCCCAGCCTGACACGACTCTTCCCGATGACCAGAACACAGGAGCATCCCCATGGCTAAAAAAGCCATCCAGACAGACAGTGAGCGGCATCGCACGACAGGGTTTGCACGTTGCGGCGAAGGCACCAGTGGTCCAGGGACTCCAGCACAGCTGGTGCATGACGGTGACACCGTGAATGTACAGCTTGACGGCAATCTCGGCCTGCGACTGCTGGGGATCGACACGCCTGAGATCAGTTTCTCGCTGCCCGTTGCGGCGGGATCTGGCGGGAACCCCGGTTTCGCCGGACTGGACAATCCTCGCTGGGCCGAATTTCTCGCGGACCCCTTCGCAGACCGCTGGGGGCCACTGCCCGTGGCAATCCCTGATCGACTCCGTGCCTGGCTCACGGCCCGTACTGGTCCGGACGCCGCTGCCACGCATTATGAACACGCCGTGGCATCCCGGGAAGAGTTTCGCAGACAGGTGGAACGGGACATGCAGGTCATGCAGCAGGATCCCGGGTCGTTTCGCTTCTACATGAATTTCGGCTTTGAGATTATGGATGGCTACGGACGGCTGCTGTGCATGCTCAATCGCAACCAGCCCAATCCTGCTCAGCCAACACCCCGCCCGCCCACTTATAACCTGCGATTGCTGGAACGAGGCCGTGCATTTCCCTATTTCATCTGGCCCAACGTGAATCCCTGGGAACGTCCGGAAACGATCGAAGAAGCTGTCATCCCCCCCGGCGCCGCTCGAAAAATGGCCGAAGCTGACAGCGAACTGACGCGTGCCAGAGCTGCCGTCCGGAAGGCTCGTGCGGAACATCTTGGCATCTTTGATTCCATGCGGCCGCTGCTGCTGGAACCGTTCGAGCTCCGCGGACTCGCGCGACGAAATCCGTCCTCGCGATTTCTGATTGATCTCAACAGCGATTCCAGCGACTTGATTCATCCCCTCAATTATCCCTCCGTCCCGCTTCCGGAAGACCGACTCTGGATCCCTGGTGCCTTCGTACCAGTGTTTGAAAAAG
>JBJTOM010000454.1:0-20147 GCA_046074585.1 Planctomycetota bacterium | reverse complement strand
CGACGCCAAGTCCCTTGCCTTCCGGTGCGAGCGGCGCCGTATCGGTGGCATCCCGAAACGTACCATCACCGTTGCTGAAGCAGAGCACATCCCGAAGTCCCGTATAGCTTCGAGGCGGGCAGATTTCCCGGCCTCCGTTCGGGCCACCGACACAAAACGGATGATTCTGCCAGGACCAGTCAACATAGTGAGCGATGTAGAGGTCCGGGTGCTGATCGCCGTTCAGGTCGCCCCATGCCGCACTGCTGCTCCACTGATGATCCGTCAACCCGCATTCCGGCCCGACCGCCGAGAACGTGCCGTCGCCTTCGTTGTGCCACAACTGTACGCCGCCGTAACCGGTGATGAGCACATCCGGGAAGCCGTCGTGATCGTAGTCGCTGCGACAGACGCCATGGCTGTAGTGCAGGGCAGCAGCGACGCCGGAGACCCCGGAAACATCCTGCCAGCGCCAATTTCCCTGCCAGCGAAACAGACCATTGGAGGCTGGGAGGATTTCCTGGTCGCGAAAGGTGCCGCCTCCGGCAAGAAACAGATCTTCAGAGCCGTCTGAGTCGTAATCGAGCGGCGCGAGACCGCCACCGAGTGATTCGAGGATGGAAAAATGACCGGCGTCTTCCCCGTTTTCGTACTGGAAGCTGAGTCTGCTGTCTGCGGTGCGATCGACAAATGACCAGTGGCTGGTCCCTGCGTTTTCTGACCGGTTGATTCCCGCATCAGCAGACGACTGCGAAGATGGCTTTGGGGCTCCAGTCGTCGATGGAACCGTGCCGGCCTGCTGCTGACACCCGCAGATCAGGCCAAGACTCAGGAGGAATGCCGGACCAAGCCACCGCCACATGTCCGTTTACTTTCCGCTGGTGGATTCTGTCTTGCCCTCACCCTCGGCACCGCTCTCGCTGATGACCACGGCCCTTTTCACGTAATCCAGCTCGGGAAAAGCCTGCTCCAGATAAGAATTTCCCTGCTGTTCGATGAGGTTCTGCTGTGGCTGTTCGCCGTACTGGGGGTTGATGCCTTCCACGTTGTGGAAGCCTTCGATGACTTCGCCGAAGGCGGAGAAGCCCATGCCGTCAAGGTTGGCGTTGTCGGAGTAATTCACGAACAGCTGGGTCGTACGGGAATCGGGGCCGGAGGTGGCAAAACAGAGCGTTCCCCGGCGGTTGCTTTCGACGACTTTATCGTCGGAAATTCGCCGGTTCCATTTGCGGTGTTTTTCCGGCGTGCCGTTGATGCCGAACTGCACCACGAATCCCGGCACAACACGGAAGAATCGGCAGCCGTCGTAGAAGCGATCCTGAACAAGTTCGTAAAACCGCTGGGCACCGAGTGGCGACCAGTCGCGGTGAACTTCCACTACAAAGTCGCCGGCAGTCGTCTCGAACCTGACCTTGAACGTGCCTGTCTGTGGGGCTGTGACTTTTTCACTGGGGTTTGGCCCGAGGTTATACGGCAGATCCTCGGGGCGCATTTCCTGTTTGGCTACCGGGAGGTCCTGAGTTTTGCGGGTTTGTTCATACTCGCCAAGCCCCTGCGGCAGCCCGGGAGTTTCAGTGGTCTCTCTGCAGCCACAAGCGGTGGCAACCAGCAGGAGCGAGCACATGAGCAGCAATGATCGGTACATACACAGCATCCCTGAAATGACAGGTTGAATTTCCAGACGCCTGTTTATCCCGGGAGCAGCGAAAATTTCAAGACCCGGGAGGCTGAAAATCAGGTTTAAGGCACCGGGAGGGGATTCAGGCCGATTCCGCTGTAGTGGAAGCCCCGAGCCGCCATGCGCTTTGGCTCAAACAAGTTCCGCCCGTCGAAGATCACCGGGGATTTCATCTTCACGCGGATATAATCAAAGTCCGGGTTCCGAAATTCGTTCCACTCAGTCACAATACACAAGGCATCCGCGGCATCACAGGCGTCATAGTGATGGATGCAGTACTTCACGGTGTCTCCAAGAAGTCTGCGAACGTTTTCCTGAGCCACCGGGTCATGCACCTGCACTCTGCACCCGGCCTGCAGCAACTGCTCAATCAGGACCAGTGCTGGCGCTTCACGAATGTCGTCCGTCCTCGGCTTGAATGACAACCCCCACACGGCAATCGTCCGCCCCGTCATGTCTCCATTGAAATACTGGCTGAGCTTGCGGAAGAGCACACTCTTCTGCTGACTGTTGGTTTCATCCACCGTTCTCAGAATGCCCGCGTCCACGCCGTGTTGTTCGGCGAGTGACGCGAGAGCCCTCACGTCCTTGGGAAAACACGAACCACCGTAACCCACACCGGGAAACAAAAACGAAAAGCCGATCCGCGCATCGTGCCCGATGCCCTTGCGGACTTCATTGATGTCGGCTCCCACCTTCTCACAGATGTTTGCCATTTCGTTGATAAAACTGATCTTCGTGGCCAGCATACAGTTGGCCGCATACTTGATCATCTCTGCGCTTTCGATCCCGACCGTGATGAACGGCTTTTCTGTTCGCAGAAACGGCTTGTAAAGTTCCTGAAGAACATCCGCGGCTTCTTCTTCGTCGACACCCACCACAACCCGGTCCGGTTTGGTAAAGTCATCAATCGCCGCTCCCTCCTTCAGAAACTCAGGGTTCGAGGCGATCAGAAATCGAGTCGCTGTCAGAGCGGAAATCCAGCGTGCAACCTGGCGATTGGTTCCCACCGGAACCGTGCTTTTGCAGATCACAATCGCACCGTCACGCAGAAAGGGGGCCATGCTCTCTGCAGCCGATTTCACATACTTCAGATCGGCTGCGCCCGAATGATCCTGGGGGGTGCCCACGCAGATGAACACACATCGTGCCCCGGTCACCGCCTCCTGCACCGACGTTGTGAATTTCAACCGCCCGGCGGCTGCGTTTCTGCGCACCAGTTCTTCAAGGCCGGGCTCGTAGATCGGCACGCCACCCTGATTGAGCAGTTCTACCTTGCCGGCGTCCACATCCAGACACGTGACATCGTTGCCACTTTCAGCAAAACATGTGCCGGTCACCAGCCCCACATAGCCGGTGCCAATCATTGTAATCTTCACTGGAATCCCTCTGCAGCAAAGTCCGGCTGCCGGTGTGTCCGCGAACCTGCGAACGGTCCAAATCAGCGTCCAGACGCAGTATACAGACTGCGAACGGTCAACCGTCTGAAAAGCCGCAAATCCGCTGCTTGCGCGGGGAATTCAAGGAAGGTTTTGTTGAGTTTTCACGAAGAATCGGAATCGGCGTCCCCGGTTTCTCCGGAAAATTCCGCAGATTCGTCAGCGTTTTGTCCGCGGACGAAAGAACGGCAGCAACTGTGGTGTCGACACCGGCTTCACCGTCGTTCCCGGCTTCGCTCCGGCAGCCGCTCCGCCCTGAGCACTGCTGGCAGTTCCCGCAGCGGGTGCTTCATGAATGCCCGGATTCAAGGCCGGAAACAACCCTGGCAGCAGCCCCGGTAACGCCATCGGCAGCAAATCCTCCACCCGCGTGGGCAGGGGGGGCTGCACCGGACCGGGCAACGCAGGGGAGTTCGCGCCGCCTGTCACCTCGCTACCCGCCATTTCCGCAGCCGTCTGAGGCAACAAGCCCGGCAGAAGTCCTGGAAGGAATCCCGGAATCGTCAGTGTTGGAATCCCCGCCTGCAAGGCCTCATTCGGTATTGGCAACTTCTGAATCAACGCCTGGGGAATCCGGCCCTGCATCGCCCCCTCGAACTCCGTCAGCACCCGATCCACCTGTTCCAGCTTCGCCCGATCCTTTTCCCGCAGCAGCTTTGACTGAGACGCCTGCCGGACGAGCATTCCGGCGTCCAGCTTTCCGCTCTGCAGACTGGTGAGCACCGTTCGTACTTCCCGTACCTGCTCCAGCAGTTTGCCGTTGTCTGCCAGCAGCTCCTGATATTCCGCTGAACAGCGTGTCTTCAGCCTCGCCAGCTGCTCTGCCGCACGTTCGTCCAGTTCCTGCAGTAACTTCGTCTGCGCTTTCTGCAGCTGGGTCAGAAACGCCTGCCGCACCCCCTGCGCAATCTGCTCGCCAATCCCGGAACTCAGGTTGATCTCCGGCTTCAGGAGTGTTCCGGTGAAGGCTGCAATGGCATCAAAATTCCGCACGGCTCCCAGGGCCTCATTCGCAGCTTCCACAATTTCCGGACGCACATCCTCCGAAGCCTGGAAATTCAGCCCTTCGATCTCTGACTTCAGACTGACAAATCCCTGCAGACGCTGGCCACCCAGCTTCATCTTCAGTGACCAGTCCATCTTTCTCAATCCACCCTCGAACCACACTTCCCCGCGTTTGCCCGCCGACACCGGCAGGCCCTCGTCATCCCGATATGTCGCCTCCAGCTCACTCTGCAGCTCATCCCCGGTCGCATCAACGGTCATCGCCAGCATCAGTGGTCGTCGCCCCTCCGCTCGCAGCTCAAATACACTCGGACGACCAAGTAACCTGGGCTGTTCCGTGACATCCCGCCACGCCGCTGCATACGGAACCTGCTGTTCGTCAATCGAAATTGAACCCGAAAGCGCCAGATGCTTCAGCAGAAAGACCGGAGCCGGACGGGTCTCGACCACCGGGAATACACGGCCCTCCATCCGCGGCGGACGCACCTGCTCCGCCAGCTCCCGTCGATACTCCTGAATCGCCTGCACCCATGTAATCACCTGCTGCACCCGACGATACATGGCGGGCCCCAGCAGAGTCTGTGAGATCCGCCGACCGTCCGGCTTAAGCAGTGTGAGCTTGTGCCGGATCATCTCCTGATCCCGCAACCGAGCCGCATTCAGCTCCTCATAGTCCTCCTTCACCTCCGGCACAATCGCCTGCAGCTCACGCTGCATCTGTTCCGCCTCACGCACGATCACATCGACTTCCTGTGCCAGCTGCAGACCGCGCTCAATCTGTTCCAGCGGTTCCAGTCGCCTGATCGACTCAAAGCCATCCTTCACCGCCAACGCTCGCGGCTCCAGACTCTTCGCCCGATCCGCCAGATCCCGAAACCGACTGTCCCACTTGTCAAATTTCCCGGAACCCAGTCGCCACGTCTCCAGCGTATTCGGATCCAGCTGGGCTCTCGCCTGCTCCGCCAGCTGATGCAGCCACTGATCACTGACCGCCTTCAACTGCTCCAGCATCCATGACGGCTCGGCTGACTCCGCCACCTCTCCCGGTGCCAGCCGCCCGTCGTCACTTCGATTGGTGTCAAACCGCAGATTTCGGACTTCGCCGTTCTCCACTACAAACCGACGGTGCGACAGCGAATCCGGCTCCAGCTGCAGATGCAGCCGCTCAAACTCAAACAGATTCCTCCCTGGGCGCCGCGGGCTGGCCAGCGCTGTGCCCTCGATCGTCACCGTTGGCGGAAAGAACCCTGTCCGCAGCGCCGCGACATCCACCCGAGCCCCCGTCGCCGACTGCAAACCTCTTACCAGCCCAAACCGCAGGGCAGGGTCCAGCCCCCAGTGAAGGAAGGCCCAGATCGCCAGTGCCAGCAACAGTCGTGGAAGAATCCAGATCCAGCGCATCACTCGGTCCCGTCTGCAAAGGTACAGCCTGACGCAATCACTCCACGGCACTCACGCGATCCGCCGCCTCCACTCCCTGAACCACCTTCACCAGCCACGATCGTCCGGCATACGTCCGCACCACTCCCGCGTACCTCGCAAACAGTGGCCGTGACGCAAAGTGCACTGGCAGGATCAAAGCCAGCCCTGTCACAAAACTGCCCATCACAATGGAATGGTTGAAGTCAGTCCATGGCACAAACGGCTTCTCATACAGCCACTGCCAGAGACTCGCCAGCTGCGGACGACTCAGGACCCACCACCCGATCTGATCAAACACTCCGTCGCAGGCCACAGCAGCCAGCGCCGCAGCCATTGCGCCGAGTGTCGCGACAGCCATATTCAGACGCGTAGCGGCCAGCATCAGGCCGAGGCTGACTGCCAGCAGATTTCCCTTGGGTACCAGCCCCAGCAGCACCCCGAATGCCAGCCCGAGGGACATCTGTCGCGGGGTTGATTCCTTCACCGCCGCCTGCAGCAGCAGTCGCACCGGACGCAAGACCAGATACATGCCCGACATCCCTGCCAGACCCGGATTCATCGCTCCACCACACCTGCTGTGGGCAGCGATTCGCCCATGGATTCCAGCAGCCAGCATCCCAGATTCTGCCCGGTGCGATCAAGCCGGTTTCCGGCCCCGGTCAGGCTGCTCGGTCCCGGTCAGCAGCGCCTGAGCTCTCAGGTCGGCAGAACACCGCCACCGCCACGCTGCAGCGGCAGTCTCCGCCTCCGCCCGTCAACGCGATGCAGCCAGATGAGCGGCAATCTTTGCCTGATCCGGACGTTCAATCACGCCCCGTTCCGTAATCAGATACCTGATCAGCTCGGCCGGTGTCACGTCGAAGGCCGGATTGTAAACACCAATGCCGACAGGTGCCGTCCGACGGCCGAATCCTGCGGTCACCTCAGACTCGCTCCGCTGCTCAATCGGAATCCCGGCCCCCGAAGGCAACTGCAGATCAAACGTACTGGAAGGCGCTGCCACAGCAAATGGTATCCCATGCCAGGCCGCCAGCACTGCCAGCCCGTAAGTTCCAATCTTGTTGGCAGCATCGCCATTCGCTGCAATTCTGTCCGCTCCCGTGATCACCAGATCGACACGCCCCTCCCGCATCACCTGAGCGGCCATGTTGTCGCAGATCAGAGTGACTGGAATGCCGCGCTGCTGCAACTCCCAGGCCGTCAGCCTCGCTCCCTGCAGCAGCGGTCGAGTCTCGTCGGCAAAGACATGCAGCTGCCTGCCCTCACGCGCCGCTGCAAACATCACCGCCAGCGCCGTACCGTCCCCCGCTGTCGCCAGGCCACCCGCATTGCAGTGCGTCAGGAGCGACATGCCACTGTGCACAAGAGCACTGCCGTGCCGGCCGATCGCAAGGCACATCTCACGATCCTCCTGCTCAATCTGCTGCGCTTCTGCGAGCAGCCGATCGTGCAGTTCAGCACTTGAATCACTGTTACACGCCACCGCAAAACGCGACATCCGGTCCAGGGCAAAGAACAGATTCACCGCCGTCGGGCGGCTGCGCCCCAGCTCCTCGCAGACAGAATGCAGTCCCGTCAGGAATTCGTCACGGCCAAGACCACGGGCGAGCTGAGTGCCGAGGACGACGCCGTAGGCGGCCGAGACCCCGATCGCAGGGGCCCCCCGCACGCGCAGAGCGAGAATTGCTTCGAACAACACAGGTACCGAACCGCAGATGATTTCCTCAAAGCGTTCCGGCAGCAGCGTTTGATCCGTCAGACGCAGGACCCCGGTCGCTGCATCCCCGTCCCATCGCAACGTCTGATAACCCACCATAGGATCCGACTTTCTGAAATTTCAGCTTGCTGCAAACCGTCGTCGCGACAGGAACTCAATCGGTAATGCCGTCCGACCCAGCTGCACCAGATCCGCTGCGGCTTCGGCAACGACCGGCGTAAACTTAAACCCGTGCCCCGAAAAGCCGGCGTTCACCACCACCGGCCAGTCCGCATGGCGGTCCACCAGAAAATGTCCGTCAGGGCTCATCGAATACTGACACACAGCCCCCCGCACCGCCCCCGCCTGCACGCCCCGCAGATAACCGCGGACAAATCCATCAACCGGTTCAGCATCAGCTGCTGAAAGTTCACGCCGGACCCGCCCGGGATCAGCCACCTCGTTGCCCCCGGAATGCTCCCCCACCTTCATGCCCGTCGGACTGGCCGACGGCACTCCGTAAAACTGCCCCGTCGGCAGGTCCATCAAAAACATCGGAAAGTTCTCCGCAGCCTGCAGATTTCCCGTCGCCGCATACCAGAAGAGCGTCTTCCGCAGCACTGTAATCAGATGCGCATAGTCCGGTAAGAGTCGCCCTGTCCATGGACCACAGTTGACGATTGCCGCTCCGGCAGAAAATCGCCCTGCCGATGTCTCAACCTCCACGGAATCACGGGTACCACGCAACTCAACGACCTGCACATTCGTCCGCAATTCCGCACCCCGGGACCGCGCCTGGTGCAGATGCGTGGCTACGCAGCGTTCAACTGCCAGCCAGCCCGCCGTCTGCTCCACCACGACCTCATGAGACTCCGGAATCGAAAGCACCGGATACCTCGCACGCCCCTCCGTCGCAGTGAGATTTTCAATTCGCAGTCCGTGCTGCACGGCAGATTCCCGAGCTCCGCGCACCACCACAGAACCTGCTCCGCCCGTCATCACGAGATCGCAGCGATTCAGGAGGCGTTCGCTACTGCGTTCTGATAAATCCAGCCACAAGTCCCATGCCCGATGCAGCAGCGGCACATAGTCAGGATGCTCGAAATAAGCCTTGCGAATGATTCGTGTTTCACCGTGCGAACTGCCCCGATCATGCGGCGGCGCGAACTGGTCCAGTCCCAGCACCCGCAGACCACGCCCGGACAACTCCGCAAGACAGGCCGAGCCAAAGCCGCCGCAGCCGATGACAATCACATCCCACGTCATGCACGCTGCCCCGTCAGATTCGAATAAACAGCTTTTGACGGTACAGCCAGAGCAGCAGCAGCCAGTAGACGGCAAACACCGTCGTGGGCATGACCAGCGTCCCGTACCACTGATCGTCCAGAGCCCGCGGGCCAAACGCCTGTTCGATCGCCCCCGACAAATGCACGCGAATCACCTGCTCCCGTACCCAGCCATTCAATGTCTGCCCCAGCAGGTAAATCAGAATGGAATTGCTGCCGACAACAACCAGAGGCAGTGCCAGCCAGCGGAGCGGGAGCAGATCAAAGAGGATGTAGAACACCGCCAGCATCCCGATCACGTAACCGCCGCTGACCAGAGCCCATGATGGCGTCCAGATACGTTTCACCGCCGGACAAATGGTTGCGTTCGCCAGCAGTCCCAGAGCAAGACAGATGCCTCCCAGCAGGAGCAGCCGCAGGAGTTTCTGCCAGCCGGACAGCGAGGCTGACAACAGCCACTGACCGCAGAGAATTCCAAGCAGAGTGGTGGCAATCGACGGAATGAAATTGAGTGTCGTATAGCCGCCGGCATTCGGCACATAGGGTTCGGGGTTCGAGAAAAACGCCCGTTTCCAGCTGAAACCTTCCGTGGTCGCCACTGGCGGTGCAGCAGCAGCCTCCACGGCCTCAGGCTGCGGAGCACGCAATTGCCTCAACAGCCAGTCATCCACCCGATATGCAGCGTTGGCATTTTTTGACCACCCGGCCCATTCCCCGGAAAAGACTTCCCCCTTGCTCACATCCGCATTCACGGCCGCATAGTCATAATCAGCGGCCGGTGGAGTGAAGCGGAACCATGCCCCGTAACCAGCAAGAATCAGCACAAGAGCTGTCACCTGCACTGCGAAACGCAGATTGAGGAGCAGGAATGCGAAGGTGTATCCCAAACCAATCTGGCACAGAACATTCGGGAAAATCCAGTTGGTCTGAGGCTTTCCGAAGGACGATAGAAAAACCCCCAGCAGCACCAGCACCACGGCGCGGATAATTGCATGAACAGTCATGGACACCCCCCCCTGTCCCTGGGACTGTCGGCGGGCATACGAAAACGGCATCGCCACGCCCACCATAAACATAAAGGCCGGCTGGATCAGATCCCAGAATGCCACGCGCCAGCCGTCAAACACGCTGATCCATGCAGGATGATCAAAGTGAAAGCCCAGTTGTTGCCAGCCAGCCAGATCGGCAACCGCCCAGACCGGAGCGTCCTCAGGAAGCCGCGAAAATCTCAAAATGCCAAATCCCCCGGCCGCCAGCATCATCATGATGAAGCCGCGAAACGCATCGAGCGATGTGAGTCGCCCGGGGGCCGCTCCAGGCTGAGCTGCCGTCTGCCGCGGTCCCAGCGGCAGAGACGGCCGCCCCGCTCGCAATCGCGGCACACTCGCAGCCGGACTGGAGGGAATCGCAGACTGTGTGAACGAAGGCCCCTGTGAAACCGTCGCGGGAGTCACAGAGGTTGCCGGTGGGACCGCTGCCGGCGGTCCACTCGGACGCGACGGCACTGCTGGCGGTGGCGCGCCTGGCTTCGCAGGAGGGACGACGGCCGGTGCCGGGCCAGGCTTTGCCGGTGGCAGACCGGGCACTGCCGCCGATGGGGCGGCAGAAGCCACCGTGACAGGAGCGTCCAGGGGCAGTTCCTGGAGTTGTCCCTCAGCCTCGTCCGTGGACAACACTGTCTGCAATACTCGCAATCGATCCTGTTTTGTGCGCATGGATTTGTCCACCTAAAAGGCCAGGTCCAGCTTTCCACCCTGAAACGGTACTGCCTGAGACTGCCGATCGATCTGACATCCGGATCGCCGGGACAGTTCTTCCACCAGATCACCTGTGACATACAATTTTTCAAGATGCAGCGTGTTGGGAATGAACATCCACCGCTGCTCCCCGTAACGCTCTGCGATGACACGCACCAGCGTTTCGTCGTCTGCCAGAGTCGCAGGGATCTTTGCCCGGTCCATGTCTCCCGTGGTGAGCGTATTGATCAGCGTCTTTTCTTCGTCAATCGCATCGCGCAGGCGACGCGTGATAAAGTCGGCGTTTCCAACGCCAAGCGCATTTCCCTGAGACGAGGCGGACAGTTCCAGCGCACCAATCACGCGAATGGCCGGGGTTTCCAGATCCTCAAACCCGTGAATCCCACGACGGCCGATCACATTGGTATCCATTCCGGTTCCGCTGTAGGTCTTTCCGATTGTTCTGACGATCAGCACGTTCAGGGCATCCGCAGGCAGTCGCGGAAAGTAGTGCAGATGCCGCTGCAGCAATTCAGCCTCCCGCTGCAGAATCTGTCCCGGACAGATCCCGTGCAGTTCGGCCGTCTGGTCATGGCCGTCTTCAAGGATCGCCAGCCCCGCCAGAATCCGGCCACTGTCCAGCACGTATTGCCCCATTTCCAGGAGCATGTCCTTCATCGCCCGAGCCCCGGCCGAATGAAAAGTCCGCGCGGAACGGATCTTACCCATGCCCACAACCATCATCTTCGTCAGGCCACTCTGCACCGGACCCGAAAAGCACGTGTGCAGCTTCACTCGATTGACCACCAGCACCCCGGCAGACTCGAAGCAATGACGGTCCATAAACACCGGCCCCGTCCGCACCTCACCAATCTGCACCACTTCCATGCTGCTGCGAATCGACATGCCCATCGCTGCTTCGGTGATTCCCAGTGACTCCACCATCGAGCGTTGACCGGTGGCCGTCGCCCCGTTGTGCGATCCCATCGCCGGCACGATGAATGGCGTTGCCCCCTGCTCCCGCAGCCATTCGCCACACGCACGGATAATCTGCGGAAGACGACTGATCCCCCGACTGCCCACCGGGATCGCCACTTCGCCGGCCGGAACCCGCAGTCCGAGACCGGATAACTGAGAAAACACCTCTGCCCGAATATCGGCCAGAGGCGCCGTCACCAGCGACTGTTGCACGCAGTACAATTCCATCGACCAGTCCTCTGACCGACACTCAGAAGGAAAACGCCTGCAAACCCAGTCCCCGTCGCAGGATTACGGCTTGTCGTCAGCAGGAGCAGCAGCCCCCGCGTCCGGTTTCGGTTCGCCCGCTGCGGGATCAGCAGCAGGCTTCTCAGCGTCCTTCGCGTCACCTTTTTCATCTGTCTTCTCAGCGTCTGCTGCCGGTGGTGTCGGCGGCTCTTCTGAAGATTTTTTCTGGTCGCCCGGAGCTGATTTCTCTTCGCCCTCGACGGCAGGACGCTTGCGCCCCTTTCCGCCGCCAGGTGGCCCCATCATGCCTCCAAATCCACCAGGAGGACGCATGCCGCCCATGCCACCCGGGCCACCCATGCCACCCGGGCCACGCCCGCCGGGCCCACCCGCTGCTTCCGTTGGGGGCGTGAGTGGTGGTGGGGACAGGCTTGCTGATCCCGCCGGAGGTTCCTGATAGACATACCCAGCACCGGGCTGCTCCTCTTCCGACGTGAAGAAGCCGGTGGCGATCGCCTCTTCATCGGTGGAAACAGAAATGTACACCTGCGGAGACGATTCTCCCATCAGGGGCCGAAGCAGACTGTACCACGAGTAGCGATAGACTTTCTCGTGTGGGGTTTCGCGGTGCATTTCTTCCTTCGGGCTCATGCTGAGCAGCGCTTTGGCCTCGGTAAACCTGACTTTCTTCACGACGGCTGTGTTGTCCTCACTTTCCAGAGCGGCCTTGAGTCCTTTGCTGCTGAGATACTGGCCGAGCCCGGCGCGCATCTCGATCAGGCAGATGACGCCGACTACTGCCAGCACAACGAGCGATCCGATTGTTCGGGCTGGCGATACTTTGGGCCCCAGTGGAGCCGTCTTTGGGCTGGACACGTTTTTCTCCTGTCAGGAAATCGGCGAGGCACGGCACAGTTGAACACTGCTGCGTCACGTTTTGCCGGTTCCCCATATCGTCTCTGGCAACGCCCGCTGAAGCAAGCCAATCCACCCGCATCTACCCGGCAAATTTGCGACGAAACACAAATTGCCGGGTGAGGAACTTCGGGAAAGGTTGCCGGGAGGGCGAGGCTCCCGCCGAGCCGTCGCACGCTGGCCTGCGCTGTAATCCTCTGCCAGTGTTTTTGCGGAGCGGCGCGGATTGGTGCGAGGCTCGCGGCAGGGATGCGGCTCAGCAGAAGCTTCGCCCTCCCGGCCGTGCCCTTTGCCGGAAAGTCAAGGCCATTGGGCACAGGGCCTCGGTTTACCGGTACCGTGCCAGCTGTCGCTCGCGTTCCAGCCTTACTGCTTCTTCGTGGTGATGTCTGGCAAGGTCTGCCTTCCCAGTGGCTTCGTAGGTGGTTGCCAGAAGTCGATGCGTACCGGGTCGATCCGGACGCACCTGAATGGACTTCTCGAGGTCAGCGATGGCAGCCCGCAGATTGTTTCTCGCCAGATACACCTCAGCCCGGGTCGAGAGCAGATCCGGGTTTTCCGGCAGCAGTGTGAGGCTGCGTTCCACGTAATCCAGAGCTCTTTCAGGTGTTGGTGGCGTGCTGCGAACCATGGCCACCGCCAGATTGTTCAGAATGATCGGGTTCTGGCCTCGTGCGAGTGCATCAGCCACTTCGAGCCAGACGACGGATCGATCGTACTTCCGCGCAGACAATGCTCGGGCTGACAGTGAATTCAGCGTGAGCAGTGAATGGCGACCTTCCACCCGCAGATTCGTCAGCGTCTGTTCCGCTTCGGCAGCCCCGACACCATCGGCAATCACGAGCCTCGCGAGCCGATCGATTGCCGGCACCGCAGCGGTGTCGCTTTCCGTGGCCGCCAGCAGCATCTTAATCAGTGTCTCAACCGGGACACTGGCAGGAATCACGGGATCACCGGGCACTTCGAGGCTCACCAGCGGTATCCGCAGGCCACAAATTCGATCGAATTCTGCGACATAGGCGAGCCCGCGTGCCGTGAGCGCTGCGGGAGAATCTCTGACGGCTGCGAGCAGCTTTTCATTCTGCAGTTCCAGAAATAGAGCACTCGCCTCTTCTGACCGACGGAGCATGCGAAACGCATCGGCAAGCTGGACACGGGTCGCCAGTCGGGCTGGGTCCACCCGCAGCCTTGCCTCGGCATCCCGCACGATCTGCTCCAGCACTGCTGAAGCTTCCGTCGGGGATTTCGCTTCAGTCAGCAGTTCGGCCAGCAGGATTCGCTGGTCCGCATGCTGTTCAATGCCGTCACTCAGCAACGCTGCGCCATCCCGTGCGTTGCCGGACAACAGATACAATTCCGCCAGACGCACGCGGGGCAGCCATTCTCCCGTGGCATCCTCATGTCGCTGCCGCCACGACGTCACAGCGGTCTTCAGAAAATCCGGCTTGATGCAGGCCCCCAGCCGTCGCAGACGCAGCAGCAGATCCACCGCCTCTCCACTCGACGGATCCCGGTTAATGGAGTCGATCACCAGCGCGCAGGCGCGATCCCGATGGGCGATGGACTGTTCGAGGTACTGTCTGGCGATGTGCCTGAGCACGCCGGCCAGAGCCGCTGCAACTTCAGGATCCTGCGATGCCTGATAATGCTCCTCCAGGAGCTTCCTTGCCTTTTCACTTTCCCCCGACAGACGGAGGGCATCAGCAAGAGCAAGCAGCGGTCGTACGCCGGAGGTGCGGCGAAATTCTTCCTGCAGTCGCTGCACGGCCAGCCGTGCCGTTGACGCCAGCACTTCCGGGGGACGACGAATGCGATACTGCAGTTCCAGCAGTTGCAGATTCAGCTGCGGATTCAGTCGGGAAGCCGCAATCAGGCAGCGTTCGGCCAGCTGCCATTCCTTTTCGCTGCAATACCGCTGCGACAGCAGAACCGCCGCGTCCGGGTTGTTCGGGGCCTCCTGAACGGCCCGCTGCAGCTGAATGACGATCTCCCGGTGAGTCATCGGGAACGGTGGCTTCGCTGAGGTTGAATTCCGCACCAGCCACAAACGAACGTCCGCAAAGCCGTCCGCATCAGTCGGCGCGAGCGATTTGGTGATTGTCAACGCCTCCTCAACACGGCCGACTGTGATCAGGAGATCAGCCAGACGGATCGGGAACGCAGACTCCCGCGGGGCCAGACTGCACAGCTGACGCAGACAGACTTCCTGCCCCGCCACATTGCCGGCCGTCGCAGCCTCACTCAACGCCGTCAGATACAGCTGCCGCACCGACTGCAGATCACCCCGATCAAGCCCCCACGCCGCCACTGCTCCAAACAGCAGCAGTGTGAGCACCACAGGCAGCACTGCCAGAAGCGACTCAATGTCCCGTGAAAAAAACCACCGACCACTCCACTCCACGGTCTGCTGGCAGAGTTTCTTCAGACGGTCCAGGCCCACGATGCGGCTGATAAAGAAGCCGTCCTCGTAGGACTGCTCGAACATGGGGGAATCGGGTTTGCTGCCTTTTCCCGAGGATTCCGCTGACGAACCGTTACTCATGCTGCCGCTCATAGTCCTGCTCCCACTCCCAGAAGTCTCACAATCTGTGCAGCCGCCAGCAGCAATGCCACAACGGCTGCCGGGCGACTCAGATACCCCAGCCCGAACACCTGCGCTTCACCGCGAACAACATCACCGATTTTCTCCGACCGTGCTCGCCGACTGCCGGACTTCGCTGTGCGATGAGCGGATGCTCGTCCGTAGTACAGCGGTGCTGACACAAGCCCCGAAGCGACACTGTCCGGCCACGGCGCTGCAAAATTGTTCCACACCGCGATCACCGGGTTCCGCGCGGTCACCACCAGCTCCCCGTCCTCATTCTCGCGCACACGCTCCAGTTTCCCCGCCACCGTTCGCTGCATCTCCGGTATCCCGTCCAGCAGAAACTTCATCAGCCGATCACCACTCCAGACCAGCAGAGCACCGGGAATCAGCCAGTTCAGTCGATACACCAGCGACAACACCCCGCCCGACAGATCCATGTCAAACCAGACCGCCAGGTGAGCGGCAAGAACCGTGTTCGCCACCGCTGTGATCACCCCCAGAACGGCCGCCAGAGGCAACAGAATCAGCTGGTGGATCACCGACCTGCCAAGCCACGCTGCTGTCAGACATGCCAGCACTGGCAGACACCAGGCAGACGCCAATCCCCCTCTTGCCAGTGCCGGTTGCAGCGACACACGCTCCAGCCGAATCAACCCGGATTCCCGGTAATGCATCACTCCGGTCGTATTCAGAATCGAGGTTGCAGTTCCCGTCACTCGCTCGTCAAAACTCCGCTGCAGACGCATATCCATGCCCGGCGGCAACCGCACAAGCAGTGCCAGCAGCAGAGTGATGGCGAGCATCCAGCGAGGTTCCGTCAACGCGCCGCGGCCGCAGAGCCACGCAGCCCCGCAACACGCCGCCCCCAATGAGACCATCCAGGCCGATCCCCGCCAGAGCCCTGCCGCTGCCAGCAGCAGGTCAGCCACAATCAGCACAAACCCCAGCACTGAACTTGTCTGCACCCGCCCGCCACACCGTCGCAGTGCAACGAACGCCAATGCAATCGTCGCCGGAATCATCGCCCCATACAACGGATAGCTCCACGAATCCGCGTAATACTTCACCAGCATCGGCAAATGCCCGATCAGGAGCAGTGCCGGAGCAGAACGTGGACACCAAAGCACCCGTTTCGTGATCAACTCGGATAACCCACCCATGGTCAGATTCTGCCTGAAAAACAACAAATCACAAATTTCGCCATGCACCGTTCAAATCCATGACGTATCTTCCCGAAGTCCAGTGCCCCCGGCACGCGAAATTATCCAGGGTCTGCTGCTGCCCTCCAGACCCCGCACGGCCGTTCGCGCCAACTCCAGCGTCGGCATTTGTCGCCAACTCGCAAAAATCCCTACAAACCGGCGCTGCCAGGAAACAACCAACCCGCAGATTCCGTCTGGCTGGCTTTCTGTGAGGGAAGGGGCGAACCAGAAGCGCCCTTCGCCGGAAAGTCAAGGCCATTCCGCTCCCGCCCACCGGCTGAGCACACAGGTCGATCGGCAAGGCAGCTGGAGCGTTCCCGTGCACTCAGGCGGCGCGGCCTGGAATCAGGGTTTCAGATACCGATCCAGAAACGCATAGGCAGCCTGGCGTTCGGCATCCGGGAAGGCATGTCCGGCGTCGGGGTGCCGTGCGATCAGTCGGTCAGCCTTCTGAAAGATGCGGTCATACACCGGTGTCGCCGCTTCGAAGCAGTCCCGCACACCGGAAACTTCAAAATCGGGAGCATCATGAAGTGGTGCGTTGGCAAAGACGGGTCTGGGTGCCAGTGCAGCCAGCACTTCAGTGAAGTCAAAAGGAATCTTCGCCGGGTCGTCCCCGTACACGGTTTTGATCCGCGGCATGTAGTAATGGCTGCTCCAGGCCCGCACGTCCCCTTTATTGTGCTTCGCAAACACATTGAAACCACAACTGGAAACGATCGCTTTGATGCGCAGATCAAAAACGGCCAGAAACAGCGCGTTGTGGCCCCCCAGAGAATGCCCGATTACGCCAATCGACTCACCGGCGACATACGGAAGTGATTCGAGCAGATCAATGCCCCGTCGGTGGTTCACGACGCCCTTCATCGTGGCACTCGTGTATCCAAGTCGGTAGGGATCCGTGGAATACTCGGCCGTATGCAGCAGCGGATAGTCAAGGACAAGGCACACATAGCCACGCTCCGCCAGTTCGTGTGCCCAGTGCTGGTCCGGTCTTCCCGTGATTCCCGTCGGGATATCCTTGCCAGGCGCGGAACTTCCGGGAAGACAGATCATTCCCGGGCAGCGGTTTCGGTCTGAGGCTCCGTGCGGAATCAGCAGCCATGCCGGTAACCGATCGTCCGCCTCCGCCAGAAACGTCACGTGCTGGCGGGTGTAATGCGGGAGTGATGTGGCAGAACCGAATTCGATCTGCAGCGGGAGCGCAGACTTCGCGGGCAACCGTCCCATCACCAGTTCCAGACTCCCCCGCAAATGCTCCACCCGTCGCGCCCAGTCCCGTTCCGTCAACACCGGCTGCAGCTGACCAGCTTCGTCCTGAAACCACAGCAGATTCTTTCGGTCGTCGTACCACGGCGGATCCGCGACCGCTAAGAAGACCCCTGGCAGGGACAGGCTGAGAATGAGCAGAGCAGATTTCAAGGGATGAAGCTTTCGGTTTCGGAGGTGTCAGACCAGCGTTCGCGAAACACCGATGGGGCATCGGGCAAAGTTCCCGGATCGAGCTCGAGTCTTCGACGTCCACTGTCAAGCTCCGCTCCAGCGGTGAACGCGTCCCAGGCGAAAACAAGGAGCTCTGCACGCCCGCTGCAGATTGGCACCGTGATGCGGGGCTCACTAAACGTGGGATGCAGATGAAAAGTCACAGATCCCTCAATACCGCTGTTCGGTTCCACCGTGACAACCAGAGTGATTCGCCACCAGTCCTCTGCGCCGCGGACGTCGGCGATCTTCGTGGTGAGCTCTGTGCCGTTGCGTTTCGCCAAACCACCGAACTGCCCTTTGTGGGGGTCCTCCGGGTCCGGTCGCGAGGAAGTGGTGGCGGACGAAGACAGTATTCCCTCGACGTCCAGCAGCGGAGTAAGCCTCTTCGACAATTCTCGGCCCAGCTGGAAACCGTCCGGGCCTTCCGGATAGCGGACGTTTGGAAACAAAGTGTCCAGAGACAATCCGCTGCGTTCCAAAAGCTGCAGTGGCAGCATTCTGAAGGGCACCCCGCGGCAGGCAACGGGAATAACCGTGACATCATCCCTTGCGGCGAGAAACAGGGCGAATTTCTCCAGAGGCCACGCCTCCGGCATTGTTCCGTCGAACCATGAGTGGCCATAGAAGACGAGGGCGAGATCGCAATTCTCCAGCTCTTCCTTCCAGACATCTGTCCAGCGTGCCCCAGCCAGAATGTCCCCATCCCGGAAAACTGAGAGTCCCGAGAAATCCGTCCGCAGCACAGAAAGTGCATCTTCAATTGTGTCCCTGTCTATGTCTGCCTGTGAACACAGGACAACCAACCGCACCTGCTGCCGCTCCAGTTCTTCAATACGGCTGCCTTCCACGAAATCATGGAAGAAATTGATCACACCCGGCGAATGCTGCAGCTCCGGATCGTCCAGAAGCGGTCCATACCAGCGATGCAGTCCCGGCGCTTCGAGATCCCAGTCAATCATCAGTACCCTGTAGCCGTTTGACGCGAGGATCCAGGCGACATTCGCAAGCGCCATCGAACGCCCGGTTCCACCTTTACAGGAATAAAAGGTGATGATGCGGGGTGAGACTGGCGCGTCCTGCTTTACTGCTTCCGAGCTCATATCTGTCTGACCTGCGGACTGTCGACTGAAAGAATCGGAACCGCCTGAACAGGAATCCCGCTGCGGTTCGCTGCGTTGGCTAAATTCGGCTCAGGCACTTTTGCGCCAGAATCACGAGCAATCAATACCACGGTGACTCTGCTGATACTGTCTGTCGTCGCTGGAACGTCACGTCGCCGGGCTTCGACCTTCGCCACCTCCGCGTGGTCAGAGACCACAAACACAGGAATCTGACGAAACTGAGAGAGCAACTGCAGTTCGTCCGCGCTCGGCAACCAGCTGCCAAACTCCGCTGCCGACTGGATTCCTCCCTGCGTTCAGAAAACACGTGATATTCACGGCCGCACCATTCGGATTTCAGAAACGACGGGGAGATCAGGCAGAGCAGTGATCTGGCTGTGCAGACGGCATCGCGCAGACTCTCGTGCCAATCATCTCCCCACTCAATTTCTCGATCACTTCACAAACTGGAACTCTCTGGTATTCAGCAGTGCCCAGATGACGTCTTCCCAGCCTTGCTGGGGGTTGGTGTAGGAGGCAAGGTTTTCGGTGACGAAGCGGAGTTCTTCGGCGGTGGGGCGACGGCTGAGGGCGGCGAGGTAGATTTCGGTGACGCGGTCTTCCATGGAGCGTTCCTTGTCGCGGCCGAAGCGAGCCGCGCGGCCCTGGCCGGACTGCAGTCGGCCCTGCACGTCGGATGAATTGAGCAGGTGCAGGGACTGTGACAGGTTGGCTTCGGCTGAGCGTTCGCATTCGCAGGCGCTTTCGGCTTCAGGTTTGCCGAACACCTGCAGGAAGTAGTTGTTGAAACCGTTGTCCGGCAGCTGCACCGCGGTGGTGCCCTGCGGGATGGTGCCAAAGGCCGAAGGAGTTTCCGCGACGGCATTCACGGCATCGTAAAGAACTTCGGCAGTGAGTCGTCGCGGGTAGAACCGTGAAAAGTTCTGCGTGTCGGCCAGATTCTCCGGAGTCGGTTCGCTGCTGAGCTGGTAGGCACTGGACTTGCAGATCGTGCGGACAAGGTCCTTCAGGTCAAAACGATGATCGACGAAGTGCTTCGACAAAGCGTCCAGCAGTTCCGGGTTTGAGGGCGGATTGGTCACTCGCAGGTCATCTTCCGGATCGACAATGCCACGCCCGAAGAAGTGTTTCCAGTAGCGGTTAACCAACGCCTTTGCGAAGAAGGGATTGGAGGGTTCGGCCATCCAGTCCACAAGGTGCTGGCGAGCATCGTCCCACGCGGCGATTTCAAGTGGCTGGCCGCCCAGTCCGGTCGGTGGCACGTCCAGACCAGTGCGCGGATTGCGGGATTTGGGCACCTGGGACTTGACGTAGACAGCATCGGGCTGGTTGAGCTGTGGGTTGTAGCGGGAATTCTTGAGGCCGACCTGGGAGAAGAAGGCTTCGAATC
>JBJTOM010000453.1:0-13362 GCA_046074585.1 Planctomycetota bacterium | reverse complement strand
GGGACCGATGAGACGCATAAGACGCATGGCCAGCGCTCCGGAGCGGGACTGAGCTCCTGGTCCCTCATTGGCGACTCTTCATTTCGCCCCAGCGTCCCACGAATACCGTGGCAGTGCTCTTGCCCGCGGACTGCCGTCCGGCGGCTCAGCAGCGTTACCGGGGGATTGACATCCACTGCACGCCCTGTCACGTGAGGCACCGTCCGCAAGACGACTTCCGGTGTTCTTAACACCGTTTCGTCATCCCAGGCTCAGGGACACTGGCGGATCGTTCATACCGGCAATCACGGCTTTGGCCTGGTGGCGCTGTGATTTTCACGCACTCTCACGCGACACCTGTCCCCCGCAGCCCGCAGGGGAGACGGCTGACTTCCTCATCCCTTACCGTCGAGCCTCACTGAGGCTCATCCCAAACCAGCGTCGCAGCACGTATTCACCAACCGCTGAAATGCCTGCAAAAGAAAGTGTGCCAAGGAGCGTTGAAATCAGCACCACCGCGTACAGTTCGGAGAGTACGAGGGAAGCGGACTTCCGCTGGATGAGCGCTCCCAGCCCAGGGGTTCCGGATCCGACAAAGAATTCTCCGACAATCGCCCCCACAATAGCACTGCCACTGGAGATGCGGATGCCAGACAGCAGATACGGCAAAGCGGCCGGGACTCTCAGGTGAATGAGTGTTTGCCAGCGAGTTGCCTGATTCAGGCGGAACAGGTCCTGCAGATTGCCGTCTACCTGCAGGAGTCCGGTGGTTGTGTTCGTGATGATCGGAAACAGGCTGAGAATGGCGGCAACCAGCGTCACGCTCAAAAAACCACGGCCCATCGTGACGATCACAATTGGTGCGATGGCGATGATGGGCACAGTCTGCAGCAGGACTGCGTAGGGATAAAGGGCTCGACGCACCGCAGCCGATTGTGAAAAGGCGAATGCGGTGAGAGTTCCCGCGACGGTGCCCAGGGTCAGCCCTGAGGCGGCGGCCGTTGCGGTTCTGAACGTCGCTTCGGCCAGTTGCCAGCGAATTTTCCAGGCAGCCTCAAGGATCAGCAGTGGACCTGGGAACAGAATGGGGCTGACGTGGAAGGTCATCACCACAACCTGCCACGTCAGAAGCAGCACCGCAAGCACTGCGATGGGCATCAGCAGGTCGGCGGGAGCGTTTCTGCGGGGCAGTGAACCGCTGGATTCAGGGCGTTCCTGGCTCATGATTTCAGCAGTGCCGCATTCAGGGCGTTCAGCGTGGAATGAAACTCAGCCGACGACCGCCGGGCAGCACCCTCAAGGCCTCGCGGGACCCGGATAACGTCTGTGATTCCCAATGGCGCGGGCTGAATAATCAAAACGCGATCGCTGAGCCATGCCGCCTCCTGAAGGTTGTGGGTCACGAGGATTGTGGTGAGTCCTCGTTGTTCGTGCACTCGCCGCAGATCTTCCTGCAGTTTCATCCGCAGCAGGTCATCAACGGCGGCGAAAGGCTCGTCAAGCAGGAGCACACGGGGACTGCGGACGAGTGCCCGGGCGAGCGACAAACGCATCTGCATCCCACCGGAAAGCTCCCCGGGACGCTTGTCGGCATCTTCGTCGCGCAGGCCCACCTGACGCATCAGCTGGAGCAAGTCAGAGTCTGTTGCACCAGCAGGCCGATTTCGCCCCAGTTCCAGGGGCAGACGCAGATTGCTGATCGCCGTTCGCCATGGCAGCAGAGCAGGCTGCTGAAAAACAAATCCCGCGTCGATCCTGAGCTTGCCTGATTGGTGTCCGGAACGCAAAATTGTTCCTGAGTTCGGCTGCAACAGCCCGGCCAGCACTTTTAAAAGAGTCGATTTTCCACAACCCGAGGGGCCAGCCAGCGCGACAAACTCACCTTCATCAATGCTCAGACTCAAATGCTGAAGAACCGGCCGACCTGCCCCGTAGGACACCGACACGTCGGACAGTTGAAACATCGCCGGGGCTGATGGAACCATACGAGGGCGGTTTTCGAATCGAACCGGGGCGGGTAAACTGGAAAGCAGTGGACCCTCACTTCCTATTCGCAAATCTGAGCATTTCAAGGAGATTCACTGACAACTTCGACGGATTCCCGGGGAATCCAGTCGAACTTCCCCGGATCTTAGACGTCAGTTGGCTGGGGGCAAATCGGCAAAAACGGCATCGGCAGCCACCAGACTCCGCCAAACCCCACGCAATTCTCATCCGCCGTCACGCAGCTGTTTCCGCCACAAAGCACGCTTTACATCCGCCCTGCTCTTCGCTAAAATCTTGTCATACTCTACCCCGTGGTGTAACTGGTAGCACGACAGATTCTGGCTCTGTCAGTTGGGGTTCAAATCCCTACGGGGTAATTGCCGCTTCTATTCAGGCCGTCCGAATTTCTCGGGCGGCTTTTTTTGTTTGCCGTTTGTTTCGGCTGCGGACGGGGGAAGCATGATGATGCTGTTCAAAGTCTCTGACAGCCGAAAATACTGGGTCTATTGGCTCCTCTGGCTGGCATTCGCTCCGGCAATCCTGGCCCAGGAGGCCACCGCACCAGCACTGCGTGCCGGCGCGGCCACCAGCAACATCACTCCGCAACTTGGCGGGGGTATCGTCGGCGGATTCGCTCCTGTGCCTTCCACCGACATCCATGACGAACTGCATGCCCGCTGTCTGGTCCTGGATGATGGCCGTTCACAGTTGGCACTGGTGGTCTGTGATCTGCTGGGCATCCACCACGAAGTCAGCCAGGCTGCGCGACGCCGCATCGAACAGCAGACCGGTATTCCAGCCACACATGTGCTGATCTCCGCCACGCATACACACTCCGCCACCAGCGCTCTGGGAGCTCCGCGGTATCAGCTGGACATCGAGCTCGACGATTACCAGCAGTTCGTCGTCCAGCGAATCGCTGATGGTGTGCAGAGGGCCAAAAATCGATTGCGTCCCGCAGAAATCGGCTTCGGAAATGTCGACATTCCTGATCATCTCTTCAATCGTCGCTGGTATATGCGGGACGGTACGGTTCCACCCAACCCGTTCGGGACCATCGATCGGGTGAAAATGAACCCTCCGGCAGGCAGCCCGGACCTCGTCGAGCCAGCAGGTCCGATCGATCCGTCGGTGTCGATCATCAGTGTTCGCGAGCCAGGCGGTCACGGAATCGCTGCCTTCACAGCATGGTCGCTGCACTACGTCGGCGGCACCGGCCCCGGCAGCATCTCTGCCGACTATTTCGGAATGTACTGCCGCGAACTCGAACGACTGCAGGCCCTGCCCGTGTCAGCGACTCCTTTCGTGGCGATGATGGCCAACGGCACCAGTGGCGATATCAACAACATTAATTTCCGCAATCCGAGACCGTCAAAGCCAGCGTGGGAACAGATGCGGTTTGTCGCTCACGATGCCGCAGAGAAAGTGCACAACACTCTGTCCTCTCTCCAGTATCGCTCGGACGTCGCTCTGCATGCAGCCTGGCGGGATCTTGAAGTTGGCCTGCGTCACCCTTCACCCGAACAACTCCACTGGGCCGATCAGGTACTGACGCAGCCGGCCCCCCCCGCTGGAAAAGTTGACTTGCCACGCGTCTATGCCGAACGTGTTCGCAGCCTCGAATTGCAGCCCGCCACTGCCAGCATCCCACTCCAGCTCCTGCAGCTCGGACCTGTCTGCATCGGCACGATGCCATGTGAAGTCTTCTGTGAAATCGGCCTCGAATTTCGCCGTCGTTCACCCGCTCAGCCCGCCTTCCTCGTGTCGCTCGGTCATGGCTACTTCGGTTATCTGCCAACACCGGCTCAGCATCTGCTGGGAGGCTACGAAACCTGGCTCGGCACCAATCGGCTCGAAGTGAATGCCTCCGACAAAATGCTGGCAGCACTCCTGGAGATGGCAGCGACCGTCAAATCGGCAGATGGCGGAAGTGAGCGGAAATGATGCAGGAACCGGAGGTGCTGATTCAGAGGCAGACGGAAACCGCAACAGGCCCGGCTCTCACCTCGCGGGTTCGCCTCTCCTCCCTGGATCAGTTCCGCGGCTTCACCATGCTGGGAATGCTGATCGTCAACTTTCTGGGAAGTTATGACGTTTGTCCGCGTTTGCTGCAGCACACCCACGATTACTGCAGCTTCGCCGATTTGATCATGCCCCAGTTTCTGTTTGCCGCCGGTTTCTCACTCCGCCTGACACTGGTCGCGCGAAGGGACCGTGACGGTCGTGTTCCATGGGGACGGCTGATGCGACGCATCGTGTCGCTGGCTGCAATCGCCGTCATCTGGTACTCCGTCACCGATGCCGCGAATCTGATGGCCCGCCTGCGTACGCAGCCCCTGCCGGATGTTCTCGCAGCCTGCGGAAAACGACAGTGGTTTCAGACGCTGATGCAGATTGCGGCCACAACCCTCTGGATCACACCAGTCGTGCTCTGCCGCCCCCGTACACGGCTCCTGTTTGCCCTTGCCTCAGCCTCATTGCATGTCGCTCTGTCCTCGTGGTTTCTGTTCGACTGGGTGCATGCAGCTCCGCGATCCATTGATGGGGGACCACTGGGATTTCTTTCCTGGAGTCTGCCGGCAATCGCCGGCACATGGGCCTGCGATCTGGTGCGCAACTGTGCTGCCGATCAACGCTCTTCTCAGCTGCTCAGACTGCTGGTCACCGGATGCCTTGCCTGTGGCGCGGGCTGGCTCCTGTCTCAACCCACAGTGCTCTACTCAGTAGCCGCATCATCACGGCCGCAACCTCCGCTGGCCACCGACGCGGTCATCCCGCATCCCCGCCGCATTGCTGCCTGGAGCGGCGAATTTGCCGAACCTCCATTTGTTCCTCCGCCACCGTCTGAGCAGCGACAGGGGAACTACTGGATGATGACCCAGCGAGCCTGTTCGATTTCGTATACCCTGTTCTCGGCTGGTGTGTCGTGCCTTGTCTTCAGTGGCTTCCGAATCGCGTGCGATTTTTATCGCTGGCAGTCCGCACTGCTCCGCACGCTGGGAACCAATTCTCTCGCAGCCTATATTCTGCACGACATCCTCGGCTGGGGCATTTCGCCATTTCTCAGTCACGATGCAGATCTCCCGTCGGTTTCTGCAGGCCTGGCTCTGTTCATCGCCACGACAGCTGGTGCCTGTCGCTGGCTTGAAATCAGAGGCTGGTACCTGCGGGTCTGAATCTCCCTGCTCTTCCCGTCCCTCCAAACTGGAGCCCCTCGCCATGAAATTTGTGAACCTTTTGGCGTCCGCAGCCATGCTGCTGTCTCTGCCCACGACGGCTCGATCAGGTGATGATCCGAACTGGCTGCGAATTCGTCTGGATGAACGTTTTCGCTCTGAAGGAGTGGCGGCAGGGGACTTCAACGGCGATGGAGTTCCTGATGTCGTGGCTGGAGACGTCTGGTACGAAGCACCTCCGCTGGATTCTGAACAGCACAGCGATGGCAGTGCCTGGAAGATTCACGAAGTTCGCATCCCGGGGGAATTCGTCGCGGGTGTCGGGTACAGCAACAGCTTCTGCAATTTTGTGCACGACATCAATGCCGATGGTCACCCGGATGTGATCATTGTTGGCTTCCCAGGAGATCCCTATCACTGGTACCAGAATCCAGGCCCCGGCAGCAGCGAACTCTGGAAGCAGCATGTGATCTGGACCAGTATCTGCAATGAGTCGCCGGAATTTGAAGATCTTGACGGCGATGGTCTTCGCGAAGTTGTACTGGGGTCCCAGCCGGAATCACAAATGGGCTTCAACTTCCTGCCCAAACCGACCGCACCCACCGCTCAATCCCCCTTCCAGGCGATCAGCGACAAGGGGGATCCGGGGCAGAACGGCACATTCAAGTATTACCACGGCCTGGGTGTCGGGGATATGAACGGTGATGGTCACCGCGACGTCCTGATCGCTCACGGCTGGTGGCAGAATCCCGGAAAAATCGGCGATGGAAAAATCTGGGCCTTCCACCCCGTACGCATCCAGACAGACAACGGCCCGCAGCCGCTCCCTCCGTGTGCCAACATTTACTCAGATGACCTCGACTGTGACGGTGATATGGATCTCTTCCTCAGTTCCGCACACACTTTTGGAGTCTGGTGGGCTGAAAACACGGGCACGGAAACATGGAAACTGCACGAGATCGACAAGTCCTTCTCCCAGACGCACGCCGTGGAGCAGGTTGATATCAACGGGGATGGACAGCTGGACTATGTCACCGGCAAACGCTTCTTCGCCCACAATGGCGCTGATCCCGGGGCTCATGACCCGGTTGTGATGTACTGGTTTGAAGTTGTTCGTACGAAAGGTCAGCCCCCTGCCATCACTCCGCATCGCATCGTTGCCGGTACCGGCACCGGAGTCGGTACCCAGTTTGAAATTCATGACATGAACCGTGATGGGCGCCCCGACATCGTGCTGTCGAATAAAAAAGGAGTCAACGTACTGCTGCAGAAAGCGAAGACTCCCTGAACAACGAATCATGGCCACCGCAAGCCTGCACCGCCACGAAAAAGCTCTGAACTGCTGTCCACGTTTTGTCCGGGCTCACAGCTGTACTGATCAAACGGCACCCGGAGGTCTGCCCGCGAAGCGCGCTGCATGCGTCCGCACCAGCGACGACTTCAATCATGATGCAGTTGCCAGGGGGCGGATTCCAGATCAGAGCCTCCGTCGCGCAATCTGTGCAGTCTGTGCAATCTGTGGTTAAAAAAACGGATTCGGATCTGGACCACGGATTCCACAGATGAACAGAGCTTTTCAGTCCCGTGCCTGCGCAATTCTCGGTGGTTGTCACCGTGCACCGAGCGATCAGTTTTGCGAGAGCAGTTCTGGTGCACGTTACTGACTGTAACCTCGTTGTCCGCACGTCGGCAGGTTTCCGCGGTCTTCGGTTCACGGCAAAGAGAACTGTCGTGGAGTACGTCGACGATTTCATCTTGTAGTGTGCGCGAGTGCTTATCAAATGTCGTCGCCTGATTGGCTGCATGCAAACCACTTTTCCTCTGATGCTGCCGGCTCTGTCCGAAACCATCAGCTGAGCAGAGTCGTTTTTTTGAGTCCCCGGCGGCTGTTCTGCCTGCAGCGGCAGTGGTGAAAGTCGCGTTGGGAGCGATTTGCCTGCTGTCATGGGGAAGAACACACCGAAAATGGGCTGGCTTCGACATTCATGCCTGACGATTCCGGGTGCTTGCTTCCGTGATCATTTCCTGCTACACCAGAATCCGCTCAGGAACTGCTCAGACGCCCTCTTTCATCCCGGAGACCACCCGTGTCGGATATCGACGTGTATAAGGAATGGCTAGGCATCCCGGAGGGCGTGCGTCCACCCGACTACTACACGCTGCTGCGGCTGAAGCAGTTTGAAGACGACATCGAGAAGGTTAGAGCCAACTATCGCAAGCTGAACGCGCATGTGCGCAAGTACGCGACCGGACAGTACCTCGTCCGTTCCCAGGAATTGCTCAATGAGCTTGCCAAGGCCATGCTCTGCCTGACGGATCCCGACGGCAAGGCGGAATACGACCGAAGTCAGGGTCGAGTCGCCTCGGAGGATGCTGGAGACGAGCCCCGCACTGTACTCGAATATCTCGCAGCTCGCAGCCTGATCCGTCGCGGACAGATCCCTGAGATTGAACATTTCGCCGAAGCGCGGGGACTGTCGCATCGAGACGCCGTCATCCAGATGAAACTCGTAGAGCCCGCTGACGCCTCCCGTGCACTGGCGGCAGAACTCCGGATCTCCTGGGTCGAGCTCGAAGACATGCTTCCGGACGACACAGTGCTTGACCGCATTCCGCGTCGACTGGTCAAAAAACACTCCTGCCTGCCACTCTTCGAGGACCGTGGTTATCTGCTGGTGGCGTGTTCCGACGAGCCCTCCCATGAACTGGAAGAGGAAATTCGTATTCGCTGTTCGCTGCCAATGCGACCCGTTCTGGCTTTGCCTCGAGCCATTAATCAGGCGATTGCCAAATACTACGCTCCAGGCATGCGCGACGAAGCGACAGCAAGCGAAGAATCCGCAGCCACCAAAACAGGATCCGCAAAGGCCGGCACAAAAAAAGATGCAAAGCCCGAAAAGTCACCAGAGAAGCCGCCGGTGCGCAGCAAATCCACACCGCTCACCGCCGAACAGAAAGGCGAGCGTGTGAAGATCGCTGCGATCGCAGCCTGCTGGTGCACCATGGGCATCATCTGGGGTGCCTATCTGTTGGGTGGAGGCAGTGTTTCCATCCCGGTGATCCTCCTTGGCGCTGCGGCTGGTGGTGGACTGTTCGCGGTCCTGAAATTCACATGGGCGGCTTGAAGGGAGCGTCCCGATGCGGGTCTGCGCTGGTACTGCACGGTTCGGCCTGCGACGTTGCCTCGTCGTCCTGGCGGCTGCAGTCGCCTGCAACTCCTCCTCACCGCTCCTGCTGGCCCGGCTGCCCGACGACCACAACTCCGCAATCCGTTTCAATCGCGACGTTCGCCCCCTGCTGGCGGACCGCTGCTTTCGCTGCCATGGTCCGGATGAGGCAACTCGTAAGGCAGGGCTGCGGCTCGATCAGCCAGCGTCCGGCCCTGATGCACTCACCACGCTGCTGCAGCGGATCACGAGCGATGACCCGTCCTGCAGGATGCCGCCCCCGGATTCAGGACTGAACATCAGCGACCCCGAAGTCGGCTTGCTGCGCCGCTGGATTGCACAGGGGGCCCCGCACGAAACGCACTGGTCCCTGACCGCTCCCCGGAAACCTGCGTTGCCACCCGTCTCCAGGAACGACTGGCCCACTCAGCCCCTCGATTTTTTCGTGCTTGCGGAACTTGAACGGCGCGGACTGCAGCCAGCCCCTCCGGCGGACCGGAGTACCTGGCTGCGCCGCGTTTCACTGGACCTGACCGGGCTCCCGCCGACCGCCCGCGAGCGGGAGCAGTATCTTGCCGATTCTTCGCCATCGTCAGACGAACGCGTGGTTGATCGGCTGCTGAGTTCCCCGCATTTCGGCGAACGTCTCGCGCTCGACTGGCTCGACAGCGCCCGCTACGCCGACACCAACGGGTACTTCTCAGATCTCGAACGCCCGATCTGGCCCTGGCGCGACTGGCTGACAGAGGCATTCAATCGTGGACTGCCGATCGACCAGTTCACGATCGAGCAGCTGGCGGGCGATCTGCTTCCCGATGCGGCAATTTCGCAAAGGATCGCGACGGGGTTTCATCGCAACCACATGGTGACAAATGAAACCGGAGTGATCGATGAAGAGTACCGTGTGGAGTATGTCGCCGATCGCGTGGACACAACCGCTGCTGTCTGGATGGGGCTCACCGTCGGATGTGCCCGCTGTCATGATCACAAGTTCGATCCGATTTCACAGCGCGAATACTATCAATTGTTTGCCTTCTTCAATCAGGTCCCCGAGACCGGCTTAGCTCCCGGCCACCCGCCACCGCTGCTGGAGACGGCGGATGACGCATGGCATCGACAACTGGAACAACTCCAGACAAATGCTCGGGATCTCAGCAAAAAACTGGCTGCCAGCCTTGAACGGATCCGCTCCGATCATCCGCACTGGGAAGCAGACCTGTCTCGAACAACGTTACCAGTTTCCACCACTGGCCTGCATGGCGAACATCTTTTCAACGACGTTCCCGGAGACGCTCCAGGAATCCGCGGACAGGCTCTGAAACTTGGTCCCACCGAATCGTTGATGCTGGACGCAGGACCGCCGTTCGAATTCGATCAGACATGGACTGTGGCATTCTGGGCTCGTGTTGAAAATGCGTCGCTGGCCTGCCTGCTGTCGACAGTCCGCCCCGACAGCGATCGGCGCGGGATGGAACTCCTGTGGCAAAAAGGGCGTCTGAAGCTCCGCCTGATTCATGACCGTGAAACCAATGCGCTGCATGCCAGCACCAGCACTCCGGTTCCGTCGGGTGGCTGGCACCATATCGCTGTGGTCTGGCACGGACCGGAAAAAGAAAATCCCCTGCAGATCTTCACAGATGGACAACTCCAGCCTCTCCAATACGACCGGCGGTCCCTGACTCAAAGTATCGCTGCAGGCCCCCTGTGGCTTGGCCGGAGCGGTGATGGGCTGGGATTCAGTGGGGCGATCGATCAGCTGAGGATTTATCGCCGAGCACTTTCGCAGGACGAAATATCGTCGGGCTTGTATCGCAGCGAACAACTTGCCGGGATTCTTGAGTCCGACGTGGCCGCACGCACCGCAGACCAGCAGCGGCTTGTCGATCGGGAATTGCTCGCCCGGTTCGCGCCCGACTCCGACAGGTCACTCTGGCGGGAAATGGAAAACGCTCAGCGTGCGGAGACGGAGTGGCTCAGAAACAAACCGCAGACGCTTGTCATGGCTGAGTTGTCTCAGCCACGTGAAACTTTTCTGCTTGTGCGTGGCCAGTATGATCAACCGGGTGAACGTGTGCTCCCGGATGTCCCCGCATTGCTTCCGCCACTGCCCGCGAATGCTCCCCGAAATCGACTGACGCTCGCACGCTGGCTGGTGAACCCCGCTCACCCGCTGACATCGCGAGTGCTGGTCAACCGCTGGTGGGCCATGCTGTTCGGCTCGGGGCTTGTTCGCACCCCCGGCGACTTTGGCGCTCAGGGCGAACCTCCAGTCAATCCGGAACTTCTGGATTGGCTCGCTGTCGACTTTCAGCAGAATGGCTGGAATCTCAAACAGTTGCTCAGGCACATCGTACTCAGTGCAACCTATCGTCAATCGTCTGCGACCACGCCAAAAGCATGGCAGGACGATCCCGAGAATCGGCTGCTGAGCCGAGGACCTCGGTTTCGCCTGCCCGGCGAACTGATTCGCGATCAGGCAATGGCTGTAAGCGGACTCCTTTCAAGGCAACTCGGAGGCCCGGGTATTCGGCCCTGGCAGCCTCCAGGCTTGTGGGAATCCGTTTCCTACGACGGCGAACTTACCTGGGAGCAGCAGCATGACGACCGACAGTATCGGCGGAGCCTGTATATTTACTGGAAACGCCAGGCCCCGCCACCTGCCCTGCTGATCTTCGACAGTCCGACCCGCGAAACCTGCTCACTCCAGCGCCCGCGAACGAATACGCCCCTCCAGGCACTGGTGCTGCTCAACGATCCGGCATTCATCGAAGCGGCCCGCGTTTTGGCAGCACGGGTTCTGAAAACGACGCTCAGTGACCCGGAGCGGCTGTCGCTGGCAGTCCGCCAGGTGCTGGCGAGAGATCCCAACTCCGCTGAACTGGCAGTGCTGGGGCGGTTGCTGCAACAGCAGCTGAAGTCGTACCGCGACAACCCGGAAAAAGCCAGGCAACTGACCACCATCGGCGATGCTCCGGCGGATCCACTGGAATGCTCGGAAGACCTCGCAGCATGGACCACCGTCATCAGTTCCCTCATGAATCTTGACGAATTTGTCAATAAGCCGTGAAGGCTGAGGTGTTGTGATGCAGCGTCGCCAGTTCGCCACAGGTGTTTGCAGCGGGACAGCTGCAGCCGCTGCACTCTATTCGCTCCTCGAAACGCAGCCTGCGGCGCGGGGGGCCGTGGTGTCGAACCCGGCAATCGCCACCACCTCGACGCATTCTCCGCCACGAGCCCGGCGAGTGATTTCGCTGTTTATGCATGGAGGCCCTTCGCAACTCGATCTCTGGGATGACAAGCCCCTGTTGCGGGAGCGACAGGGGGAAGAACTGCCTCCGTCGGTCAGGGGAAATCAGCGGCTCACAGGAATGACATCCGGGCAGGCAGCATTCCCGCTTGCCGCCTCTGCGTTTCGGTTTCGGCCGCATGGCAGTTGCGGTCTGAGGGTCTCTGAGTTACTGCCGCGGCTGGCGACCTGTGCTGACGACATTTGCCTCATTCGCTCCGTACACAGTGAAGCCATCAACCACGATCCGGCAGCGACATTCCTGCAGACAGGGCATCAGCAGCCCGGTCGGCCGAGCCTCGGCAGTTGGCTGAGCTATGGGCTGGGGAGCGAAAACTCAGAGTTGCCGGCCTTTGTCGTGCTGCTGTCGCGAGGCAGCGCGGCACGGCCGGCAGATCCTCTCTATCCACGTCTCTGGGGATCCGGATTTATTCCATCCAGTCATCAGGGAGTCGCTTTTCGGGCTGGCGGTGATCCCGTGCTGTATTTGGGAAATCCACCGGGAATTGATGCTCATGATCGCAAACGCATGCTGGATGCCATCAGGGAACTCAATCGAGACCAGTCAGACCGCTTGCATGATCCGGAAATCGAGACACGAATTGCGCAGTATGAAATGGCTTTCCGAATGCAGGCTTCTGTACCGCAGTTGACGGATTTATCATCCGAAACGCCTGCCACCTTTGCCCTGTACGGCCCGGATGCACGGACCCCCGGTACGTTTGCCGCCAACTGCCTGCTGGCACGTCGCCTGGCGGAGAGTGGCGTGCGTTTTATCCAGCTGTACCATCGAGGCTGGGATCAGCACTATAACCTTCCAGGTGATCTGCGGCTGCAGTGCCAGGACGTTGACCAACCCTGTGCCGCGCTCCTGCAGGACCTCAAACAACGCGGACTGCTGGAAGACACACTGATCTTCTGGGGCGGAGAATTTGGCCGAACAACCTACAGCCAGGGCCGTCTGGAACGCGGCAACTATGGGCGCGATCACCATGGCCGCTGCTTCTCCGTGTGGCTGGCTGGTGGTGGCATTCGGGGCGGAACTGTGCATGGGGCCAGTGATGATTTCGGCTGGAGTCCTGCTGCGGATCCTGTGCATGTGCACGATCTGAACGCGACGCTCCTGCACTGTCTTGGCATCGACCATACCCGGCTGACATACCGCTTCCAGGGACGCGACTACCGACTGACCGACGTGCATGGACGCGTGGTGGAAGCCGTGTTGTCCTGAGAGCGCCAATCCACGCGTCAGTCCCACGGCCCGAACGAAGCCCAAAACACAATCCCCGAGCCGCGCCCGTGAGGAAGCGGGCGACCCGAACGCCGCGGATAACGTGTCGAAGTGGGGAGTGAGAAGCGGGGCGTTGCACGGCGTTTGACCCTCTCCCCTGCGAGCAGGCTGTCGTCGTAGGCCGATTTGAGGGCCTTAGTCCCCCCGGAGAATTTTTAAAATCCACCCAAAAACAATGACGTTTTGGTTTCTGAGAGCTACCAGGGACTCAGGAGGGACTTACCAGGGCGATATTCCACGCGCGAAGCGCCCAAAGCCCCATCATGTTTCAACTGCGACTGTTTTCCCGTGCTCCGCGCGCAGCGTGGCCATCACTGTCACAAGTTTTTTGAGATTGAACGCCGTTCGGTCGAACGTCTTCGACTGCTGATTGATGGGCAATCGTGTCACTTCATCAGCCGCCACAGGTGTTGTCGGATCATCGCGAAGTGCCGGATTGTTTTCACACTTGACCTCAGGAAGCGGCGACAGAAATTC
>JBJTOM010000452.1:0-22480 GCA_046074585.1 Planctomycetota bacterium | reverse complement strand
TACAGAACACCTGGAATTCGTCTTTCGGATGCCTTTCCGGATGATCTCCACGCGACTGCTGCAAACCGCAACCCCGGCTCTTCAGGGCTGAAGCCACCCTGCACGTCGCCGCACCTCACTCCAGCTCCCCCCTCTCCACTCCCAGGGGAGAGGGGCCAGGGGTGAAAGGACAGGAATAGAAAAGAGAATCGAAAAAGAAGCGATAAGTCTGTTGACTTTCCACCCATGTCAGGGTCTTCTCACTTCTCACTTCTCACTTCTCACTTCCTGCTTCCTGCTTCCTGCTTCAAAACGTCATCGGGGTCGTCCGGGGCCCCCGCTTCCTCACGGGCGCGGCTCGGGGATTGTGTTTTGCATGGTTGTGTGATTGTCAGTACCGGCCGGAAATGAGCAGTTGATTCCAGTCAGAATTGCAGCAGTCGCGTGGAGATCATCCGGAAAGGCATCCGAAAGACGAATTCCAGGTGTTCTGTACAGCGTTTCGCCATCTCAGAATTCGCATTGCGTTCGGTGTCTTCATTCGAGTATGGCTCCCGCTGTGCTAAGTACAAGTCCGTGGCTCTGGCGGTGTTCTTCGTGCTCGTGGCCGGGACGTCAGGCTTCCGAACGCCCGAAGACCTTTCGTAAGCTGGATTTTGCAAACAGCGAGGACTTTCATTATCATCCTGCACATTGGCAACCGCACTGCAGCCTGCCCCTCCTTGTTCCACCCTCGAACGTGTTCCCCTGCACACCCTGCACACTTTCTTTTCTGCCTGAAAGCATGCCCCATGCCCCTGCGATTCTCCCTGCATTTGCTCTGCCTGCTTCTTCTCAGTGTTCCTGCGACGGCCGGCGACTGGCCTCAGTGGCGTGGGCCGCTGCGAAATGCCCAGTCCGATGAAAAGCTGGCCTCGCACGACTGGGATGCCAATCCCCCGAAACATCTCTGGACGGTAGAAGGCTTCGGAACCGGCTACGCCAGTGTTTCGGTTGTGGATGGGGTGCTGTACACGGTCGGCAACACGGAACAGGGTCAGGCAGTGCTGGCAGCAAAGGCCAGTGACGGCAGCATCCTCTGGAAGACACCGGTGACCGAAGCCAATCCGAAGCACAGCTACGAAGGGTCGCGCTGCACACCATCGGTGGCTGGCGATCACCTGTACGTGGTGACGTCAGACGGTTCGATTGCCTGTCTGACACGGAAGGACGGCCAGCTGATCTGGCAGCGAAAGTTCAGCGACTGGAACGGGAAGATGATGTCCGGCTGGGGCTTTTCGGAAAGTCCGCTGGTGGACGGTGATCGAGTGCTCTGCACGCCCGGTGGCCCAAACGCGCTGGTGGTCTGTCTGGACCGGATGACGGGCCAGGACATCTGGCAGTGTGCCGCGACGTTTGAAGGCACTGCGGGCAAGGACGGCGCTGGTTATTCGTCAATCATCACCAGCGACGCACTGGGGATCCCCCAATACGTCCAGCTCACCGGGCGCGGTCTGATCGGAATCAACGCAAAGGATGGCAAACAGCTGTGGACGTACAACCGCGTGGCCAACGGTGTTGCCAACATTCCGACACCGCTTGTGGACGGGAACTTTGTGTTCGGTTCCACCAGTTACAAGACCGGCGCCGCCCTTGTAGAGCTGAAGCGGGACGGGGACAGTGTGATTGCCGAAGAAAAGTACTTCCTTGAAGGCGAAGTGTTCAACAACCATCATGGCGGCATGATTCTGAAGGATGGCTTTGTCTATGCGGGTCACCAGCAGAATCAGGGCTTTCCGACATGCGTCCGCATGAGCAGCGGCGAGATTGTCTGGGGCGGCAAACAGCGGGGTCCTGGTGGAGGTTCTGCCTCCATTCTGCTCATCGATGGGCACATCATTTTCCGCTATCAGGACGGCGTAGTCGCGCTCATCGAAGCCACCCCCGACGAATACCGACTCCGGGGCAGCTTCAAGCCGGATTATCAGGAAGGTTCCACGTGGGCGCATCCGGTTGTGGCCGGGGGCCGGCTGTATCTGCGTGAGCAGAACAAGCTGATGTGCTATGAAGTGGGTTCCGCCCGCTGAGCTCACGAAATCTTCACGGATGTCGAGATGATCGGAAAAGCGTTCGTTCAGGAAGCCGGATTCCCATTCTGCAAAGTGTCTGCCTGCTATGTTCAGTCGCCTGATTTCCAGTCTGTTGGTGTGCTGCAGCCTGTGGTGCTGTGCGCGGCTGCCAGCGCAGTCCCCGTCATTCCGCCTTGCAGCAGACTCCGGCCAGCGCTGGTGCCGCGGCAATATGCACACGCATTCGTTGTGGAGCGACGGGGACGACTTCCCTGAGGCGATTGCAAAATGGTATCGCGATCGGGGCTATCAGTTTCTGGTCTTCACTGATCACAATACGCTCCTGCAGAACGAACGCTGGATCAGCCTTGACAAGCGGCAGGCGGCATTTGATCGTCTGACTGCGGCCTGGCCAGCAGAATGGATTGAAACACGCGGCGAGGGTGACGCTCGGGAAATTCGCCTGAAGACATTTGACGAAGTGTTCAACAGGCTGGCAGTGCCCCAGGAATACCTGCTGATTCAGGGAGAAGAGATCACCGATCGGTTTGGAAAACTCCCTGTGCACCTGTGTGCCACCAACACCCTTGAACTGCTCCCACCGACCAGTGGCGAGTCTGTGGCGGATGTGATTCAGCGAAATTTTCTGGCCGCCCAGTCTCGCCGGGAACGCTCCGGTGTAAAAACTCTCGTGCATCTCAACCATCCCAACTTCGGTTACGCAGTAACGGCCGAGCAGTTGCTTCCGGCTGTCGGCGGGAACTTCTTTGAGGTGTATAACGGGCATCCCGCGGTCAACAATTCAGGCGACGAAACTCACGCGTCCACAGAGCGGATCTGGGACATCATCAACAGCTTCCGCATTGAGACTCAGAAGCTGCCGGTGCTCTACGGTCTTGGCACCGACGACGGTCACAGCTATTTCGAGACGGCTCCGGGAAAGCGTGCACAGCCCGGCCGCGGCTGGGTGAACGTGCTTTCAGCAACGCTCACCCCCGACGCCCTCGTCGAATCGCTCGAAGCCGGCCGATTTTACTCCTCATCCGGGGTCAGCCTGAAGTCGATCAGCTGCGATGGCACTGCCTTCGCAGTCGAGATCGCCGCCGAGGAGGGGGTGACGTATCGCACGGAATTCATCGGCACGGATCGCGGGTTCCCACAGGACTCGCAGCCCGCCGTCGCCGACGAGGCCCAGCCTGCACTGCTCACACGCCGCTATTCCGACCAGATCGGCCGCGTCTATGCGACGGTCGAAGGCACCAATCCGGTTTATCAGCTGACAGGTCGTGAGCTGTACGTGCGCGCTGTGGTGACATCGTCTCGGAAGCATCCCAATCCGGGCGAAAAGGACGAATACGAGCGAGCGTGGGTGCAGCCCGTAGTCGAACCGCGCAAGCCATGATCAAGTCCCAGGTTCAGGGCGGTGAATTCTCCGGGGACGGCGCTCCGGGGACGTTTGTAACGGTCGAACTCACAGGGCCCCTGCGTCGTGCTGCTGGAACAGAGCGCGTGGCTGTGCCGTGCAGCATTCGCATCACACTCTCAGATTTGGTTGAGCAGCTGCGAGAGCTCTATCCAGGGACGGCCGGGCATCTGGCAATGAGCAGGGATGAAACGGGGCGCTGCAGCGGGCTGCCTGCGGGACTGCTCGTGCTCCGCGAACACCAGCTGTTGCCGACGGATCCTGAATTCGTTGTGGATGCCGGGAATCATATTGTCCTCATGCCAATGATCAGCGGGGGGTGATGCTCATGTCTCGTCAACCGCTGACGGAGGAAGAGCGCGAAATCTGGTCATGGCAGTTGGATGTTGAGGGATTCGGGGAATCCGGCCAGGAGCGACTCAGGGCAGCCACAGTGCTCGTGAGCCGTGTGGGCGGAGTGGGTTCGGCGGCGGCGTATGAGCTGGCAGCAGCGGGTGTAGGGAGACTGATCCTGGCGCACGGCGGGCTGCTCCAGCCATCGGACCTGAATCGCCAGCTGCTGATGACTCACGACTGGATCGGGCGTCCGCGAGTGGAATCGGCAGCGCGGCGTCTGCAAGAGCTCAATCCCCGTCTGGAGGTCGTGACATTCGCCGAGTCGATCACTCCGGAGAACGCAGATAAAATCGTCGGGATGGCAGACTGTGTGGTGGATGCAGCTCCGCTCTTTCAGGAGCGACTGGCGATGAATGACGTGGCTGAGCGTCTGGGGAAGCCGGTGGTGGAGGCGGCGATGTATGAGCTGGAAGCGTCGCTGACAGTGATTCAGCCGCCGCGGACGCTGCGATTTCGGGACCTGGTGCCTGAAGTTCCGGCTGGCTGGATGCGGCGTTTTCCTGTCTTCGGTGCTGTGAGCGGCACGGTGGGGTGTCTGGCGGCCATGGAAGTCATCAAGCTGCTGGCAGGATTTGGCGAACCACTCTTCAACCGCCTGCTGCAGTTGGATTTGCGGACAATGAACAGCCGGTTCATTTCACTGCGGTGAGCGGCGAGCTGGCACGAACTTCATGAATTCCCGCTTTCCGGGGAGGATTCTCGTTGATAGCATGGAACTTCCGTTGAAGGAACCTGCCGTCGTGTCCGTCGAGACGCGTGTCGTCGAAATTCGGTTTGATTTCCCCAGGGAAAGTCGTTGCCATGACAACCAATCTGAATCCACAGCAGCCTTATGCCTTCGAAAGTGAAGCCACTCCGTCCGGGGCTGCATCGGCGACTGACATCCGCAGCAAGCTGTCGGGGCCGGCGATTACGATGGTGGTGCTGGCAGCCTTGGGGATAGCGTGGTCCCTGTATGGGGTTGTCAGCAGCCTGTTCATTGTTCCCCAGGTCAGTCAAATGACCCAGCAGATGGGGGAGATGACCGAACAGATCATTCAGGAGGACATGCGGCGGATGGAGCGTCAGCGGGCAGAGGCGGCGCAGGCGTCTGGCTCTGAGCCGATGAGTGCGGGGCCACCTGCCGATTCACGACCACCCGTCCCGGATATCGGGGGTCTGATGCAAGCTCAGAATGCGATCATGCAGAACGTGGCGAAGGTCGGGACAGTTTATTCTGTGCTGGGTGTGGCCTTCAACGGCCTGATTTTATTCGGGGCCATTTCGATGCTCAATGTGCAGCGGTATGTTCTGGCTGTGACCGCGTCCGTGCTGATGATGCTTCCTGTGACCTCTCCCTGCTGCCTGATTGGTCTGCCGGTGGGCATCTGGGCATTGGTGACACTGACTCGTCCAGGCGTCTCTGAGGCCTTTCGCGGGACCCCAATTTCCGCTGGAATGTGATTTGCTCGGGTGGGTTTTCGGAGGACCGTTTCAGATGACTCCGCAGACCCGCCTTGTTCTGAATTTCCTTTCAGACCCGGCCAGCTATGCCCATCATCCGGCAGAGGTGCGGCGACTGCAGACTCATGCCTCGTGGCTGTTTGTGGCGTCGCCTTATGTCTATAAGATGAAGCAGCCGGTTGATCTGGGTTTTCTGAACTTCCAGCAGCTTTCCAGCCGTCGCCGCAACTGTGATGTGGAAGTGCGACTGAACCGTCGTCTGGCTGAGGACATTTATCCGGGCGTGCTGGCAGTCTGCCAGTATGGTCAGTCTGTTGCGGGTCAGCCGCAGCTGCAGCTGGTCGATGTTCCTGAGGGGACAGCGGAACCGCCAGGGACGATAGAGTGGCTGGTTCAGATGCGTGAGCTGTGCGAGTCTGGCTTTCTGCTGCACAGGCTGCGTGCGGGGACGGCACAGCGTGGGGACATCGATCGGGTGGTGGATCGACTGCTGAGTTTTTACCGGCAGCAGCCTGCTCTGCCGCCAGAGATTTCGGCGGCCGCATTGCCGCGTTTGCAGCAGCACATTCTGGACAACTTCCAGGTGGCGCGATCGATGCCCGTCACCGTGATGCCGCCGCAGCGTTTGTCCTTTCTGGAGCGGGGTTCTGCGGAGTTTGTGCGGCAGCACGCAGCGCTGCTGGAGGGCCGTGCGGCAGCAGGCTGGATTCGCGATGGGCACGGTGATCTGCATCTGGAGCACATTCACCTGGACGACCAGCGGGTGCGGATCTATGACTGTCTGGAATTCAGCGACAGTCTGCGGCAGATCGATGTGGCTTCTGATGTGGCGTTTCTGGCGATGGATCTGGACTTCCATGGCTGCTTCGACTGGTCGCGACATCTGATCCAGCGTCTGTCGAAGGAGCTACCGGACCCGGATCTGCCAAACGTGATTCGCTGGTACCAGGCCTACCGGGCCTGTGTGCGAGGCAAAGTGGAATATCTGCGGGGTCTTTCAGAGACGGCGTCGGCTGAGGAGGGCGCGGATGCTCAGCAGCGGTCCGGCCGCTACTTCCAGCTGGCGTCGCGGTACGTTTTGAGTGGTGCTGGGCCGCGGATTCTGGCATTTGCGGGGCAGGTGGCTTCAGGAAAGTCGTCGCTGGCGGAATTCGCTGCTGCTGAAAGTGGCTGGACGCTGCTGTCGTCTGACCGGATCCGCAAGGAGCTGGGGGGAGTGGAGCTGCACTCTCGGGGGACAGCGTCTGAGCGGGCTGCCCTGTACAGCAGCGAGTTTACGCAGCGCGTGTATGCGGCTCTGCGGGAGGCTGCGGGGGCGCGCGTGCGTGCCGGCGAAAGTGTGATTCTGGATGCCACGTTTTCCCGCCGTGCTGACCGGGATACGGTGGCTGCGATGGCTGCGTCTGCGGGAGCGGAGCTGATCTGGATTTTCGCTGAGGCAGACGAGGAGATTCGGCTTCAGCGACTGCGGGATCGCGGGAGGCGGAGGGATGTGATTTCGGATGCTCGGGAGGAAGATCTGCAGGCGTTGACGGCACGCTTTGAACCTCCTGATGAGCTGCTGCCGACGGACTGCATTCGCATTGATACGGGAACGACCAGAGAGCTGTCGCAGGATGTGTGGCTGTCTGAGATGGCGCGGCGGCAGACATCTCGGGGCATCATCTGAGCTGTTAAAGCCAGACGATTGAAAGTGGCACGGTGAGCATTTGCGGACCATCGGGTGACTTGAAGTGCAGAGTGATCAGCCCCTGCTGGACTCCGGCCGGTGGCAGCGCGGTGACGCTGATGGCGAGCGTGGTTTTCAGGATGCCTTCGGCGTCTGCTTCGGGGGGACTGGCGGTGGCCAGCAGTTCTGCGGGGAACGTTTCCTGGCTGTCAACGGTCCAGTCAGCCGGCATGAAGACGGCAATGCTGGTTCCGGCGGATTCTTCCGGCTTATTTCCGCGAATGACAACGCGTCCCATTTCGGGCGAGGCCTTCAGGCGGCCTTCCATGTCGGGCACAGGTCGGCCCACGATCACGGGAATCTGCAGGGCAGGGTAATCGGGGTCCTCGGTTCGGACCGTCACGATTCCACGGTGTTTTCCGGGCGGAAGGTTCTGGCTGAAGCGGACATTGACGGTTGTGTCGCTGGCGTCTGCACTGACGGTCTGTCCGCCGACAGAGGCGGTGATCAGGCCGGGAGCAGCTGAGACGTCGGTGATTCGCAGCGGGGTGTCAGTTTTCCCGGGACGAAAGTCTGAGATTCTGACGGGGAGTGTTTCGTCGTTGGCGAGGTTGCCGAGGATCATCAGGACGCGAGGTTCGATCAGGAGTTTTTTTTCGGGGAGCTGGACGCGCCAGGTGATGGAGACGGTGCGTGGACGCGGATCTTCATAGTGAACGTTGACCATATATTCACGAAGTCCGGCGGGTTCATTGACAGTCCTTACGGGCAGCGTGATCTGACCGCGCTGCCCGGGGGCGATCTGTGTGGACGAGAGCTGCGGGCGAAGACACCCGCAACTGGGTTCCACGCTGGTGATTCTGACGGTTTCCGCACCCTGATTGCGAAAGTGGAATTCTTCGGAAATCACCGGCCGTGATTCCGCCACAATTCGACTTTGGTCCGCGAGATAGCTTTCGAAGACGAGTGCCGGGCGGTCTGAAGTGATGTTCAGGGGTGGCGCAAATGGTGAATGCAGGCAGTGCGCGGCAGAAGCAGCAACAGGAACGGTCAGGAACAGCAGGCGAAGGATGGACGGGCCGTTTTTCATGGCAGGCGCCGATCAGAAACAGGAGCCGGGAGGAAGTCGCTGCGGGAGGACATGCATGTCCCGGATCTTCGCAGGTGCCAATGTTTCTGAAAACGGCAGTTTGCGGGATCAATGGAAGTACTCAACGGAAATCGCGGGCGGCGGTGAGATCCGGCCGATGGCGAGATCCGCGGTGCATGTGAGTGTCACGGTTACGGTGGCGGTGGTTGCAGATGGCTGAGTTTTTCCCAGCCATTCGCTGGCGGGAACCAGCAGAAATCGTGGGCGGGAGAGCTCTTCCAGCGGGCGATCTTCCACGATTGTTTTTCCGTTGATGGCGATGGCATAACGAATGGGAAGTCCCTGCCACGCATCCGGAATCCGCTGCTGTCGGGCGCGCTGATTTCCGGCCACGAAAAAACGCAACCCGCGAAGTGGTCCGGCCTCAGACTGAATGGTGACATCGGTGGAGGCGTTTTGCCCGGCTTTCAGGTGTCCGGCAGCCGTGTTGAATTCCAGCCAGCTGTGGACTCGGGAAGTCCCTGTAGTGGCAAAGCCTGAAGACTTTTCGGCAGGACTCTTTTCGTTGCCCAACGTGGATTTCACAACGTTTGTGCCAGCCACGCGGTGAAACGTCAGGCCACTGTGATCCACGGCAGAACCTGCGACGCAAAACAGAGCCACGGCGATGCTGATTGCTCCGGCAGCAAGCCATCGTGGGCGCGGAAAGTACATTCTGAGAGCCTGCGGCAGGCTGATCGCCGACCCGGTCGAGGATTGCAGTCTCTCGAAGACAATCCCCGCACTCCAGCAGAACGGAAACACCAGATTCAGTGCATAGTAGGGATGTGCTTCCGTGAGCAGATAGACTGCCAGCATCACGGCGGCACTGGATGCCAGGGGAAAGAGTTCGGATTCCGATCTGATCAGTGGCCCGGGCAGAAGCAGCCGCAGCAGAAACAGGCACCCGATGACCAGCGCCAACAGGTAACTGAACGTGGACTGAAATGCGGCGTAACGGACATTTTCCGGTTTCGCGTCCAGTTTTTGCAGACGAATGTTGTCCTGAACGAGGGACATGGAATCTGCCGTTCGTGACAGCACCACATTCTTACGAAACATGCACTTCAGGAATTCGGGACCGACCCCCAGTTTCTCGTGGAGCAGTTTGCGAAACGCCAGCGGCAGCACATCTCTCGTATGAACTGAATAAGCGTAATGCGTCCAGATGAATAATCCATCACCTGAGGCATCTGTCGTGGAATCCACAGCCGTCAGATAGTTGAGGGACCAGTTCGGTAGTGTGGTCAGTCCGGACTTCTGCAGCAGGAACTCGTCAACCGTTCGCACCAGCGACTGCTCGGTCACCACCAATGCAGCGAAGAAGGCAATTCTCTGGAGCGCGGGAGCACGGCTGGCTGCAGGTTGACGGATCAGAGAAGCCGGCAGCAGCGGACCGACGAACAGACACATCGCAAGGCTGAGAATACAGACCATTCCATAGGATTTCGTCAGTTCCAGCAATGCAAACGAAAGTCCCCCTGTCAGCCCCAGCAGGAGTGCCGTCGCAATTCGGTTCAGCCACCGGCTGCCTTGTTCAGCCTGAGTCGCAGAGACTTTCAGGAAGCAATCCACTGCCAGCCACGACAACACCATCCAGAGGTAGCCAGGAATGTTGTGGGTTACCATCCCAGGCAGGTACCAGAGTTCCGGATAAAGCAGCAGGCATGGGAGCGAAAATGCTGCTGTCCTGAGACTGAACATCCGCCGAATGAGAACACAAAGCAGCCACACGGTGACAGCCTGAGTGAGCACGTTGACAACTTCATAGGCGGACATGGATGAGCCGAAAAGGCGAGAGATCGGCCAGGCAAAGGTCGCAGCGCGGCGAAGATAGATGGCCGCAAGGCCTCCCGGACGACCGCGAATCGCCTCCCAGTCGCCAGCGGCCAATTGGGCTCCGTACCGATGATATGCCTCGTAATCAGACAAGGGACGAAATTCCACTGTACTCAGCCACCACAGCTTTGTCGCAAAAACCACTGCAGCAAAAGCCACCATGCAGAGCCTGAGTTTGAAGTCAGAGGCTGTGGACTGAACAAATCGAACCCAGCCAGCGACGAACAGCCCCGTGATCACTCCAGCAATCATTGCGGCGGAGACTTCGTCCGGAACCCGCAGGGTGATGAGAGGGATCAGCTGACACCAGCAAAGATGGGCCGTGAAGGTCAGCAGGATCAGTCGGATCGACTCCGCAGCGACCCGGCCTGCGAGATCAGCAACAGACCCGGACGACTGCCATTGGGACTGCAGCGCCGCGATGTGTCTGACAGCCATGGCAAACAGGATCACACCCAGCCAAATCGCAAACCCCTGCGTGCAGGCGACCAGCAGAAGAGCTGCGTTTCCCAGCCAGTTCACACTTCCGGCGGCGGTCGAGAATGGTGACCTGTGTGCCGCTTCAGGAAACACCTGCCACACATCCGCAACGCTCATGCGTCGTCGCAGTTCCCTGAACCGTGGATCTGTCGCCGCTGCCTCTTCCGGAGGTGCGACATTAAGTGGCTGCGCATACAGCGGAGAACTGCCGAGAAACACCTTGACGGAATCCGGGCTGACCTCACCCACGTCATTGCCGGCGAGAATCAGACTTTTGACGGCAGGCCAGCCACTGTCCCGACACCAGATTTGGCGGTTTTCCGGACGCGGCTGCAGCGGGAAGAGCGATCCATCCAGCCGCTGCGCAAAGAGCACCAGTGACATATTGGCAGCTGTTCTCTCATCGAGTCGCACAATCAGCCGTCCATAGTGTCTGCCGTTCGTCAATCGGAACACCAAAGCGAAACCAACGGCGATCAGCAGCAGAAGGGCGTGCCACAGAAACCGCTTTGCCGGACCTCGTCTCTGATCACTATTGCTCACTGGTACCGGATCCATTTCTGACCTCAGCAGCGTGTTTAATGAAAATACTCGAGTGCGATGGCGGGTGGAGGACTGAGACGTCCGATGGCAATGTCTGCAGTGCATTCAAGACTGACGGTGACCGTCACATTCCTTGCTTCTCCTGTTCCATCAGGATCCCAGAATTTCTTCGGCACTCCCCGGAACCTCGGAAAAGCCAGTTCCTCCAGTGGGCGGTTTTCAGCCAGCTTGAAGTCCTCGATGGAGACCGAATAAAGAAACGGGAGTGACTTCCATTCGTCGTTGATGCGGTTAATCCTTGCCCGCTGATTTCCGCTGATAAAAAAGCTCAGCCCCGGCAGCCAGCGTCCACCACACTGCACTACGAACTGCTGCGAGATCTTCTCGCCCTTGCGAACCATCCCACTCTCCGGGCGGAACTCAAGCCATCCATGCACTCGAGACACTCCGGATGCGGCGTTTTGCGGGAGTCCCTGAACCCATGCGTCTTTGCCATCTTCCTGAACATGGCTGCCGGCCCCTGCGGCCACGCGGAAAAATGTCAACCCGCTCCGATCCACTGCAGCACCAAGCAGGCAATAGCAACCCAGCAGTAACAGGCCTGCAGCGACGGCTGTGAGCCGATCCGGGGAAAACAGCCGCAGCACGGGAAATGCCGCGGACACAGCATGAGCCGTGAAGGGCCGTCGCAGCCGGTCCAGCACCACACCTGCACTCCAGCTGAAGAGCAACACGAAGTTGATCGCGTAGTAAGGATGAGCTTCGAATGCCAGATAAATCACAGCAAGGACCACGCCGGTGGTCAGCAACGGAAACAGCTCCGACCACGACGAGACGAGGCATTCACGCAGCATCAGGCGTGCAAGGAAACAGATCCCGGAAGCCAGCATCACCACATTACCAATCACAAACTGGATGGCTCCGAAACGCACGTTGTCGACAGTAGGAGCTGCAGTTGCCGGGGAGACCGAGTCCTGTGAATGCCCCATCGCATCCACAACGGAAAACAGCAGGCGATTCTTGCGAAATGCGCACAGCAGCACCTCAGTCGCTTCGCCGACCTTTTCGTGCAGAAGCTTTCTCAACACGAGTGGCTGGCGATGACTTTCAGGAACCAGGTAGTGGTACCGTGAAATCCAGACTGCAAGCGCTTCACCACCACCCGCGCCTGCCGCTTCCACTGAACAGGCATGAGCCACGATCCACCCGGGTGGCAACTTCAGTCCACTCCGCGACAGCAGAAATGAATCCGCGCCAGTCGTCAGCATTCGCGAGCTCATCAGAGCAACCAGCAGAAACGTGAATCGCCCCGGAATAAAACCCATTCCGTCCGGCGCACAGTCTGTCAGTAACTTCATTATCCTCGGCCCAACAACGATAACAGCAGGCAGGGCAACCAAAAAGAAAATCCCGTAGCCTTTGGTGAGATCCACCATCGTGATGCCAATGCCAATGCCGATTCCCCAGAATACAGCCCCTGAAATCCGGCGAAGCCAGCCGGCAGTCCGCCGTTCCAGCTGAGCGGAATGCTTCAGATAACAATCAAAGGCCAGCCATGTGGCAACAATCCAGAAATATCCCCAGACATTGTGAGTGATCATCCCGGCCTGATACCAGATTTCCGGACTGATCAGCAGCAGCGGCAGCGCATGAGCAGCCGCTCGAATTCCAGCCATTTGCCGCACCAGCAGGCAGAACATCGCCGCCGTGACGCATTGCACCACTGTATGCACAACTTCAAATGTCGAAATTGAAGAGCCAAAACAGACGGCAACCGGAAATGTGACGACAGACGCCCGCCGCAGATAAAGAGCTGACTGCCCCTTTGGTCCGTTCCGGATCGCCTCCCAGTCTCCGGCTGCCATCTGCTTACCGTATTCATAGTAACGCGCATAGTCGCTGCGTGGGATGGTTTCAACATGAGACAGCCAGTACAGCTTGAGCAGCGCCATGACGAAAATGAGGAACAGCATCCGGATGGCCAGCTGCCGCTCAGAGCGAGTTCGATCCACCACCCTGAACCACCCTGCAATCAGTGCAGCGATCCCCACAGCCGACAAAATCCCCAGCACAAGCGGCCAGGATTCCCGCATGATTGTCAGCTGCCGAAGCCACAGCCACGCAAGGTGTATGGCCAGCACGAACATGAAGAACCGGACGACCTCAGCTGCCAGTCGCATAAGAGCACCGCTCTTCGGCACTGCAGTCACCTGCAGTGGCCCCAGCCGGCGGAGAATGCAGCCGACCCCGGTCAGCAGCAGAAAATACAGAAGTCCCAGACAGAGTGAATGCGCCACCAGAAGAAAATCACCCTGCCAGTTGATCAGTCCCGCATTCAGGGGCAGCAGGCTGCGAGTGGCTGCATCCACAGTCACCTCACACGCCTGCTCAAACAGCAATTGCCGACGGTGCGCCTGCAGGCCCGGATTGTCGAGCGGCAGAAGGTGAACACTGCTGACAGGCAGGATCGTTGTGTGTGGCCACCCGGGACCAATTCGCACTTCCACCTCATCCGAGCGAACAGGATCCACGGGACTGCTCGTGATCACAATCGACATGACCTTCTTCCAGTCGGAATCGCGACTGTACAGCCTGTCGTCCTCAGCCCGCCGGTTGAGCGCTGTCAGTGTTCCATCGGACCGGCGGGTAAAGACTGTCACGGAGCGATCACTGGCAAGCCGTTCGCTCAGTCGTACAAACATCCGGCCGTAATGGCGTTCATGATACAGTCGGTCTGCGAGGGCCACAGCAGCCAGGGCCAGAAAGATCAGCAGCCCGACACTCAACCGACCGCCCGGTAATTCCTGCATCAGCCTGAATCGTTTCATCTGTTCCATTTTATGACCATTCCCCGACGCCCTGCGAAAGTCCGCCGCGATCAGTTGAAGTATTCCACGGCCACAGCCGGATCCGGACCGGATCGCAGCCAGCGGAATTCCGCTGTTGTTTCGAGAGACAGTGTTATCCGGACGCGATCAGAGGCCACAGCTTTCGCTCCGTCCGAGGTCCAGTACTCAGCCGGCAATTCGATGAGTCTGGCTTGCCGCAAGTCCGTGATGAACCCGCTGCGAACCCCTTTTCCCTCGATCTGCACCATGTAACGCACCGGCAGTCTCCCCCAATTTTCAGCCACCCGTCGTCCCTCGCTCTGCTGATTCCCGGAGTTGAAAAAACGCAGACCCCGCAATGCTCCACCACCTGAAATCACCTCGAATGATGCTGTCGCCCTGACGCCCGCGGGAACAATGGCTTCCCGGGAACGCAACGTGAGCGAACCGGTCGTTCTGGATACGGAAACTTCACCTGCAACAAAACCAGGGCCGTTCGTCAGACAACTGCCTTGGATTTCCCGGATACGATGGAATGTCAGGCCACTTCGATCAAACCATGCGCCTGCGAGCAGATAGACGGTGACCACGATTCCGATGACCGCAGTCGCGGTGGCCATGCGGGGTTTGAACAGATTGAACTGCACGTCCGGAACCAGCGTGTCACCACGGGGTGGCTGTCGTCTCATCATCGAAATCACCAGGCCGGCAGACCACGAACACGGGTATCCAAAATTCTGCGAATAATACGGATGGGCCTCGGCCAGCAGATAAATAAAGGTAAGCACAACTCCGGTCGTGAGCAGTGGAAAGAGTTCCGCTGCGGAGAGCGGAAGGCGGTGCAGGCTGAGCAGTCGGGTGAGGCACAGCAAGAAGAGCAGGCAGACACTGGCTTCGCACACAATGTACTGGATACCGCCTGTGGAAAAGTTAACAATCCGCCGTGTTCGACTGTCACCAGCAGCATTGTCCTGAGTCAGTACCATGGCATCGCTGCCGAAGGCCAGAAGACTGTTCTTCCGACGCAGACTCCCCAGGAATGCCTGGGCATTCGCAACCTTCTCGAAGAGCAACTGCCGAAGCAGCACACCAACGCGCGAAGTCCCCTGAACGCTTCGCGCATAATCATTGGCCCAGACCGTCACATTATGGCCCTCCTCAAAACCATTCGCGGACATTGTGGCGAAGTACTCCAGAGTGTGCTGCGGTGGCATTTTCAAACCGGTCAGTTGCGTGAGTCGACGATCAAGTCCGGACACGCAGATCCCGCAGACCAGCACGGCTATCAGGAAAAACGTCAGACGCACACTGGCGAGGGGATTTGCATGCGTCGGTGCTGCAGACAACAGCCGAAGCAGTGTCGGCCTGAGTGCCAGATGAATTGCCGCACCTGCAAGCATGAACACTCCGTAGGACTTGAGAAACTCAATCGCCGTGCAGCTGCATCCGAAGGCCACACCAAAACAGACTGCAGGCATCAACTGCAGCAGCCATGCATTGTTCCCACTGCGTTCTGCCGCCAGCCGCCTCTGGAACTCGTCGTAAATCAGCCACGCCAAAGCAATCCAGAAGTATCCCCAAATGTTGTGCGAGACCATGCCGGACGAGTAGAAGAAGTCCGGGTACAACAAAAGGATTGGAAGCGTGCAGGCTGCTGTCCTGAGACTGAACATCCGCCGCACAAGTTCAGACACCAGCAGTGCTGAAACGGCCTGAACAAGAACATTCACCAGTTCAATCTTCCACATCCCGATCCCGAAGCAGCAGACGACCGGTGTCACGCAGAAGATGGCACGCCGCAGGTAAATGAATGCGAGATAGCCACGGTCCAGCCCGATCTCCTCCCACCGTCCCTCCGCTGCCAGACTCCCCATCCTCAGGAACGCTTCGTAATCTCCAGTCGGTCGAAACTCAAGACCCGTCAGCCACAACACTTTCACCATCGAAACGGCGATCGTCAGCAGCACCATCCGCAAAATCACACGGCGTGGCTCTGCGCAGGTCCCGAGCCCGCGAACCCAGAAGAAAATCAACAGTCCCGGGAGCGGCACCAGCAGAGTGCCGATCAGAGTGGATTCAGCCGAGGACAGGCTCACCGTTCTGTACAGAAAGACCCAGCACTGATGGCCAAACAGAACCAGCAGGATCAATCTCAGCATCTCCAGCGGCACGGAGGCCCGCGAAATTCTCTGACCGCGGGCATCAGTCACAACCTCGGTGGAACCGGTAACCTGCAGCACGTGCCAGATCAGCCACAGCAGGAGTGTTCCAGCGAGCGCCTGCGCAGCGGCAATCGCCAGGAGAAAACCATCTCCCTGCCAGTTCATCATGCCTGTCATCGAAGTGAGTCGACTTTCAACACCAGCCGTCGGCAGATATTCAGCCACCACCGCAAAGGACCGCAGCCCCTGCTCGGACGACGGCCCAGTCGAAATTCGCTGCACCCGCAATCGCCGCGATGTGTCCCAATTCAGCCCGGCACGAACTTCGGGGAGTGCATCAGCAACGTCGGTTGCGTCGTACCAGCCCGCAACAACAGAGCGGATCGCTGGAAACCGCTTGTATCGACTCCAGACCGTCGACCAGACTTCGTCGGGAGCCAGCTCCAGTAGTTCGCCGGTTGAGGTTCTGGTAAACAGAACCATCGACACTGGGGCGGAATCGGTCACTGTGCCAAACGAAACCATCAACCGACTGAAGTGGACTCCCCCCCAGAGTCTCCATGCCGCAGCCACTACAAACAGCGCAACCCAAACCATCGCCAACAGCTGCAGGCGCGGTCGCGGCTGAGTCACGGAATGCAGAATTGACCGCATACTGCCTGTCGCCCGATTTTCCCGGATTGTCTTAAAAGTCGATTCCAGCCAGATGCTGCACTGGAGCAAATTCCCTGGCAAGCGTTATTCTCCCGTTTCAGTTCCAGGTGACATCCCCGCAGCCGGTCCCTGTTGGCTGCAACGGTTGTAACAGCTGCCGGGATGCGGCTGACCATCTTCGTTCCTGATTCATCCAGCTCCGGAAAATTCCCGTGAGACCACCGCTTCGCAGTCCCCTGCAGATTCCACCACCACGCCAGCCGGGCTGGCTGGCCGTGGCACGCGGTGCAGCTTTCGGCATGGCCTGCCTGCTCACTCTGAATCTGCTGGAGATTCTGCACTTCGGGTCCAGTTCCACCGAGAACTGGTTCTGCTCCCTGCAACCGCTCCCTGAGACATTCTCGCGAGTGCTGCTGGCGATGGCCGTCCCCTCCTGGCTGCTCTATGCCGTGCGTCGTTCCATCCCCGGACCGGTTCGCAACGCGCTGCTGCTGATTTCCGCACTCCTGCTTGCGGCCACAGCTCGGGATTTTCAGTCCGCTTTTCAGTCACTTCCGGAACCGGAGAGGATTTCCGGATGCGCGCAGCATCTTTCGGTCTTCCTGACGCTGCTGGTGGCTGCTGCCGGCCTGCTCTCCAACGCCCGGATTCGGGCCGCAGGGGCAGCACCAGCAGGTCCCTTTCTTTTCGCTGCAGCGGTCACCGTTGTGAGCTTTCCCCTGGCGTCCATCGTCAGCATGGCCACCCCCCGGCCACTCGCGGACGTACCCTGCCTGTGTGTGCTTAGAACCCCTGCTGCGACCCGGACGGGCACCAGCACTTCAGGCACCCTTGCCACCACGGCTGCTCAATTCCACACAGCACATCCTGGTTCGCGGTTTCTGGTGAGCGTGCCGGCCATCGCCGACCTCGCCGTCCCCACCCCCGACTCACTCCGCAACGCACTCATCGCAGTCGGCATCCCGCCAAAGGCTATCCTGCATTTGTACGCCGACTCCGATGAATCGCTCGCCAAAACACTCCGCCAGCATCCCGACCTCCAGCCACCGTCACCGCGACAACTGGTCTTCATCGCCCCCGCCCACGAACTTGCCCGCCTGAATCTGCTCGCCCGCCGCTCCGGTCAAACCCCCGGATGCATTCCGGACGCGGCGGCGGGCGCTGCGTCGCCTGTCGCAACAGTTCTTGAAACCTGGCGACTGCTGCAGATCATGGCAGCCCCGGCGATGGACTACTTTCACAGCCTCCGCGCTCCCGCAGAGACTCAGGTTGACTTCGCTCCCGCGTCTGATGAACTGATGGATCCCCGGCAACTCATCAGGGAACTGCAGGAATCGACTGCGGCCGAACCCTGAACTCCGTCCGGATCAGGCCCCTGCAATCGTTCGCATTCCAGGCCTGAAAGCGAAAATTATGCCACAGCGGCAGCAGCATTTTGGACGGCTGAGCCTGCAGGCGATACACTCCACAGAACGGCTGTCAATCATAAACCACCCCACCCACACCGCAGGTCGATTCGCTCATGGATGAAGCTATCCGCAAGGCAAAAGTTCTGGTCGAAGCGCTCAGCTGGATCCAGCGATTCCGCTCCCGCTATGTAGTGATCAAACTCGGCGGCAGCACCCTCGATGATGCCGCGTCGGTCAACAGCCTGCTCATCGACGTCGTCTTCATGGCCGCAGTGGGCATGCGACCGGTGATTGTTCATGGGGGGGGTAAGGCCATCTCCGCCGCAATGTCAGCCGCCGGAATTGCTCCAAGATTTGTCGCCGGACGACGATTCACGGATCTGCCCACCCTGCAGATCGCCTCACGAGTGCTGGTGGATGACATCTGCCAGTCACTGGTTGACCGCATCAATCACAACGGCTGCCGGGCCACCGGACTGCACTACGGCACGGAAAACGTGCTCACCGCTGAAAAGCTGCAGCTCCGCGACGACCACGGTCAGCCGGTCGATCTCGGACACGTGGGGGCGGTCACCAAAGTCGACACCGACACAATCTCCCGCGTGTGTTCCACTGGCACCATTCCCGTGATCCCCAGCATCGCTCTCAGTCCCCTCGGACATCGCCTGAATGTCAACGCCGATACGGCCGCTGCCGCGGTCGCTCAAGCCCTCTCCGCCGAAAAACTGGTGTTTCTCAGCGACATCCCCGGAATTCTCACAGACATCAAAAACCCGGGCAGTCGCCTGTCGCACGTCACAGGACGCGAAGTTCGGGACATGATTGCCAGCGGCATCATCGCCGGCGGGATGGTACCCAAAGTCGAAGCGGCACTGGATGCGCTCGATGCCGGTGTTCGCAAAGTGCACGTCGTGGATGCCTCCATGCCCCACTCCGTACTCCTTGAAATCTATTCCGATACCGGCGTGGGCACGGAAATCGTCGCCTGAATCATCCGCATCCGCGCAAAATGCTCTGAACCACGCCCCTCACCCCGTGTCATCGATTCGCTGGAAACGTCGTCAGACCCGGCATCCCGGGTTTCCCTCGCGCCGGATTCCCGTCTAAAATAGGTTTTGTTCGTCGACAGCGCCCCTTCGCCCCCGCAGGAGCCCCCCCGCAAATGACTCAAACCGCCCTCTCTGCCAGCCAGGCCATCATTGATCTCTTCGACGAATACGTGATTCCCAACTACCGCCGTCAGCCCATCGCGCTGGTTCGCGGACAGGGATCACACGTGTGGGATGCAGACGGTCGGCGATATCTGGACCTGTTCCCGGGCTGGGGCTGCAATATTCTCGGCTATTCCCCGCCTCGGCTCGTGCGTGCCCTCCAGGAACAAGCCGCAAAACTCATTCACGTCCCCAATACATGGTACATCGAACAGCAGGGGCGCTTCGCCGAATTTCTCTGCTCCCGCAGTTTCGGCAAAGCGTTCTTCTGCAACAGCGGTGCAGAGGCCAACGAAGCGGCCATCAAACTGGCACGTCTTCACGGCTCCGCTCAGGGACGCTACCGCGTCATCACCTTCGAAAACGGCTTTCACGGACGCACATTCGGTGCCCTCACCGCAACCGCTCAACCAAAGTACCACGAAGGCCTCGGACCGCTCATGGCCGGCTTTCGTTACGCCCGCGTCAATGACATCGAAGGTGTCCGCAGCCTGATCGATCAGGAAACCGCTGCCATCATGATCGAACCGATTCAGGGAGAAGGAGGCGTCCGCATCCCGGCTCCCGGCTTCCTGCAGACACTCCGCACTCTCTGCGACGAACACGGACTGCTCCTCATCTTCGACGAAGTTCAGACCGGTATGGGACGCACCGGCCACTGGTTCGGCTGGCAGCACGCCGGTGTGCAGCCCGACGTGATCACGCTGGCCAAGGGCCTTGCCGGCGGCGTCGCCTGCGGTGCCATGCTCTGCCGCGACGAATTCGCCGCAGACCTCAGGCCCGGAATGCATGCCAGCACCTTCGGGGGCAATTCACTGGCCATGGCAGCCGGACTCGCCGTCGGCGAAACCATCGAAGCCGAAGGACTCCTTGAACACGTGCAGCACATGGAACGCGAAGTCCGCAGCCGCCTCCAGCAACTCCAGCAGCAACTGCCCATCATCAGGGAAATCCGCACCTGCGGTCTGATGATCGGCATCGAGCTCTCCATCCCCGCTCAACCCGCCGTCGCCAGATGCATGGATCGCGGTGTGCTCATCAATGCCACCAACGAGACCGTCGTCCGACTGCTCCCGGCACTCAATGTCCCCGCCGCCGATCTCCTCGAAGGACTCGATGTCGTCGCCGATGTGCTCGAAGAGATGGCCCACGACGCTTCCTGATCTCACTCCCCCCCACCCAAACCCACTCTGCTCCCGCAGGAGGCCTGCATGGCATCTCTGGCCCAGGTGCAGATCTACTGCTTCCTCTTCAGCTACCTCACAGCGCTCGCCGCCGAACTCGCGCAGCTGCTCCGCAAACCTACGCCCGCCACCCGCCTTGTCAGCGTGGGCTTCACCACTGCCGGCTTCATCGCCCACACATCCTTCCTCCTCACACGCGCCCGCACAGCCGGGCTCCCGCCACTGCTCACCAGCCAACAGGACTGGCTGCTCGTCCTCGCCTGGATCGGCAGCCTGCTCTATCTCTCCCTGCTGCTCATTCGCCCACAACTCGCCATCGGCGTGTTTATGCTCCCCGCCATCCTCCTGCTGGTCGTGTTCGCGGAATTCGCCAGTTCTCAGTCGGCAGGCAGCCTGCGCGAAGCCGCCCTCCGCCGCTGGGGCATGTTCCACGCCGCTTCGCTCGTCCTCGGCGTCGCCGCCGTTGCCGGCGCAGCCCTCTCCGGACTCATGTACCTGCTCCATCACCAGCGGCTCCGCGTCCGATCCGGCTGGCTCCAGCGACTCAACCTCCCCAGCCTCGAAAACCTCAGCGCCATCAACCGCTGGATGGTCGTTTTCTCCGTCCCCTGCCTCACCATCGGGCTCCTCACCGGGTTCCTGCTCATCGCCCTCTCCAGAAACATTCGCCAGCAGACCAACATTCACTGGTATGACCCGGCCATCATCACCACTGTCCTCGTCTGGCTATCCGCCATCGCCATTCTCATCCGCGTGCTCCGCAGCGATCGACAAACAGGCCGAGCCGTCGCACAACTCTCATTTCTCTCAGGCGCCCTACTGCTCCTCGCAGTCCTCGGCCCCATGCTCCTCGCCGGACGCGCCGGACTCAACACCATTCACGGCGGAAACCGCAACGCAGCATCCGAGCCTCCGGCCCCCCGGCTGCCGGCACCAACACCGCTCCCTGCCGCAGCAGCCCGGGAGCATTCGCCATGAATATTCTGGCTCTCAGCTGCAGTCACCACCGCGCCGGAGTCCAACTCCGCGAACGACTTGCCTTCAGCTCCCCACAGATGCTCGCCAACGCCTACGAACGCTGGAAGCATCTGCACCCCGGCGCAGAAATCGTCATCCTCTCCACCTGCAATCGAGTGGAACTCTATGCGGCCGACGAACAGGCCTCCAGCGGCATCGCCACTGATGACCTCATCAATTTCCTCAGCCGCTTCCACAACCTCCCGGCCGACGACTTCGCCTCCATGCTCATCGCCCACAGTGGCTCCGAGGCCGTCCGGCATCTGTTTCACGTGACCTGCAGCATCGACAGCATGGTGCTCGGCGAACCGCAGATCGTAAACCAGGTCAAGGAAGCCTACCGCATCGCCCAGGAACACTCCGCCTGCGGGCCGCTCACCAATGTGCTCTTCCAGCGCGCACTCAAAGTGTCTGCTCAGGTCCGCACCGAAACCGCGCTGGCCGACGGCCGCGTGTCGATTGCCAGCGTCGCCGTCGGCGATTTCGCACGCAGCATCTTCAGTCGCTTCGATAACAAACTCGTCCTCGTCATCGGGGCCGGCGAAATGGCCGAAGAAACGCTCGTCTACCTCCAGTCCGAAGGTGTGCGAAATTTCGTCGTCGCCAACCGCAGCCGTGAACGCGCTGAACTGCTCGCCGAAAAATTCGGTGGCCAGGCCGTCGACTTCTCCACCCTCGATCACTGGCTCGCCTCCGCTGATGTCATCGTCAGCACCACCGGTGCCGCACAGACACTCATCACCCGCAGCCGCTTCGCTGCCGCCCGCAACCTTTCTCGCAGACACCCCGTGTTCATCCTCGACCTGGCTGCCCCGCGAGACTTCGACCCCGAGATCGCTTCCATCGACGACAACGTCTTCCTCTACGACCTCGATGCCCTCGAAGAAACCTGCGAACGCAACCGTCAGGCACGCCGCAGCGAAATTCGCCGCGCCGAAGACATTATCACCGCGCAGACACAAACATTCATCCAGGAAATCCATCACCGCGCTACCGGCCCCGTTATCCACCGACTCCGCGAACACTGGGGCGAAATCAGCCGCTCAGAACTCGATCGACTCTACCG
>JBJTOM010000451.1:0-5359 GCA_046074585.1 Planctomycetota bacterium | reverse complement strand
CAAAACACAATCACCGAGCCCGGCCCGCGAGGAATCCGGCGACCCGGACGACCCATATGACGGTTCGTAGTGGGGAGTGGCGAGGGCAGGAGGGTGAGAGAGTAGAAAGTGGAGAGGAGACCGCAGGAGCATGGAGAAAGTCGAGAGTCTCCTCTCTCCTTTCTCCATGTTCCTGTTCTCTTTTTTGACGGCAGGTGCCATCAAAAAATGGATGTCAATCCCCCGGTAACGGTGCGTGCCCGCGCGGCCAGTACCGCATCACGGCCGCACCAAAGCCGCACCGGCCGATTGACATCGATCGCACGCCACGGGACGTTTTTTGTGATTCGTTCGGGCAGTGGGGCCTGACGATAACGGGGGGATTGAAACATTCGACCCTGCCCGTTTTATCGCCGTTTCACCATCCCAGCTTCGCCCTGCCAGGTCAATGGCCCCTCTTTTCAGCGGATTCCTGAGAACTTCATAGCCATTGTGCGGAAGCCCAATGGCTCTGTTTTTTACCGCAGGTGGGCGGGATGGCAGGTGGGTTTCCGTCGCGATTGCAGCGATTTTTGCCCGCGGACTGCGGGCACTGATGGTCCCTGCCGAAATCCGGCCATGCGCGATCTCAGTCGATGTGGCGTTGCATCACGTGAAGGACGCCACCCGGATGCTGAGCTGCGATCACTGTTCGGCCGGTCCCACCACCGGAGGCTCAACAACGGGTAGTTCAACAGCGGGCGGATCAACTGCCGGCGGCTCAACAACGGGTAGCTCAGCAACGGGTAGCTCAACTGTCGAAGGCTCAGCGGCCGGGGGCACGAGTATCGCAGGTTCGATCACTGGCGGAGTTCCGGGGGGCACTTCAGCGGGCGGCATGGTCTGAGGCGCATCGGCAGTGTGTTCCATGGATCCGGGAACAAGCAATCCGGACTGCAGTGCTTCCTCGAAGGATCCGAGGGGAGCCCCGCCGTGGCGGCCATTTGCGGGGAGTACGAAGGTGGCATCCGGAACTTTTCCGTCGACTTCGGAGTGACCGTTGGGCAGTACGAGTTCAGGGTGATCGAAGGGAGCCTGCTGCAGGCGCACTCTGGGGTCGGTGAGATGTTTGAGAAATTCAACGACTTCTGCGATTTTGGCGGGATTACCCTGCAGATCTGAGATGCCATTGACATCGGGATCGAGGTCGTGGATGTTGGCGTGTTTGAAGTCAGCCCCGCGGGTGTAGAACTGAACAACTTCGGTGAGAGATTTCATGCCGCCATTGTGCATATAGGGGCCGGTGAGTTCGACATTTCGGAGTGTCGGGGCTTTGAACGCACCAAAAACGGCGATGCGTTCGCCGGGTGAAACCTGACTGTGCGGATCGGGATCCCCGCCAAGCTGCTCCTGTCGAGCATAGGAAAGTGGCCCGAAGGACGGATGGGATGCTCCGACAGCAATGTCTTCCGGAGTCCGTCGGACACCGATGTTATAGAAGCCTTTGTCGTAGACAGCGACGCCCTGGGCCATTGCCATGAGTTCAACCAGACGCGGAGACGAGCCGGAGCGGAGTTCGCGGACGGTGGCACCGGCGAATTCCGGACCGCTGTGACACATGCTGCAGTGATCCATGAAGGTCTGCAGCCCTTCCTTTGCAGCGGGCGAGAGTGCAGTGGTCTCCCCACGGGCAAAGCGATCGTACGGGGACTCATTCGATACCAGCGTCGACTCATAGAGCATCACAGACAGTCCCCAGAAGAGTGAGAAGTTGGCTTCCATCTGGGTATAGCCATCGCTTGTGATCTGTGTGGCAGACCACCATTCCGGGAGAAATGCCTTGCGGACGAGGAGAGCGTAACCGGCGGTTGCGGTGTCCAGTCCATGCCCGGAGGGGTGTCGATAGGAACCGAGGACGCTGTCGTCTTCGGCGACCTGCTGTGCGGCGAGCGGGCGGAGGCTGAACAGCTTGCGTGCGAGTTCCGCGAAATGGCGACCGTTCCAGGCCATCTCCACATCACTGTTCGGGGGACCGACGGCCTGTGAGGCGAGTGCGGCATTGTTGAGCCGAATGCGAACTTCGTCAAAGTGGCCGCCGGCGACAGCCCTGAGAACTCGTGCGGAGGGGTCAAGATCGCCAAAGGGATTCACTCCGTTGAAGTAGTGATTGGCGCGGCCGTCCCAGAATGAGCGATCAAAGAAAATGGCATTGATCGATGTTGGAGCATTGCGACCGGTCACCTGACGCAGGTTGGAGGTTCCCAGGTGAAACAGGGAGTCATGCACGTAACTTCCGGCATCTTCTGCGCTGCCTTCCACAATCCAGTCAAACTTCCTTGCCATCACACCCTGAGACCCTGTCACCTCCATCGTGTCCCGTGTGACCGGGTTCTCCGGGGACGCTGCATCCGGATCGTCTGCGGGAAGAGTTGGTTCGTGCAGACGATGGAACGGATAGTCTGCTGGCTGCATGGTCCGGTTGGGGCCCGGAAATTTACTGGCTGCTGCAGCGGCAAGTTCAGGACCGGAGGAAGTCTGGTGACCGAACGTACTGCCGGGAACGCCCGGGTTGAGCGTATTGACCGTGCGAATGTCGGCTCCGGCATGCCAGTGGCAGGTCGCGCAGGCCGTGCGGCCGTCACTCCCCGCCTGCATATCCCAGAAGAGCGCCTTGCCGAGGGCAATGGCAGTTTCCCTGTCCCGGACAAACGCGTCGATATCTGAGGGCAGAGGAACCTGTACGTTTTCAAGCGGACCGGGAAGAACGGGGGGGCCGAGGACGGTGACATGAGAAATAAGAGGTCCGTCGGTCATGCCGGCGGAGTCGGATGAGAATCGCAGGCCGGTGGACGGGAAGACAGCGACAAATTCAGCCGTCATCAGTTGCCACTGCATGTTTTGCTTTGACCAGTTCCGGGGCCGGACCATGCTGAATTGCACGCGTGCGCTGCCGAATCGCAGGCTGAGGCCCCTTGGGAGTTCAGGATTGGTTGTCCAGTCCCCCGACATCAGAAAGGACACGGTGTAACGCGTACCGCGAGTCACCGGGATCGTCTGGTACATCGATCCTGAACGCGTCCCATTCAAATCCACGACATGGCCGACGCCGGATGGTACCGCGTATTCGCCCACGTGCAGGCCGACATTGCCCATGTCGACGGACCACGGGCCGATCTTCTGCCCCGCGCGGACGAGGTTCATGGAGGCCTGCAGGCCACAGGTGAGGAAATCGCCATCGATTGGGATTTCCGCCGGATTTTCTGCTGTGGCTGGCGGAAGCAGGAATGCCAGGGCCGTAACGGCAATCAGACCCAGACAGTGCCGTCTGAAAAGGCCGCGAGGAAACAGAGGCGGTACGGACATGCTGATCTCCCGGTGACTGCGGTAAGCACCCCAACATTGTCAGGGGTGTGGACGAAGTTTTTTTGCACGAGGCTTACGCAGGAGGCAAAACGTGGTCCGCAACGGTGTCGGTCAGGCCGAGAATGACAGTCAGCTGACTCAATCAGGATATGTCAATCTTCAATAGACAGCAAAAATGGCCCTCAAATTGGCATGGCGGTTCGCTTATGGAGACATTGAGAAAAGCTTCTTTTGGAAGCATTTGGTGCGAAAGGGGCTCAGATTGCAAAGAAAAGCTGGCGCCTGCTGTTTACAGGCTGTTCCGTTTGCTGAACACTCGTGGGGTGGAGCAAGGGAGATGAGAGCGTCGCCTTCCAGCCGCGGTTGATTCTGGCGATGGACGGCACTGCTCAATCGGAGTCAGGTGGCCTGGGTGGAAATTTTTCTTCCACAAACGGGTTGCTGAGGGTTGTCTGGCGGTGTCGAGGCCACAGGCCACAGGCCCGGCGGGTTTGGCTTTCCCGGTTTCGGTGATTTCGTTAGGATTCGGGGAAGTTGTGTCGGGATGGAAGTTGGGAGGGAGCAGTGTTGTGGATCAGCCGCTTTCGTGTGGGTTTCTGATTCTGCGGGGAAACCCGATTGATTCCTTTCTGCTGATGCGTCATTCGCGGCGCTGGGACTTGCCAAAGGGTCATTTGGATCCCGGGGAAACGGAACTGCAGTGTGCGTTGCGGGAACTGCAGGAGGAGACCAGTATTCCGGCGGAAGCGGTCGAGGTGGATCCGGATTTCCAGTACGAGAACCGCTACATGGTCAATCAGCGTCGGTATGGCGGTCGGGGTTTGATCGAAAAACGAATCGTCATTTTTCTGGGCTGGCTGCTGCGGCCGGTGCAGATTCAGTTGACGGAGCATGACGACTACCGATGGTTTCCCTGGAATCCGCCGCATCAGATCCAGGAGTGGACCATTGATCCGCTCCTGCACGCCGTTGAGGGGCATTTGCGAATGCGGGGCCAATTGCCAGGGGCGTGATTGAAGGACATATCCGCGATTGTGGAGAACAACATGCCTGAAGAGCGTGACCTGCCCCGGGCCTGCCTGCGGTTGCTGGTGGTTTTGAGTGTCCTGTGCTGCAGTCGCCTGGTATCAGCGCAGTCTGTGAGTCCTGAAACGCAGCACGTGAATCTCGCCTACCGGCCTGAGTCAGCAGCGGGTGAAGTCGGATACGAGCGTTGTCGGCTGGATTTGACCTGTCCGCAGAACAAGCCGGGTTTTGCCACGATCGTCTGGTTTCACGGGGGTGGCCTGAGCAAGGGGAATCGGGAGTTACCGAAGGGGTTGCGCGGGCGTGGTGCAGCGATTGCCGGTGCGGGCTATCGGCTGCACCCCGACGTCACGGCTGCGACCTGTATCGAGGACGCGGCGGCGGCGGTGGCGTGGGTGATCAGGAACATCGAGCAGTACGGGGGGGATCCGCGGCGGGTGGTCGTGGCGGGGCATTCGGCGGGAGGCTATCTGACGCTGATGGTGGGTCTGGATGCGCGCTGGCTTCAGCCGCACGGCGTGACTCCGGATCAATTGGCCGGGCTGGCTCCGCTGAGTGGCCAGGCGATTACGCATTTCACCATTCGCAAGGAGCGTGGCATCGCTGACACGCAGCCTGTGATTGACGAGCTGGCTCCGCTGTTTCACGTGCGGCGGACGGCGCCACCCGTATTATTGGTGACCGGAGATCGCGAACTGGAGCTGCTGGGGCGATACGAAGAAAACGCTTATCTGTGGCGGATGTTTCGGGAAGTAGAGCACGCGGACGTGCAGCTGCTTGAGCTGCAGGGATACAACCACGGTGAGATGGCCGAGCCTGCATTTCCACTGCTGCTCAAATTTGTGAATCGAGTCACAACAGTGAAGGGAAACTAAAGCCGTCTCCCGTCACAGGGGTGTCGGACACCGACCGGGCGGTTGCCCCATGGGCTTGACTTTCCTGGCGGAAGGCGGTGCCGGGAGGGCGAAGCTCCTGCTGAGCCGCATCCCTGCCGCGAGCGCTGCAACGATCC
>JBJTOM010000450.1:0-9835 GCA_046074585.1 Planctomycetota bacterium | reverse complement strand
TGAAATTCGACTAACCCCTCCAACTCCCCTCTCCCCTCCCAGGGGAGAGGGGCCGGGGGCGAGGGGTCACCCCCCCTGCAACGCCCCTCACCAACGCCTTGCCCCCCAGACACTTCTCACTTCTCACTTCTCACTTCAAAGCGCCACAGGGTTTTGCTGAGGACCACGCTTCCTCACGGGCGCGGCTCGATGGTGGCGTTTGCAGTGCCCTTCGCCCGCGGACTCCCGTCCGGCGGCTTGACAGTTTCCGTTTCCGGTGTTGGCCAGACCTTCGCTGGATTTTTTCCTGTGGTATCTTCAGACTGTGGAGGAGGTCCGCAGTGCACGTCCCTTTGCCGGATCTGCGGCCAATCCAGTGAAAGGTGATCTTCGGGATGGGGTCCGTATGCAGTTTCCATTGCAGCCCGGCAGTGGGCCGGCCCGTCAGGGCGTTTCGGCGGAGTGGGTTTACGCTGATTGAGCTGCTGGTGGTGATCGCGATCATTGCCGTCCTTGTGGCACTCATTCTGCCGGCTGTTCAGCAGGCGCGGGACGCTGCCAGAAGAACGCAGTCGCGCAACCATCTGAAGCAGCTGGGACTGGCGGCGGCGAATTTTGAAGACGTGCATCGGCATTTGCCGACCAGCGGTGGCTACGACTACTCGCCCTCTCTGCCTGCCAACTCCGCTCCTTACGAAAGCCGCACGCCGCGCGGCATCGAAAGCACCCCCGCAGTGCTCACTTTCATTCCCGGTTACGGCCCATTTCGTCCGCGCTGGGGAGACCCCGCCGATCTGCCCCGCTATCAGCTTGGTTCAACCTTTTATTCGTTGCTGCCGTTCGTGGAGCAGGCGGCGTTATTCGAGGACCCGCTGCTGTGCTATCGCACCGCTCTGCCCATCTTCCACATGCCGTCGCGCCGGAGCGGACTGGCGGCGATTCCTGCTGTGGATTCGGTCTATCCCGGCTGGAACTACAGCGATGCAGGACAGGGCCCCTGTGCACGCACCGATTACGCGGCCAACGAACTGGTGTTTCGAACCACGTATTCGGGCTGGGGCGAGGTATCAAGGTTTCGGGACCTGACGGACGGCACATCGAATACGATCTTCTTCGGCGAGAAGGCGATGGCACAGCGTGCATACCGCGCCGGAGTGATGTACTGGGACGAACCCTGGGTACTTGGAGGAAACGGCGGTGTTGGTCGCTGTGGATACGAACTCTATAACGACGTGGAGCTCAACCGCTTCCCGGAACGCGTGAATGGCGCCGGCTGGAACGACGGTCGCTACTCCTGCGGGGGCGGCAACTGGGGCACGCCCAGTCCCGGCGGACCGCAGTTTGCGTTCGGCGACGGCAGCGTGCGCGTGCTCAGCTTTCAGCTCGACAAAGGGATCATGCATAATCTCATTCGGCCGGGGGATGGAAATGCCGTCTCAGTGGAGTGATTGGAAGGGGCTGTCTGCAGGGGGTGTCGTCCGGAGTTTCCTGGCGGCATGGCTGTTCCTGAGTCTGTCGGGCTGCGGCAGCGACCAGCCGGTGCTTGTGGAAGTCCGTGGTCGGGTGACCTTCGAGGGCAGGGGACTGACGGCGGGGGCCATTACCTTTCATCCGGCGGCGGACAATCCCTTTCAGAGCGATGCTCCCAGCAGCCAGCTCCAGCTGGACGGCAGCTTTCGGATGCGAACGTGGCCGTGGGGCGACGGCGTTCCACCGGGCAACTACCAGGTGACACTGTCCCCGGAGCTGGCAGGTCGCATCGGGCGATCTCGATACGCAGATCGGGCTTCCACACCACTCACGCTGATGGTGCCTCATTCACCGGTGGAGGGGCATGAGTTTCGGGTGGACGATCCGTGAGCAGGAGTCCGCGGACTTCGGCGGCCAGAAAGATGGAACCGGTGACCAGAACGTAACCGGTATCTGCTGCGAGTGTGATGGCCAGCCGCATGGCAGACTCGGGTGTTTCAGCCACGTGCAGTCCGGGTGTCCGGGGAAGTGCGGCGGACAGCCGGGTGGCGGTCTGGAGCAGCGTTTCCGGAGGAACACTCCGCGGGTTGCAGGTGAAGCGTGTGAGTACGACATGGTGAAACACTGGCAGGGCCTGATGAAGCATGGCTTCACAATCCTTGTCTGCGGAGACGGCAAAGATGAGCGTTCCGGGGCGGCTTTGCCATTCGGATTCCCTGAGGACGAGGCACACGGCGTTGATGGAATCCGGATTATGAGCGGCATCAAGAATGACAGGGGGCCGTCCATCGAAAACTTCAAACCGCAGGGGCCAGTGGGTCTGACGGAGCCCGGCGGCGATGGTCGCCGGTGTGATCTGCGGCCAGCCATTCTGCTGGAGAAGTTCACAGGCCATCACGGCGAGGCTGGCGTTGTGGGCCTGGTGTCGTCCGAGCAGCGGGAGGTGGAGTTCTTCGAAGGTACTGGATGGTGTCAGCACGCGAATGGTCTGGGCGCGTGCTCCGGGAGCAGCGGGACCTTCTGTGGCCCAGGCAAAGTCACACCCGCAGACGAATCGAGGCGCGTGGTGTCGTTCTGCGTGGGCTGCGACGACAGCTGATGCGTCGGCCGGCAGCAGTCCTTCCACAATCGGCACCTGCCGCTTGATAATGCCAGCCTTCTCGGCGGCAATGAGTGGCAGTGTGCTGCCAAGAATCTGCATGTGATCATAACCGATACTGGTAATGATGGTCACAACGGATCGACATACGTTGGTGCAGTCAAGCCGTCCGCCGAGTCCTGTCTCGAGAACAGCAAGTTCGATCCGCTGGTCTCTGAAGAACATCCAGGCCAGCAGAGTTGTCGCTTCGAAGAACGTCGGGAAGCGGTCTTCCGGGAGCGTTGTCGGGGCATCCAGCAGTTGCCGCAGCCGGTGGACGAGACTGGTGAGCTGCGGCGGCGTCGGCAGATTGCCGCACACTCGCATCCGTTCTTCAAACTGGGCGATGTGGGGCGAGGTAAACAAGCCGGTACGAAGGCCTGACTGTCGCAGGATGGCGTCAATCATGGCTGCCGTGGACCCTTTGCCCTTGGTTCCGGCGATGTGCACGGCGGGGATCTGCAGGTGCGGGCTGCCAAGCTGCTTCAGCAGACGCTCGATGCGTTCAAGCCGAAACGGGGACCGTCCGGCGGGGCGAGTCCGTTCGTAATCGATGCGGTCGTAGAGCCAGTCAAGTGCCTGGCGATAGTCAGTGTCGTCCCTCGACGTGCGAGTGTTCATCCCGGATCCTGAACAAGCAAGCCTGCAGCGATGGGCGGTGATTCACCGAAACAACCGCCCGGGCTCAATGATTCTAGTGTGTTGGCCGCGGCCGCGTCATCTGAACCGGAACAGATACGAAAATGTGGAAAACAGACAGATCGGAACATCAAAGCATGGCAGGAGCCCAGGCAGGCAAAACGGCCAGATCCGACAGCTGGTCAATGCCCGTCAGGAAATTCAGGGCTTCTTCCGCACGGCCGGTCCTGAGATTCACGGCTGCAATTCCGCATGCAAGGTCATCCCGGACAATACGGCGACCGGAAGCTGACAGATCTGCATCACAAACTCGCGACAATCCCACGAAGGCATAGTCGCCGCTGCAGTCCATCCCCGTCGCGTAGCCTGGGAGCGACTCGACACTGTCCACACTCCCAGTGCCCGAATCAACAACGGACAACTGACCAATCCACGATTGCAGGAGAAACAGTCTGTTGTCATGAATCCGCGGGGACTGGGGAACCACAAGGCCCTCGATCACCACTTCACCCGACGCCACATCAATCAGGACACCGGAGCCATACGGTTCGGTGCGCCAGCCCTCCGGGGAATCGCTGGCGGACAGCGCAGTCACGTAACGAGGCCGACCGAAATGCATCGCCAATCCGGTCAGATGACAACGATCTTCGTCCCTGATGCTGCTGATGAAGGCCGGTTTCCAGCGATTGAGAGACTCACCGGAGTCACTGAGCAGCGTCAGACAGGACCAGCGAGCGTTGACGACCCACAATCCGTCATGCCCCCATGCCAAAGCCGGGCCGCCCGGAGTTCCTGTGGTGTGACTTCGCTGAACGCGGAATTCCAGTTTCTGCGAAGCAGCAAACGGGGATCGTTTGAGGTGACCTGCGAAGGCCGCCGCCGGACTGGAGTAGATCTGGACCTGGCCCTTCACCGCTACGGCAATCCGGGCCGCTTCCGCTGCCACGCCGGCCGGCTGCTGCTGGTGCAGCATGGTCAGTGATAACTGCTGATCGTGCACGCCCAGTGCCATCAGCAGCCCCGAACGGCCGGACGTGACCAGCAGAGAAATTCTCAGCCTTCGCAGCAGATCCACAAAGCCAGTGGAGCATTGACAGGACACCGCAAGACCGCTGCCGGTCTCTGCGGGTAATGGTGGAAAGCCAGGTGCCGACACACCGTGGGCTGCACCAACAGGAATTCCTGTGAGCGTAGATGCATTCATGGTCCCGGAGGGCCCTTCTGTAAACAGCGCCGCCGCAGAAAACGATTTCCGGTTTCAGCAAACGGCATTGACGGAAACGCACGGGCACCAGTCAGGAGTGTTGCCGCTCGTCAACGGATGGCGGGCGAAAGAACAGCGGTTGTTGACAAATGCCAGCAGCCCCTGCATCTGGAACTGCTGAATACCAGCCATGAAAAGTTCCGGGAATTCCCGGTCTTCACCGCGCTCAGACGCCACAAAACGCCAACGTCCGTTGATTTTGACTCAAACACTTCGGAAAATGCCGCTCGTGGAATGCCTGTCCGTCCCGGGCTCTTCACCCGAGCATTCCACCACGAAGGTCTTGTGCAGCAAAAAATATGCCGCCGGAGATTGTGTTCACCAGACAAACCGGCCTCAACCCATCGATTCTCTTCCAGGCCCATCACAGAGATGTCTGATCCCTCCCTCCAGTCCCGCTCCCTGAAACTGACGGCGTCCGAGTTCGCCATGCAGCGCCCCGATCTTCCGGAGGCCGGTCGCTGGCACGAACTCCACGAAGGACGCCTTGTGCTCCTGTCAGCCCCCGAAGAGATTCACGGGACCATCGTCCTGAATCTCTCACGCATGCTGGCCGTCTGGCTGCAGTCGCAGCCCCCGGATCATCGCGGATACGCCTGCCATGGCCTGGGACTGCACGTGGAAAGTGCCCCCGACACCCTGTACTTCCCGGCCATCTCCCTGTTTCTCGGCAACAGCTCATTTCTGCAGGCTGACCGCATGGTTGCTTCGGCCGTTCCCGATCTCGTCATCGACATCGCCTCCACGAACGACCGCCGCAGCGACATGCGGCGGCGAACGACAGCCTGCCTGCAGCATGGAGTCCCGGCGGTCTGGGTCCCGGATCCCTTCAAAAAAGAAATCCAGGTCATTCGTCGCGGCGCCCACACGCTGGCCCTGGGGCACTGGCAGATGCTCGATGGCAGCCCGCAGCTTCCCGGCTTTTCCGTCCCCGTAGAACAAGTGTTTGCGCAGCCAAAGTGGTGGGACGGCCGGGTGCCCGAGTGTCGAGTGGTGACAGAACCCCCTGACGCCACTGCGTAAAGGCAGATTTTCTGCAATCCAATCTCCCTGTGCCTCCTGCACGTGATTTCCCGCTGCCCAGTCGATACAGTCTCAGGTCCATCTGCTCCTTCCTCGAGACCTTCACCTTATATATAGCGTAGCCACAATGCACGGAATCATCCAAAGTCTGCTGTTACTGCTGGCTGTCCATGCTTTTTCATCATCCCTCACCGCCGAAGACTGGCCCTGGTTTCTCGGTCCGCGGCACACCGGCGAATCTTCAGAAACGGACCTCCAGCCCGACTGGACCAGTGCCCCCCCAAAAATGCTCTGGAAACAGTCCATCGGTACCGGCTACAGCGCTCCCTCCGTGCTGGGTGACCGCGTGGTTGTGCACCACCGCCAGGGCCGCACCGAAGTCGTCTCCTGCCGCGCCATCGCCACTGGTGAAGAACTCTGGAAGTACTCCTATCCGTCCGCCTTCGAAGACCCCTACGGTTACAACAATGGTCCCCGCTGTTCCCCAGTGCTCACTCAGGACCACTGCATCACGCTCGGCGCCGAAGGTATGCTCGTCTGCGTCGCCTTCTCTGACGGACACCTCATCTGGCAGCACGACCTGCGAAAGCTCTTTCAGATCCCCGAATGGTTCTTCGGCATGGGCTGTTCACCGCTGCTGGACGGTCACCGCCTGATCGTGCTCGCAGGAGGCCAGCCCGATGCCGGTGTCGTCGCTTTTGAAGCGGCCACCGGCAAACAGCTCTGGCAGAACGGCGGACGGTCCACCTGGGACGGCACAACCACGCCGGAGGGCGAGCCCTACGCATGGACCGGAGACGAAATGGTCGTCAGTTACTCGTCACCTGTCATCGCTGACATTGGCGGCCAGCGGCATCTGCTCTGCCTGCTGCGTCAGGGCCTGGTCTCACTGAATCCCGAATCCGGACAGCTCAACTTCCGCCACTGGTTTCGTTCTCGCGTGCACGAATCCGTGAATGCCGCCCGTCCTGTCGTTGTCGGCGATCAGATCCTGCTCTCCGCCGCCTACGAAGTCGGCGCCGAACTGCTCAAAGTCGCCCCGGACGGACGGAGTGTCAGTCAGGTGTGGAAGAACCGTCGCAATCTGCAGGCTCACTGGTCCACACCCATTCATGCAGATGGTTTTGTCTACGGCTTCTCCGGACGCCATGAAAACGAAGGCGAACTGCGATGTGTCAGTCTGGCAGACGGGACTGTGCAATGGAACACCCAGGGATTTGACGGCGACGTCAGCGAGCTGCGTCTTGACCGCACCACCGGTAAGGTGCTCCGGGCAGACACCGGCGAGCAGGTGCCGTACCCATTCTTCGGCCGCGGATCACTCACTCGAGTCGGCAGTCGCTTCATCATTCTCGGCGAACGCGGGACGCTGGCGGTCGCAGACGTGAACCCGCAGAAATATGTCGAGCACGGACGCTTTGCGATTGATGAGATCAGCAATCCCGCCTGGGTCGCTCCAGTCATTTCCGCCGGACGCATGTACCTCCGCAGCGAAGACTGGCTCGTCTGCCTCGATCTGCGCCGCTGATCAGTGCATCACGGAAAAATACGACACCGCAGCAGAGTCAATCGCCTCCCGCGACATCACTGGATTCAGCCGAAAGTAACCGCAGTAGCTGCGAATCTGCAGCAGGATGTCGCGGGCCTGACACGCTCGAAATGGTCGCCCCGTGGGCTTGTAGTGCTGCTGCACCAGATACTCGAAGCCCTGCGGATCAAACGGGATCCGCAGCTGCTCACACATCAGCTCAAACAACTGCCGAAATTCTCTCTGAGTCGGGTCGGGAACTTCGATCTTGTACGGGATGCGTCTCAGAAATGCCTCGTCAACCAGATCGCGAGGTTCGCAGTTGGTTGAGAAAATGATCATCTGGTCAAAGGGAAACTTTACTTTGCGGCCGGTGGGCAGGTTGAGGAAGTCGTAGCGCTTTTCAAGGGGAATGATCCAGCGATTGAGCAGCTGGTCAACAGGCATCTGCTGGCGTCCGAAGTCGTCAATCACCAAAGTCCCGCAATTGCTCTTCACCTGAAGCGGAGCCTCACAGATCCGCGATGCAGGATTGATCTGAATTTCCAGCTCATTCATCGTCAGTTCACCACCGGCGATCACAGTGGGGCGACGGATGAGCACCCAGCGGCGGTCGACTTCCGGCGTGTCGTGAAATCCGCTGCCGGCCTCGTGTTCATCCACTTCCACATGCACACTGGGGTCGAAGATGCGGATCACGGACGTGTCCACGGCAACAGCACGAGGAATCCAGATGGTGGATCCGAAGACGTCGGTCATGCGTTCAGCCAGCGTCGTCTTGCCGTTGCCCGGACGGCCGTACAGAAACAGGCCCCGACCAGCGTTGACAGCCGGTCCCAGCCTCTGCAGAAACTCATCACTCACCACCAGCCCCCGAAACACTCGCCTCAGATCATCGCACTGGACATTTGCAAGACTGGGGCTTTGAGCCGCCACGCTCGCCGTGTAGTCGCTCAGCGGAACCGGCGCCGCTCCAAAATAACTGCACTCCTCCACATACTGCAATGCGCGATCACGCCCGGTCGGAGTCAGCAGATATTCGCAGTCTCCCGCAGCAGTGGTGCCTGCGAGGTCGATGTGCTTCTCGGTGCGAAGCTGCCGAAGAACCGGCTCCACCAGGCGAAAAGGAAGTCTGAGCTGTGTGCCGATACGACGCCCCGCAAGGCTTCCGGCCTGCAGCAGAAATCGCATGATGATGCGTTCCATAACAGCAGCGGAGACGCCGGCTTCACGCAGAGTCGCCGGGGCTCGCGGCACAAAACTGCCAGCCGCCGGAGCTGCACTCCGGGTCGACTGCTTTTCGCCCAGCAGCAGATTGACACGCTCGAAAAGATCGCTGAAGGGTTCTGAAGTCAGGGTGTCTGAAGAGACGGCCACGGTCCGGGCTCCGGTTTGGTCGCTGGTATTCGAGGAGACTCTTCCAGATAGGCTGCAACCCACCGCTGGTCAAACGTTGTTGCATCCCCGCCGCAAATCGACAGAATGTGACTCCGCGAACGTCACTTGCGGATCAATTCTGCCGTTTCTGCCGGTCTGTTGCCTTTGGGAATCACCATCCATGAAATTTGCCATTTGCCAGGAACTCTATGAAAGCACTCCGTGGGCGGAGCAGTGTCGGCTGATCGCCGAAGCCGGCTACACCGGAATCGAAGCCGCCCCATTTGCCCTCGGCGACAACCCCGCCATGCTCAGCGCTGCTGACTGCTCCAGACTCCGCGACGTAGCCGCTCGCCATGGACTCGAGATCATCGGACTCCACTGGCTGCTCGCCAAAACGCACGGACTGCACCTCACCAGCCCCGATTCCGCCGTGCGACAGCGAACGACCGAGCACCTGCGGACGCTCGCCCGACTCTGCTCCCGTCTGGGCGGCTCCATCATGGTCCTCGGCTCCCCCATGCAGCGTAATCTGGCCGACGGTGTGTCCCGCGAACAGGCCCTCGACTACGCAGCGCAGGTCCTGCTGGACTGCACGGAGGAATTTGCTGAACGCGGTGTGACGCTTTGCTTCGAGCCACTCACACCGAAGGAAACCAACTTCATCAACACCTGCGCTGAAGCCTCTGAACTGCTGCAGCGCATCAGTCACCCCAGCGTGCAGCTGCACCAGGATGTCAAGGCGATGCTGGGAGCAGAGACAGATTCGATCCCGGAACTCATTCATCGATATCAGCACATCACACGGCACTTTCACGTCAATGATTCAAACCTGCTTGGTCCTGGCATGGGCGACACAGACTATCGACCCATCCTGCAGGCGCTCATCGACTGCAACTACAATGGCTGGGTGTCCGTTGAAGTCTTTGACTACTCGCCCGGCGCGCAGCACATCGCCCTGCAAAGTCTCCTTTACATGCGCGAGATCCTTGCTGAGTGCCTCTGATTGACAACAATTGTTGAAAAAAAATCTCACTGACCCTCGGAAAGCGCTTGAACAGTCTTGCGTTATCCGATCCATTTTCTAGGATTCCATCACCTGCAGCGGTTCCCGTGTGGCAGGTACTGGATGAACGTGGCGAAGGACATCGCCTTTTCAAAAGCGGACTTCACAACGGGCATCAGTTCAGAAGGGAATCTGCATCATCGATCTCCAGTGTTGGCTTTCGATGATCTGATGTTTTGGTTTGTGGTCGTCCTGAAATTCCAGGCCCGGTAAGCTTCGGCAGGACAGCCACACTGTTCAACTTTTTTGGAGGAACGAACCGTGGCAAAGAAAGCTGCAAAGAAGGCCGCAAAGAAGGCCGCAACCGCAAAGCCGGCTGCAAAGAAGGCTGCAAAGAAGGCTGCAAAGAAG
>JBJTOM010000449.1:0-6064 GCA_046074585.1 Planctomycetota bacterium | reverse complement strand
CTGCCTGCCAGCCTTCTGCTGCCTTGCGAAATTGCACACGGAACTGAGTCCCGGGCAGGCCGGCATCGGGCCCGAACCATTGCCTGAGCAGCTGTGGAAGTTGATTGCCGGCCGTGTCTTTCGGACTCGCCACGTTGCAGGCCACTTTGACGCAGCGAAAGGTCCACACCTGACCATCGGGCAAACGCACCTCCACTGGTCCTACAGGGCGACCCGGAACGCGTTCCACCGCAGGCAGAAACAGAATCGGTTTTCCGTTGACATGCGAGACACTCGCATCAAACCCCATCGTCTCCGCATCTGCCGTGTCTGTCGTTGTTCTGCTGGCGGTCCAGGCGGCGAGGCGCCAGTCGACCAGTTCGCTGGTCAGGCGGGCGAAGGCTGGGCGGAGTGGTTCCGGGATGTTGGGGCTGAACTGGAAGGTGTGGTCGACGAGGCGGAACCAGCGGAGGCCGGATTGTTCATCCAGCCAGCGTGCGATGGGCCATTTCTTCCACCACGCGCACCATTCCGCGTCCGACGCTGTCCGTGGATCCACGGCCGCTCCCGGATCGATGCCTCCCGCAGACTGTTCACCGCCATCCCCGGACCGCTGACTGGCGTCTTCGGCAAGCAGTGTTCGTCGGCAGGCCAGCGACAACCGCGTCAGCTCCATCCCGCCCGGCAATTCCTCACGATCCAGCAGAACCCGGAGCACCAGCATTTTGTAGTTGCGGTTGAGTGCTGTGGTTTCCAGCATGCGGAACCAGTGTGACCAGGCCTCCACGCAGGCCGCTTCATCGTCGGTCAGATCACCTTCGCTGCGAACAAAATTGAGCCAGCCATCCTGGGCGGCGGCGACGGTGCGGGGGCGGTAGCCGTGGCGGAAGAATTCCAGTGCGGTGGGACGCCGCTGATTGTCGTCTCGCCACTGGCGGTAGGCGTCCCGCGCCGCCACAGCACCCTGCGGCAGAAATTCCTGGAGCAGATCGCGGGCGGCGAGGTCGAGATCGACGAGGCAGCCGGGGGGCAGGGCTGGCGGTGTTCCGCTGAGCAGTCCGCGGACGTTGTTCCAGCCGGTCCGGGGATTGCCGATCGCCAGCAGATGCAGCAGTCGACTGGCAAAGGTGCGGTGATTGCCCACGAAGTCCAGCACCAGCAGTCGCTGCTTGCCGGGACTGGTTCGGAGCCCGCGGCCCAACTGCTGCAGAAAGAGCACTCGGGATTCCGTAGGCCGGAGCATGACGATGCGGTCCACGCCGGGGATGTCCAGTCCTTCATTGAACAGATCGACGGCACAGAGGCTGGCGAGGCTGCCATTGCGGAGCGTTTCCAGCGATTCGCCCACGGGATCGCTGCCCGTGCCTGAAAACACGGCAGCGGCCGTGATTCCGCGGCTGCGGAGCAGTCGCGGGTGAAGGTGGCATGGCGGCGGGAACAGCAAAAAAACAGGGTCCGTGTTCCGGGATGTGCCTGCATGGCCGACCACAGCCGTTCCATGCGGGCGCTGGTCATGACGGCACGTTCCAGTTCTTCCGGGTCAAACCGACCGCTCCGCCAGGGAATCTGTGAATATTCAACGGTGTCTGCGAGTCCCACGTAGTGGAAGGGGACGAGTGATTCTTCTTCGATGCCGTCGCCGATGGACGCCAGACACGCCAGATTGTCATCGAAGAGGGTGGCGACATCGACGCCATCGGCGCGTTCGGGGGTGGCGGTGAGTCCGAGGACGAAGTCGGCCTGCAGACTCGCGAGCACGCGACGCCACGTGGGGGCCTGAGCATGATGCACTTCATCGAGGATGGCGTAGTCGAAGTGGGTGGATTCGAGCAGTGCCAGTCCGGCGGGGCGACAGAGTTTCTGGACGGAGGCCATCACGAGCTGGCCGGAGAAGTCCTGCTGACTCCCCAGATACCACGACACGTGTGCGGGACCGAATTCGGCTTCCAGAAGACTCGACAGGGCCACTTCGGCCTGTGCAAGGATCTGGGCGCGGTGGGCGATGACCAGAATTCGCGGGCGGCGTTTGAGTTCTTTGCCGCGTTGCCGCGCATCGAGTGCGGCGAGCCAGGTCTTGCCCATCCCCGTGGCCACGGCCGCGAGGGCGCGCCCGCAGCCGGCCGCACGCAGTCGCTGCAGCGTGTCCAGCGCTGCCGACTGCCACGGCCGCGGCACGAATTCTTCCGCGCCCCCCGGCGCCTCGTCAAAGGCCACCCCATCCGGCCAGAGTCGCTGGGTTTTGGCCGCGTACGCCGCGATCTGTGCGGCATCCAGCGGCCTGGCGACGGTCCAGAGTTCGCTGAAGGCCGCAGTGAACCGCTCAGCAACTGCCGGGGCAGCCGCGGAACAGGTGACAAGGTTCCACTCGACGCCTGTGAGCAGTGCGGCACGCGACAGATTGCTGGACCCGACGACCAGACAGGTTGTCGGCGAGGATGGCGGGGCTGAGGTGGGGGCTGATGTGGGGGATGATGCGGGGGCCGGTTCGCGCTGCTCGGCATCCCGAATGCACCAGGCTTTGGGGTGAAAGGACGCGGGGGCTCCGGGAAGTTCGTGGGTGAGGATCAGGCGGACATCGAGCGGTGGTTGGGGGGGACGGGAATCGAGCGGGGTTTCGGGCGCGGCTTCTTCGGCAGCGTTGATCCAGCCGCTGAGTCGCTGCAGGGCACGGGGATCGGAGATGCCGAGATAATCCGACACAAGAATCCTCACGCGGGCCCCGCGGGCGATGGCGGCGAAGAGCGCGGTTTCGATGACGTCGAGTCCGGAAAGCCGCACGAAGGCGGACAGAATGTCAACGGAGGCAGCTCCGGCCAGTCGCGCGGCCAGCCGGGGCCAGAGCGGCGAATCGGGGTGTCCGGTGGTGAGCGTTGCGGGGGCGTGCTGTGTTGCGGGCGTGACGGCAGGTGTGGGTGGGGCGGGTGCGGGCTGAGCGTGTGGTGCGAGGTAATTGGCGAGCCGAGGAATCACGGCGCGAACGCCCCCGCGGGGATCGGGGACATCACCGAGGTAGCGCGGGATCACATGAATGTGGACGTGCGGCACGGTCTGCCCCGCGGCCGCTCCGGCATTGAAGCCCACATTGTAACCATCGGGTTTGGGGCGGAGTGACTGATCAAGGAGCTGGCGGACTTCGGAGACGAGCGCCAGCATGGCGGCCTGTTCGGCGGGCGTGGCTTCAAACCACGTCGGCACCACGCGGCGCGTGACGACCAGCGTGTGCCCTGGCGAAACGGGAAAACCATCTGCCAGAGCAAACGCCAGTTCGTTGGCGGCCAGCCATGAGGAAGGCGGTGCAAGGAGAAAGGGTGACATTCCGGGGAATCTATGGGAACAGCAACGAGAAAACCACTCCCACAAGGGCATTGGTGCGTGCGTGAAGGTGAGGGAGCAAGTGTTTTGTCGGGAAGGCCCGGGACAACTGAGCCGCCGGACGGGAGTCCGCGGGCGAAGGACGCTGCGGGGCGCCGGTACGGCGTGCAGCGAAGTGGAAGGTGGGAAGTGGGGCGTTGCTGGGCGTTTGACCCCTCACCCCCGGCCCCTCTCCCCTTGAGGGGAGAGGGGGGATAGACCAGCCGCTTTTCTGAATCCTCTGTAACATCTATCATCCGCGGATCTCTTCGATTTCCAGCCAGCCTGATCACATAAAGCCCCCAAAACAATGACTCCCGTCTACATCATGATCGGTGGATTCCTCGGTGCCGGCAAAACGACCACCGTGTCCAGGCTGGCGCGGCATTTCATGCAGCAGGGGAAACGCGTTGGCATCGTCACGAACGACCAGACCAGCGACCTTGTGGACACGCAGTCGCTCCGGTCGCAGGGGTTTGACGTGGGTGAAGTGGCGGGATCCTGCTTTTGCTGCAACTTCAACGCGCTCACATCCACCGTTGAATCGCTTGGCGCAGGTCAGTTGCCGGAAGTCATTCTTGCTGAACCTGTCGGCAGTTGCACGGACCTGGTAGCCACCGTACTCAGGCCGCTCACTGAAGTCTATGGTCTGCCCCTCGATATCGCTCCTTACGGCGTGATTCTGAAACCCAGTCATGGTCTGAGGATTCTGCGGGGTGACGCAGCTGCTGGTTTTTCACCGAAGGCCTCCTACATCTTCCGTAAGCAGATTGAGGAAGCCGACTTCGTGGTCATCAATCGCATTGACGAACTCGCTGCCGGCGATGTGAGTGAACTGCAGCGGCTGCTGGAACAGCAGTTCCCGGGGCGTCCTGTGCTGCGTTGTTCCGCCCGGACCGGCGCAGGTTTCCCGGCACTCCTCGAAATGCTCGAACAACGAGGCGGGTTCGCACGTCGAGCCATGGATGTGGACTACGATGTCTATGCCGAAGGCGAAGCTGAACTGGGCTGGCTCAACTGCCAGGTACGTCTTGAAAGCGGCACCCTCTGGGCACTCGATCAGCTTTTGCTGAAGACCATCGCCCGCCTGCAGACTCGACTGCTCGAATCCGCCTCAGAAACAGCTCACCTGAAAGTCATCGGCCTGACCGACTCCGGTTACGCTGTGGCCAATCTGGTCAGCAACAACCTTGCCCCGGAGTTATCCCTGGCCTCTGGTGTGAGCACGTCTGCTGCGAGTGTCGTGGTCAACGCCCGAGCCGCCGCGGATCCCGAACAGCTGGAACGCTTTGTTCGTGACGAACTCGCTGCCGCCTGCCAGGAAATCAACGCCACCCTGGAAGTGCTCACCCTGCAGTCCTTTCGTCCGGGACGCCCGGTTCCAACGCATCGACTGGCATAACGGCGGCATTTCACGGCTCACTGAGGCACTGGTGGGCGTGCATTGCCGCGCTCCGCCCACGAAACGCCCGATGAGGCGGCAAAAACACGCATTTGCTGCTGTGCTGCCCGCCGCTGCCGCGCTGCAGATTTCAGAACCACGAATTTGCACCGAATCAATCAGCACAGCACGACCTGTCTGAAGTCAATTGAATCACATCCTCTGCGATGATTCGCGGAAATTCGTGCTGATCCGTGGTTCTGAACCCCTGCGGCGCGGCGCTGAGTTCAGAATCACGAGTTTGCAGGAATCAACACGAGTAAATGCAGCAGAACATTTGAAATCCACACCCATGCCTTCTGCGTTCAGCTCGTGCCTGTGCAGCCTCTTCAAGCTTGCGATCACGCCCATCATGGATCGTGTTCTGGTGGCCTTCGCGCGTCTCCGTGGAAAGTTATGGCTCGAAAATCGCACAGATGCCCGCGACCCTGGACGAAAGGCCATTGCGCTCCGGAATATCATGCGCAGGACGATCGTCTTCCGGAGAGAATTTCATGGGGCACGTGCTGCCAGGATTACAGAGGGGGCCCGAGTGGGGTGATTCGCAGGCCGGAGAGAATCGGATTCTGTGTGAGACGCTTCAGATCGATATCAATCCTTCCGTCGCTCTGGATGACAAATCGTCGGGCGATTCCGATGTTGCTGCCGCCGGCTTCTCTGAAGATGTCGAAGTTCTTCAGGACCGTGCTGCCATCGATGTCCACATCAAACACACGTTTGCCCTGAGCAAAAGCTCCATTCCAGACTTCCGCAAAGAACAGATCGACGGCGAACATCTGTCCAGCAGTGGCGTTGAAGTCAAATTCCAGTTCTTTGCCGCCCGGGGCATCGAACAGAGTTGATCGGTAGAAGAGGTCGGGGACGCTGGCTGCGAGGCTGCCTGGATTCGTGAAGACTGCTGACGTGCCGCTGAACCCCAGCCCTGCACCATTCTGGAAGGAGCGGTCTGAGAGGGATCCTGGGACCGGAGTGGCCGTTCCGATATCAATCAGTCCAGCCACCGATACAGGGATTGTGCGTGTGACCGGGGCATTGATTCCATCGCTGACGCTGACAGTGACGGAGGTGCGTCCGAAGATCTGACCTGCTGTCAGGGACAACTGACGAGCGTTGCCGGTGCCGGAGACAGAAACGGTTTGAAGAAGCGTGGAATCGCCTGCGACTGCTGTGACGGTCAGATTGTCGTTGACGAAGACGACTAGGCGTCGCATGCTATAGTATTGAAAACAGCGCGCGCTCAAGACCTACGTGACGCAGAGTGCAAAATCCAGCATTCTAGATCACAACTAAAAT
>JBJTOM010000448.1:0-17445 GCA_046074585.1 Planctomycetota bacterium | reverse complement strand
GTTTTCGCGTTTTCGAGTCATTCCTCTGCGATTCGGCCTCTGGGTGCTCTGACACTCTGGACTCTGAAGCTCTGTCCTCTGCCCCTCTGATGCGATTCTGTGTTGTTGTGTTGTTGCGTTGTTGCGATTTTGCGTTTCGCGATTTCGCCCACCAGCGGCACGCGCAGCGTGGCGCGCGAGTTTGAAATTTGAAAAGCGGGTTGCCGGGAGAGCCGCATGGCGGCAGCCTGCGGGCGAGGGCCCTGCCACGCCGGATGCCTCCGGATGACCTTGTTCACACCCTTTCATGAAGCCCGTCCCGGGTGCTGGACTTCCTCTGCTGCTCTGCAAAAATGCCCGCACGGCATGAATCCAATTTGAGGCGGGGCGTATGACGGCAGCGATTGAAGTTCAGAATGTGACGAAGTCATACGATGATTTACTGGCGGTCGATCGGATCAGTTTGTCGCTGCCCATGGGTTCCACCATGGGATTAATCGGCCCGAATGGTGCCGGCAAGACAACTCTTCTGCGAATCATCTCAACGCTGTCGGTGGCGGACAGCGGGGACGTGTTGATTGACGGGCTGTCGGTGAGGACTCAGACGCGTCAGGTTCGGCGTCGGCTGGGCTTTATGCCGGCCGAATTTGGCTGTCCGCGGGGTTTGACGATAGCCGAATATCTGGAATATTTTGCCAGCCTGTACGGTTTGACGTCAGACGAGCTGCGGCAGCGTGTTCGGGATGTGTGCGAGCTGACGGAACTGTCCGGCCGGGAGTCCACGTTTGTTTCGGGGTTATCGACGGGCAATCGTCAGCGGCTGTTGCTGGCGAAGACGCTGCTGCACGACCCGAGCGTGCTGATTCTGGACGAACCGGCGAGCGGTCTGGACCCACGGGCGCGGAACGAGCTGCGGTCGATCATTCGGACGCTGGCGGACCTTGGCAAGGCGATACTCATCAGTTCCCACATTCTGCCGGACATTGAGGATGTGAGTGATGTGATTGGGATTCTTGAGGCCGGGCGGATGGTCCTGCAGGGCAGTCTGGCGTCACTGCAGCAGTCCGCAGGGGCGGTGCAGCAGCGAGTGCGTCTGCGGGTGGAGTCCGGTCAGGAAGAGTTGGCCGCAGGAGTACTGCGGGGTCTTGCGGAGGTTGTGGAATGCCGGCTGGTGGAGGGTGAACTGCGGGTTGTGGTGTCAGGTGCAGACAGCAGCAGTGTGCTGGAAGCGATCCTGCGAGCGAGGATTCGGATTCGGCTGTTTGCGGACAGCACCGGGAATCTGGAAGAGATCTTTCTGCAGTCCACAACAGGGAAGGTGACATGAGCAGGATTGTGGCGGTGTGGGAATCGATTGTCAGCAGTCCGATGTGGGTTCGAGATCGGGCGACGCTGTTTTCCGGTGGCATGGTGGGACTGACGGCGCTGCTGCTGAATGCCGTGCTGCTGTGGGCGCTGCTGATGATCACGGAGGCATCCCGATTCCTTGAGCCGCTGCTGCAGCAGTTCAGCTTTGGTGAACTCATGGGGCCCGTGCTGCTGGCGGGTGTGGTAGCGGTGTTGACGCTGGTGGTGCCGCTGAGATTTTGCGGCGTGCTGATGGGGCCGCGTCTGTTTCGCTACTTTGATCAGGTCGTGCTCACCGGGATTTCGCCGCTCCAGTTCCTGATTGGTCGCGTGGCGTCGCAGAATGTTTATCTGCTGCTGGTGCTGTTTCTGCTGCTTCCCTGGCTGGTGCTGGTGCTGGCTCTGGGCGGTCTGGACTGGCCGACATTCGTCTGTAATCTGCTCCTGGTCTGGCTGTACTGCAATATGCTGGCGATGCTGATGGCGTGGCTGTGTCTGTACATGCCGGAGTGGATTGCCATGGGTTTTTTGTATGGAGCGGCTGCGGTGTTCTGTGGCCTTGGCATCGCGCCGATCGCGGGTCAGCCAGCGGTGCTGACTCCGCTCCCTGCCCTTCTGCATCCGCTCCTGATCGGCTACAGCAACGCCATGTCGGGCGAGTTTCTGGTGCGGAGTTATCCGGGTGTTTTTTTCAGTTGTGCGGGAGCGATGTCACTGGTGTTTGCGGGCGCTTTGCTGGGGGTGCATCTGGGGCCGCTCTGGGGATTGATTCGGGAAAACAGCACATTCGGTGACGTCGTGTTCGCAGGCGACAACCGGCTGAAGCGACGTCTGCGATTTCGTCATCACATCCAGCGTCCTTCGGAACTGGCATTCTTCTACCAGAATCGTGGTGGATGGCTGTGCAGCAGCGAGGGTCTGATTCGCTGGCTGGGGCTTCTGGCGGTCATCACCGGTCTGGCGCTGCCCTGCTGGATCTGGTGGGCGGCCGGTGCGGGCCGCATGATTTCCGCCGCGTTCCCCGTGTATGCTGTCATGGCTGCCGCATCGGTAGCTCAGCTGCTGCACGGCGCCACGCTGGTACTGACAGTGATCCTGTTTTCACAGGGAGTGAATACGACGCTGCAGCGGATCCCCTTTGTGTCGGGCTGGCGTGTGCGTGTTTCATGGCTGGACTGGAGCGGTTTTCTGCTGGTACTCGTAGTCTCGACCGGTGTTTGTCTGCTGCTGACAAACGATCTGGGTGCTGCATGGCAGGCGGCACTGAAGACGAAGGCCCAGGAGTCCATTCCGGCTCGCCTGGCAGGGGTCCGTTTCGAGAGCATGTCGCTGGAGGTGACTCTGATCACCAGTTCCTGTGCGGTGACCGTTTATCTGCTGCAGCGACTGATCTGCCTGGTCTGCTGGTTGAAGACCACTGCGGCATCGATTACGGCAGGCTTGTGGTTTGTCTGTGGCTGCATGCTGCCAGGGTTTGCCGGCGTGTACCTGAGTGAATCGGCGGCTCTGTTTCCGCAGCAGCGGCAGATCGGCGAGCAGCTGGCGATGCTCTCGCCGCTGATTGCGTGGATCGAGCGTTTTCGCGGGGCACCTCCGTCATTCGGCTACGATCACTCCCTTGTCGGATTTTTTCTGTTGCAGTGGGTTCTGTGGGGAGTGCTGGGAATGCTGATCGTGCGACGTGAGCGGAGGCTGTTGCGGGAGCTTGCTGCCTGGCAGTCGGCTCCGCATGGGCCGTGTCTGGAAGGAGGGGCCGCATGAATGGCTCGATTGGCAAACTGGCAGCGTTGATCTGGCTGTTCGCCGGCTGGTGGTTGCCAGCGGATGCTCAACCGATCCGTATTCCCGGCCGACGGGACTTTCCGGGCCTCGACATTCAGGCGGCTGTCGGCTGGGAGGACGTGTCTGATTCCGGGCATCCGCTGGCGATTTCGCTGCGGCTCAGCAACAGCTCAACCCGTGTCCTTGAAGGTCGCGTGGTGCTCCGAAATTCCGAGACGGGCGAGACGCGTTCACTGGGCGATGTTTCTGTTGGTCCGGGGGGCACACGGCATTTCGGTACGGTGGCGGCCCTGAGTGGCTGGGACTCCTGTGAACTGTCGTGGGAGTCTTCCGATGCCGTGCTGTGGGCAAGGCAACTGGTGGTTCCGGCAGAACCGGGTGTCGTGGCCGCCGTGAGCCTGCATGCGGGACTCTTCGTGGAAGACGGCCGGCGGCGTCTGAATCTGCCGACTCTTCGCCCCGTGCTTGTCACACCCGCAGTGCTGGATCGGCTGAATGGAACGCGGACAGAGCCGGCTGCCGACCGCGATTTTGTGGCACGTGGCAACTCTGCCAGGGAGCTTGCCACAATTCCGCCGTGGCAACTGCCGGTGCATCCAGGTCCGCTGACGGCAGTGCACATGGTACTGTTGTCACCGTTGCTGTTGCCGGAGCAGCTGAGTGACGTTCAGTATCGGGCGCTGGCCCGCTGGGTGGCCCTGGGTGGGATCGTGATCATGGCTGAGGAGTCTCAGGGAATTCTGGAACGCCTGCGGGAGCAGTTGCCGCTGCAGCCGCGGCCGTCCCTGATGCTGGACGGTCTGATGACTTATCCCTGTGGCATGGGTTCGATCAGGCAGTTTGCGGCCGCTGAATTTGCGCGGGAGGGTTCCACGACCATGTCTGCGATTGGTGAGCTGGCTGCGTCGGCCGTCTCCAGTCCGCTGTTTACGCGGCTGGCTCAGCACCGGGGCGTGCAGGAAACGCCTCGAATGACGGACTCAGGCAACGTGGCCGTGCTGGCGTTGTTTGGGCTTTACGCGGTCGCTGCCGCTCTCCCGATCGTGATGTTCCGCAGCACACGTCAGCGGCAGATGAGCTGGGTTGTCGGAGTGGTGCTGACGGCGTGCGTGGGCGCGGGTGTCCTGGGAGTTGCGATTCGCCGTCGCCCGGGAGATGTGGCTCTGAAGACGGTGACGTGGATTGGCGAGGACTGTCTGGTGCAGGCCGCTGGTATGAACCTGAAAAGTGCGGGCCGTGGTGAATTGAACATCGAAATCCGCGGAGAGGAACCGGACCTGCAGGTCAGCCGACCGGGAATGGAAAACGATCTGGAGTTTTCCGGAATGTCGGGCAACTGGCAGACATCAGGGTGGCTGGAAGGAGCAGCAGATCCGGCCTGGCCCCCCTTCAATCTGGCCCCATCCACGTCCGCCGACCCTGCCTGGAACCGCATTTCCGTGCCAGTATCACCGTGGAGTCGTCGGCAGGTAACCGGCGTGGATCTGCGACCGCTGGAGGGACGGCTGGAGGTAGTCCTTGAGGCAATCCCCAGTGGAGCGCCGGTCAGCGAGGATCGGTGGAATCAGGTGGGGTCGTTTCCTGATGGACGTCCTCTCCGCGTCCGTTTGAAAAGTTCACTCCCGTTCCGGCTCAGCGAATGTCGACTGGGGATGATCGTCTGGAAGCGGCCTGCTGCGTCTGAAGCGGAATGGATGCTGTATCACAGCCTTGTGGATTTGCCGGAGGTGGCGGTGGCATCGGAGGCGCAGGTCACTGCGTTCGAGCATGATTTCAACACAAGTTTTGAATGGGTTGCGGACCACAGCGGGCTGAACCGGCGTTATCTGGAAATGTCTTCGATGGTACCTCACGGCGAAATGGAGGTCTGGGTGGAGGGGCGGCTGGAGGCATCGCCGCTGATGCAGCTGAAGGGAGATGATTTCCGGGAAACTGTCCCGGCGGAGCACGCGTTCTATTATCGGGTCCCGCGAGAGAATTTGCCGGAGGTGTGGCGTGATCTGCAGGAATGGAAGGGGGCTGCAGAGATCAGGTGATGCGGAGGAATCCAGCAAAATCGAGATGGAATTTGGGTAACGCAGGTAGTTTTTGCTTCCTGGTTGGTTTCTGACGATTTTACCGGATTTCCTCAAAACAGTGCCGTCGACCTGCCGATGAACAGGGAACGGAATGGCCTTCGGGCGTGTTTCGGGATCTTTGGCAATTCGCAGGGAAGTCAGAATCAAGTGCGTCAGGAGAAATCCGGCGACTTGACAGTAAGTCCAGACACAGCATAAGCTTCCGCCAATTCCTCAGAATTGGAAACGGGGTTTCAAGGTCTGTTTCGGAGCAGCAAGCGTGACCAAAAAAGAGATCGTCAAGACGATTTCCGAGAAGCTGGGCCTGACACAACTCACCACGCGTGACATTGTGCAGAAGACGTTTGATGCGATCATCGAAACGTTGGTTGAGGAGCGGCGGATCGAGCTGCGGAACTTCGGAGTTTTCGAGGTTCGGCGTCGAAAAGCTCGCCGGGCGCGGAATCCGCGTACGGGAGGATCTGTGCAGGTGCCGGAAAAGTTCACGGTGACCTTCAAGCCGGGCAAGGAGATGGAGGCTCGGGTGAGGGATCTGGACGACGGTGACAGCAACGTCTGAGAGACAGGTTCGGATGTTTCGCGTTCGTCGACTGTCGCAGCAGCGCACTGGATTCTGATTTCCCTGCGAAGGGCCAATCGGGTAGCAGCCGTGACTGTAGGTGCGGCTGTAGATGTGTCCACGGAAGGATGCTGCGATGAAGATGCGAAATCGACTGATGGTGGGGCTCCTGCTGGCAAGCGCCGCAGTCACAACCGGATGCTTCACTCCGATCTGGAGTCCGAATCCGGACGTTCGGGCTCGCCAGTTGATTTATCAGGCTGAAAGTCTGCGACACATTCCTGAGATCTGGGAACGCATCTGGGGTCTGGAACTGCCCGACCTTGCCACACCCTACCGCGTGCACGGCGGAGTGATCTGAGGTTTCAGACGGGAGTGAGTCTGAGGCTGCATGTCGTCAAGGCAGTGTCGGGGGGAGAGATTCTTCCGAGACTGCTTTGTGCTGCGCGGTGGTCTGATCAGAGGGTGGTCAGGGGATGTAGAGGAAGTCGTTGCTGTTGAGCAGTACGCGGCACCATGCGGGCAGTCCGTGCTGTCTGACAAAAGCGGCGTCGGCTTCGAGCTCGGTGGCGGCTGCGGTGCGGGACAGTGCGAGCTGCAGCACGGTCTGGATCTGTTTTTCGGGCGAGTCTGCGCCCTCTTTGATGACGCGTTCTGCGAGTGCTGCGGACATTTCAAATGTCAGATCGTTGTTCAGCAGAGCGAGAGCCTGCAGGGGAGTGGTGGTGGAGGCGCGTTTTTGTGCGGCTGCGGAGGGGTCCGGGCAGTCAAAGGTGTCGAGGAAGGAATTGCGACCGCCGCGTGGAGCGAACCGGTAGATCGTTCGTCTCCAGACGCCGGCACCGGCCTGGGCTTCGGTGGATTCCACGAGCGACTCATAGAAGTTGCTGCCTTTGAACTTGAAGTGCCGCAGGTCGCGATAGCCCTGGCCACCGACGGTGCGATCGAGTCGTCCGGTGACGGCGAGCAGTGCATCGCGGAGTGCTTCGGCCTCCAGTCGCTGCGGGGTTCGTCGCCAGAGGAGGCGGTTTTCGCTGTCGACCTGAGCGGCTGCGGGGCGCCAGGCGGAGGACTGGCGCCAGGCGGCGGATGTCAGAATGAGCCGATGCAGTGTTTTCACCCGATAACCGCTCTCACGGAATTTCAGGGCCAGCCAGTCCAGCAGTTCCGGGTGGCTGGGCTGGCCACCGCTGAAACCAAAGTCCCCTGGCGTTGCTACGAGGCCCTGACCGAAGTGTGCCTGCCAGATGCGATTGACGGCCACGCGGGCGAAGAGCGGGCTTTCGGGGTGCGTGATCCATTCGGCCAGTTTTCGACGGCGGTCGGCGTCGGCTGCGTTGGCTGCGAGTTCAAAGTCGGCGGGGACGCCGGCGAGCGTCTGCAGTCCTGCGGGACGCACCACCTCGCGCGGCTGCGACACGTCGCCACGGTGGAGCACATGGGTGATTCCCGGGTCACCGGGGACACAGGTGTACAGGCTCTGTGCCTGTGATTCTTCGATGGTTTTCTGCAGCTGTCGCTCGGTCGCCAGCTGCTGATCCAGCTGCTGCAGCTGTGTGCGCTGGTCAGGGGTCATCGCGGCCAGCACAGCGGAAACGGGTACGACGCTGCTGCCTCCGACAAACGCCGATGTGGCGACTTCGTCGGCGGTGAGCGACCGAGCATACAGTCGGGCGCGTTCGATGCGGCCATTCAGCAGACGATTGCCTCCTGGCGAACCGTGGCGAAGCCCGAAGAGCACCTGTGAGGAACCGGCGGGATAGGCCTGCAGATCGCCGGGCCGATAGCCCTTGCCATAAACTTCGCCGTCCCGATAGGCCGTGATGGTGCCGTCTTTGGCGTACACGATTGCCACGTGCACAATCCGGCTGCTGGCCAGTGTTTCGTCGGTGCCGTTGAAGGACGATGTGCGAAGAAAATTATTGCTGCCAGCCATCCAGCGTCTGGGTTCCTGTTCTGCGAAGACGATGGCATCGAAGACAACGCCGTCGGTGGTCTGCACACTGATGGCAGCGCCGCCACCCTGTTCCAGTGTTCCCAGCTGAACCCACGCTTCCAGAGTTTTTTCCTGCAGCGGGGTCTGCAGCGGAACGGTGGAGACCCAGGCATCGGTGCCGTTGAGCAGCAGAGCGCCGTTTTCCACGCGGGCGGCACCGTGGGCTGTGCCATGCAGCTGACCGGCCGAGTCGTTGAGGTTGTCGTCGAATTCCCAGGCAGCCAGCGGCTGTGGGAGTTTTGCAGCGGCCGCGGACGCAGCCGGAGAACCGCCGCGTTCACGAATCAGCCGTTCGCGCAGTGGCTGCAGCAGTGCGGTTCGTGCGGCTTCAAGTGACTGCAGGCGGGCACGGCTGTCTGCAAGCTGCTGTTGCCGGGCGGGACTGAGTGGTGCAGTCAGATTGCGGACGCCATGCCGCACTCCGGCCAGAGCGGCGGCCACGGAATAATATTCCTGCTGCGTGATCGGATCGAACTTATGATCATGGCAGCGAGCGCAGTTGATGGTAAGTCCCAGAAACGTCTGACCGACGACTCCGACAAGATCTTCCATTTCGTCCTGCGCCATGGCCATCCGCATTTTTTCGCTGGAGGGCAATGTGGTGTTGTGGGCCCCGGCCACCAGAAAGCCTGCGGCGGCGGCCGCCGATGGGTCGCCGGGATGGAGCACATCACCGGCGATCTGCAGCCGCACAAATTCATCCCACGGCAGATCGCTGTTGAAGGCATCGATGACCCAGTTGCGATACGGCCAGAAGTTATCCCGCGGCTCGTCGTATTCAAATCCGTTGCTTTCTCCAAAGCGAACCACATCCAGCCAGTGACGCGCCCAGCGTTCGCCGTAGTGTGGTGAATCGAGCAGCCGATCGATGAGACGTGGCCACGCGTCGGGGGAGCGATCGCTGAGGAAGGCCTGCACATCAGCGGGTTCAGGGGGGAGCCCGAGCAGGTCGAAGGAGAGTCTGCGGATGAGTGTTGTGCGGTCAGCTTCGGGGGCGGGAGTGAGATTGTTTCGGGCGAGCCCGGCTTCGATCCAGGCATCGATGGGACCGGTGGCCCACGGGGATGCTGCGGGCGGTTGCGGGGGTTTGGGAGTTTGCAGGGACCACCAGTCACGTCCGGCCCGGGTGTCGGTGCTGAGCAGGAACGGATCAATTGGATCCGTGCCCCAGCCGGCCCCTTCGCGAATCCAGTTGGTAAGCTGTGTTTTTTCGGCGTCTGTGAGCGGCTTTTGGGGGGGCATTTCATCTGTGAGCACGCGTTGCAGGAGCAGACTTTCGTCGACGTTACCGGGAACCATGGCCGGCCCGGAATCGCCTCCCTTGAGCACACGTGTGCGGCTGCTGAGATCCAGCCCGGCCTGAGCGTCTGTGCCGTGATGGCATTCGAGACACCGCGCGGCCAGCAGGGGAGCGATCTGCTGGTCGAATTGCTGCGGGTCATCGGCCGTGGCAATGTGCGGGAGCACAAGACCAGCCAGGAGCAGCAGGCCAGTTTGCAGACGGGCAGTCATCGGGAAGCCGAAACGGAGCCGAAGCGGGTGAGACCAGCAGGTGTGGCCGGGCATGGGAAGTGATCCTGTTGGGTTCGGTATCGCGTCGCGAGGGAGGGCTGGAGATGATACTGTGCTGAGGGGGAGTTGCCCAGATGCGGAGGGGACAATTCGAAGATTGTCAGCCTGCCAGCCGCACGGTGGCCGTGGATTGCCTTCCCATGGGCCTGACTTTCCGGCTCAGAGTGCTTCCGGGTGGGCGAAGGTGGGATGGTGAAACGATGTTCAGGACACCTGATTTCGTACTTTTGATCAGCCCCACAATGAGAATGCGTGGAGTGGTCAGGTTTGCAGGTAGGAATGCAGGAGTGTGCGGGCGAGGGTCCATTGTCGGCGGACGGTGGCGACGGAACTTTCCAGCAGTTCAGCGACCTGTTCATGGCTGAGTCCTGCGAAGAATCGCATTTGTACGATCTCGGCGAGGCGAGGATGTTCTGTGGAGAGTCTTTCGAGTGCGGGAGCGAGGGCCTGCAGTTCTTCGAGAGTGGAGTCAGCGGCGATCTGCTGGAGGTCCTGATCGGTTCGGTTCAGGTGTCCTCCATGCCGTTCTGACTGCGCGCGTCGGCTGCGGTCAATGAGGATCTGCCACATGACGGCAGCGACTGTGCGGCAGAGGTGTTTTTGATCTTTCCACATTCCTGCGGCGTCGGACTTCTGCAGTTTGATCCACGCTTCGTGGACGAGGGCGGTGGGGTCGAGTGTCTGTCCGGGGACCTGGCGCTGCAGGTGATATCGGGCGATGCGGCGGAGTTCGTTGTAGGCCATGGCGATCGTCAATTCCGACGGCGGGGCAGTGGAGTCGACTGGCCCGACATCTGGCAGAGGGATTGAGATCATGAGAGTGCTTTCCGAAGCAGCAATTGTGTACGGGCGGGTGCGGCGGAGACGGACGAGTCAGGGAATCGGGGCGGGGGTGGAAGTGGCCAGCATGCGGAATGCGTCCTGAACAGATTGTCGTGTGGCGGCGATTTCGGGGAGGGTGTCCGGGAGTCGATTGACAAGTTCTTCTGCGGTCTGGAGTTCTTTGCGAGCCTGTTCGGGGCGTGACGATTCGCAGAGAACGCGAGCGAGGCTGGTGTGGCACCTGACGAGAAAGGTGCCAGTTGCGGGGTGCTGGGCATACGGGGATCTGGTTGCAACGCATTGCCGCAGGAGTCGTTCAGCCTGATCCCAGCAGTTTCGGGAGATGTGAACTTCAGCGAGAGACGACAGAAGTTTGGTCTGCAGTTCTTTATGCTGCATGACTTCGGGCTTCGACAGCATAAACTGCTGCAGGGCATGGAGTCCATCGTCAAGAACTTTTTCGGCGGTATCCATGTCCTGTTTCTGGAGGAGTCCGTCTCCGTAGAGCGTACAGGCAAAGGCCATCTGCCAGGCGTAGACCAGATTCTGCGGGTCTGTTGTGAGGAGTTTTTTTCGCACGGCGTAAAGTTGTGCGTGGAGCGGCAGGACTTCGCTTCCGTCTGCAGAAATCCGCACCGTGGTTGCGTAATTGTGCAGGGTGATGGCCATTTCATCAAGGAGTTCGTGCTGATCCGGCGAGGCTTGTGACAGTTGTTTGCGGATGTTGAGTGCTTCTGCGAGGAATCCCTTTGCCTCCCCGTGTTTTCTCTGCCGGATGCAGCCGATAGCGAGGCTGTCAAGGACATTGGCGAGGCTGCGTCTGAGTTCGAGATCGAGTGGAAATCGATCGATGAGCTGTTTGAAGGTCTCAGCGGCCTGCTGGAGTTCTGTGTGGGATTCGTCAAAACGTTTCAGATCCTGGAGGAGCAGTCCGACCTGGTGGTGCTGTGTGGCCACGCGGCGCTGCAGTTCGGCTGATTCGCGCCATTTGTCGAGGGCGATTTCCTCGGCGGCTTTTGCCTGATCCGCTGCTCGATCACGAGCTTCGCCGGTTTGCAGTTGCACCAGCTGCGCCCACGTCCCGAAGGCCAGAACGGCAATCAGCGCGACCAGGGACACAGCGATGTTTGCAGCGATGGCGCGATGGCGGGACCAGTGTTTTCGCAGGCGGTAGAGGACATCGGGTGGATGAGCGGAGACTGGTTGACTGTTGAGATGCCGTTCGATGTCCGAGGCGAGGTCGGCTGCGGAGGCGTAGCGTGCGGATGGGGATTTGTCGAGTGCTTTGAGGGTGATCCAGTCGAGGTCACCGGCGAGTCTGGTGGCGAGGGCCTGTCGGGAAAGACTGCGAGCCGCAGCAGCGTCTTCGGACTTTGCTGCGGCGGCTGCTGCACTGGCTTGTGGCGGATCCGTCAGCCGCACTGTGGTGAAGAAATCCGGGAGCGCTGCTGGTTCCCGGGAAACGCAGCGAAACGGAGTTTGCCCGGTGAGCAGTTCAAACAGAATGACTCCCAGCGAATACACGTCCGCGCGCGGATCCAGACTGGCGACGCTGGCGGTCATCTGTTCGGGAGACATGTATTCCGGCGTTCCCAGGTACCAGCCATGTTCGGTGAGCCGCTCATTGGCGGGGCTTGAGTCGTCGATCAGTCGGGCCAGACCAAAGTCGATAACGCGGGGGGTGGGGTGTCCGGCGAGGTCTTCGATCAGGAGATTGCCGGGCTTGAGATCCCGGTGGATCACACCCTGCTCATGCGCGTAGTGCACTGCGCGGCAGATGATGATGAACAGCTTCAGGCGGGCTTTGAGCGACAGTTGGTGGGTATCGCAGTATTCGCAGAGCGGTTTTCCGTTCACAAATTCCATAACGAAAAATGGCAGGCCGTGCTGAGTCATTCCGCCATCGTGAACGGAGGCGATGTGCGGATGATGCAGTCGCGTGAGCACCTGCAGTTCGGCTCGGAAGCGGGGCAGCGACCGCCCTGAGTCGGCTCCGGGATGGAGCAGTTTGACGGCCACATGCCGATTCTCTGCCATGAGTTGTTCGGCGAGCCACACCTGTCCCATCCCGCCGGTTCCGAGGAGTTTCAGGAGGCGATAACGATCATCGAATCGGGTTCCGGCCAGTGTCGGAGTTTCGAGGATCAGGCTGCAGACGTGTTCGCGGTGGAGCAGCGGGGTTTCGAGAAACTGACCGGCGCGGGAATGATGCTGCAGGAGGGTTTCGACCTGGTGCTGCAATTCGGCATGGCCCCTGCAGGCGACGCGGAGAAATTCGGCGCGGGCACGGTCGTCGATGATTTCCAGTGCATCCAGGAAGATTTCGTGGCCGGTGGGAATTTGCGAGCCGACCTCGGCTGATGGGTTCATCGTGTCACAGCATGCAGTGTGATGAAGGAAGTTCCTGGGGCAGGGGTGGTGTGGGGGTCAGCGATGTGGATTGTGCGGGCGGGAGTTCGGAAAATCAGGGAGGCAGAATGGCCGCCGGCAGCGAGCAACTGGACCTGCGTTGCCGAATATCCCCACGACTGCGGGGAGACGCAAGGGAGAATCCCGGATTTTTTGATGTTTTGGCTGTTCATCGAATGTGGGGCAGTTTACGAACAGGCGGTCAAGAATATCTCACCTTCCGGGTGACAGTCGGGGAGGCATGGCCTAGACTCTCAGTCGATTCCCCATTCCCTGCTCCTCCCGCCAGCCAGCCGATTATCTGCATGAACATCCGGCGTCCCGACATCCGCGAGCTGCTCAGCCAGCGTATTCTGATCATTGACGGCTCCATGGGTGCGCTCATTATGTCGGCGCAGCCGGACGAGGCATTTTATCGCGGGGAGCGGTTGAAGGACCACCCGATAGACGTGAAGAATGCCACTGACCTGCTGGTGCTCACTCAGCCCCGGATGATCACGGGGATTCACGAACAGTACCTTGATGCGGGTGCGGACATCATCGAGACGGACACCTTCAACGCCAACATCGTGTCGCTGGAGGAGTTTCATCTGGCACATCTGACGTATGAAATCAACAAAACCGGTGCAGAGCTGGCGCGCGCGGCCGCGGATCGGTTCACGTTCCAGGACCCGCAGCGTCCGCGGTATGTCGCGGGGAGTATTGGTCCCACGAAGGTCCAGCTTTCGATGAATGCGGACCGCCCGGGAACGCGGCCGTTTACATTCGACCAGATGGTGGCGTCTTATGCCGAGCAGATTCGGGGGTTGATGGACGGCGGCTGTGATCTGCTGCTGCCGGAAACCAGCTTTGACACGCTCAACATGAAGGCCTGTCTGTTTGCGATTCAACAGGTGTTTGAGCAGCTGGGGCGTGAAATCCCGGTGATGATTTCCGGAACGGTGTTTACGGGCGGGGTGACGCTGCTGGGACAGTCTGTCGAGGCGTTTCACACGTCGATCGAGCACTTTCCGGCGTTGAGTGTGGGCTTCAACTGTGCTTTGGGTCCGAAGCAGATTCGCCCCTACCTTGAAACGCTTTCCGCCATGTGCCCGGCGCACATCTGCTGTTACCCCAACGCCGGCATGCCGGATGGTATGGGCGGTTTTGACAGTTCCGCGGGCGAGTTTGCTGCGGTGCTGCACAGCTGCGCCAAAGCCGGACTGCTCAACATCGTGGGTGGCTGCTGCGGCACGACGCCGGAGTACATTCGTCAGGTGGCGGAAGCGGTGCGGGGTCTGCCCCCGAGAACGCTCCCGCCGCGCCCGGCTTTGTCGACCTATTCCGGCTTTGACTACGTAGCCCTGCGTCCGGAATCGCGTTTTATGAACGTGGGCGAACGCACCAACGTCACTGGTTCCCGCAAGTTCGCGCGGCTGATTCGCGAAGAAAAGTACGATGAAGCGATCAGTATTGCGCGTGAGCAGGTGGAGGGTGGCGCAAATGTGATTGACGTGAACATGGACGAGGGGCTGCTGGATGGCCCCAGGTGCATGGAACGTTTCCTCTGGCTGCTCCATGACGAAAACATCAAGGTTCCGGTAATGATCGACAGCTCTGACTGGGCTGTCATCGAAGCCGGCCTGAAGTGCTGCCAGGGCAAGGGCATCGTCAACAGCATTTCGCTGAAGGAGGGCGAAGAGAAATTTCTGCATCAGGCGCGGCTCATTCGGCGTTACGGGGCAGCCGTGATCGTGATGGCCTTCGACGAAACGGGTCAGGCGGTGACCTGTGAGGAAAAGGTTCGCATCTGCTGCCGCGCCTTCAAACTGCTCACGCAACACGCCGGGTTCCCGCCGGAAGACATCATCTTTGATGCCAACATTCTGACTGTGGGCACAGGGATGGAAGAGCATGCGAACTATGCAGTGGAATTCATTGAGGCGGTGCGGCAGATCAGGCAGCTCTGCCCGGGTGCCCGCACGTCCGGAGGCGTCAGCAACGTTTCCTTCGCGTTTCGCGGCAACGAAGTTGTTCGTGAGGCGATGAATGCCGCGTTTCTGTACCATGCCATTCAGGCCGGGCTGGACATGGGCATCGTCAATCCGGCTCAGCTGGAAGTCTACGAAGAAATTGACCGCGATCTGCTCCGCTATATCGAAGACGTGCTGCTCAATCGCCGCCCCGACGCCACAGAACGGCTCATCGAATACGCCGAAACCGTCAAAAACCGCTCCGACGGCGGTCGTCGCCGTGCGGATGAATGGCGCAGCGGGAGTGTCGAGGACCGGTTGAAGCACGCCCTGCTGAAGGGACTCACGGACTACATCGATCAGGATACCGAAGAAGCCCGGCTCAAGTACGGCCGTCCGCTGGATATCATCCAGGGACCGCTCATGGATGGCATGAACGTCATCGGAGAACTCTTCGGGGCCGGCAAGATGTTTCTGCCCCAGGTGGTCAAGTCCGCGCGCGTGATGAAGAAGTCCGTGGCGTGGCTGGAACCCTTCATGGAGGCCGAGAAGGCAGCAAAATCACTCAACCAAACTCACTGCTTCAGCCCTGCCGGCCTGTTCACCGGCACCCGCGAAGACGCCGTCAGACTTGCTGCCGCCGGGCAGACGTCCGGACAAACGGCCAGTGACAGCCATCGTGGCACATTCCTGATCGCGACCGTCAAGGGCGACGTTCACGATATCGGCAAGAATATTGTCGCGGTGGTGCTCCGCTGCAATAACTTTCGCGTGATCGATCTGGGCGTGATGGTGCCCTGCGAAAAAATCCTTGACGAGGCTCGCAGGCACAATGCGGATATCATCGGGCTCAGCGGACTGATTACGCCTTCGCTGGAAGAAATGATCACCGTGGCTCGTTCGATGCAGGACCAGGGCTTCACCACTCCACTGCTCATCGGCGGCGCCACCACCAGTGCCCGACACACCGCAGTGAAGATCGCTCCGGTGTATTCCCAGCCCGTGGTCCACGTCGGTGACGCATCGCTCTCTGTGGGCGTTGTCGAAGCGCTCCTGGATGCGGACCGTCGGCCGGCCTTCTCGGCAACCAACACGGCTGCTCAGGTCCGCGACCGCGCCGCCTTTGATCTGCGGCAGCAGCAGACACTGGTGCCCTATGAACAGGCGTTGGCCCGGCGTTTCCGCCCTGACTGGAAGAATTACAGCCCGCCCCGCCCGGAATTCACCGGCCTGCGCGTGGTGGACGATATGCCACTCGAAGAACTGGTGCCCTTCATCGACTGGTCACCGTTCTTCAGCTCCTGGCAGCTCATCGGCAAATACCCGAAGATTCTCAACGACCCCGTCGTCGGTGAAGAAGCCCGAAAACTCTTCGAGGATGCCCAGCGGGAACTCACCGGACTGCTGTCCGGGCAGCGTCTTCGGGCCCGCGCCGTCTACGGATTCTGGCCAGCCAACTCCGACGGTGACGACATCGTCCTCTGGACCAGCGAAGACCGCTCACAGGAACTCATGCGCTTCCCCATGCTGCGGCAGCAGTGGGAACGCGTCGGTCAGCGGGACTTCCGTTCGCTGGCAGACTACATCGCACCGATGGATTCCGGCGTTGTCGACTTTCTGGGCGCCTTCGCTCTGACCGCCGGTCACGGCTGTGATGAAATCGCCAGGGAGCTGGAGGCCGACGGGGACGACTATCGTGCCATCATGGTCAAGGCCCTCGCCGACCGATTTGCCGAAGCCTTCGCCGAACGACTGCACCTGCAGGCCCGCAGAGACTGGAATTATGGCAACCACGAAAACTTTACGAATGAACAGTTGATCGACGAAGAGTACCAGGGAATCCGCCCCGCCTTTGGGTACGGATCCTGCCCGGACCATGTCCCCAAAGGGGCCCTGTGGAAGCTGCTTGAAGCTGATCAGAATGCCGGAATGACCCTGACGTCCAGCTTCGCCATGTGGCCGGCCGCTTCCGTCAGCGGTCTGTACTTCAGTTTGCCACAGTCCAGGTATTTCAGTGTGGATCGCATTACAAAGGATCAGCTGGAAAACTATGCCGCACGCATGGGGCAAAGCGTGGTGGAAACAGAACGCTGGCTGGCACCGAATCTGGGGTATACACCGTGATTTTTTGACGGCACCCGCCGTCAAAAACAGGGCAGCTGACAGGAGCAGGGAGAGAGGAGACTCTCCACTTTCTTCGTTCGCCTGCGGTTGTCACCGTGTACTGTTCCGACGGGACTCAGAGTTTGGCCTGTGGAGAGTTATTGAAAATCGGAGGACGATTTTGAGGTCGCTGGCTGGAGAGAAAAGGCCAGTTCTGTCAACCAGGGAGAAAAGCCAGGCTGCGCATCCATGAGGCCCCGGGCCCTTAAGGGCTGCTCTCGATTATTCCCTCATAGGCCCCGTGTTTTCAAGGGTTCCCCGATGCCATGCGGGCCCCGTGCCGGGTTGCAGTCAGGAACCACAGTGAAGGGCCGTCAGGTACCGGACCGCGGTGTGAACCTCTGCTGTGGGTTGGCAGAGCTGCGCGGATTGGTTCAATGCTCGCGGCAGAGATGCGGCTCAGCAGGAGCTTCGCCCTGGGATCGTGAAACGGCGCTGAAATGAACAAGCTGGGATGTTTCAATCCCCCCGCTATCGTCCACAAAAACCGTCCTGTGGCGTGCGGTCGATCTCAATCGGCCGGTCAGGCTTTGGTGCGTTCCTGATGGGGTTCTGGCCGCGCTGACACGCACCGTTACCTGGGGATTGACATCCACTGCACGCCTTGTCACGGTGGAGCCGATCCAAAGTACGAAATCATGTGTTCTCAATACCGTTTCACTATCCCACCCTCGCCCTGACCAGCGATCTGCAACGGCAGCCCCAACGGCGGGCCGCTTTATTCCCGCATGGTGACTTCAAGTTGAGTCGTACCGCAGGCATGCATCCTCCGTGGACGGCGACTCC
>JBJTOM010000447.1:0-37146 GCA_046074585.1 Planctomycetota bacterium | reverse complement strand
GGACAGGAGTCCGCGGGCGAAGATTTCTGCGAGGCGTAAGTGGGAAGTGGTGAGGGTAAGAGGGTAGGCAGTGGAGAGGAGACCGCAGGAGAACGAAAAAAGTCGAGAGTCGACTCTCGACTCTCTCCATTCTGCTGCTCTGTTTTTTGACCGCGGCGCCGTCAAAAAATGGGCGTGCGGGGGATGTCAATCCCGTGGTAACGGTGCGTGCCCGCGCGGCCAATACCGCATCAGGAACGCACCGGGGCTGCACCTGCCAATTGACATCGGCCGCACCCCGGATACTTGCCTTTCTGACGTAACCGGGCTGACGGGCGTCAACACAGGAGATGAAATGAAAACAGCCCGGATTGCCCCGTTTATGGCGTTTCATCATCTCACGGGGAGGCTCTGCAATCAGGAGCACTGTCATCCCCGAAAAAACCGGCACAGCCCGTTCTGTCGGCTAGAAGTTGTAATCGGGATTCGATACGTCGAAGTCTCGGTCGGTGAGTTTCACGTCTGTGATGAGTTCTGTGAATGCATAGTCTTCAACAATCGGACCTGACGTCCCTGGTTTTTTGGGAAACGCAAACTGCTGCAGTCGCACCGGATAACCACTCCTGACGTCAATCCACAGACGCGTTTTCTGAAATGCAAATTGCCGCCGGGGTTCGGGATGACTGCTTTCGACAACGCGACAGGAGAGGTCGCCGATTTTGACATCCTGAAGGTATTTGACGCTGACTTCTCCGTATTTCATTTCTGATTCCCAGATGGCAATCTGTGCTTCCAGGGTCCGCAGGATTCCGGCTTTGGTGATTGGGTGCCTGTTCTCGGACATCACACGCGGATCTTCAGGGGAGAGCGACAGCGTGCCAATCAGCGACGCGAGACCAGTTTCGTGAACCTGCAGCCTGTTGTCATTGCGGCCTTCCACAAAAATCACCTCGCGTCCCGCCTTTGGTTCCTCAAAGTACATGTAGACGCTGAATGGCTTGTGCCGAATCTTGAGCCGCATCTTCTGCTCAACAAGGTGGTTGTCCACGACTTCCTTCTTGGCGAAATTGCAGGAATAGCCGGCGAGCGTTGCAATCTGGCCGGCACATTGCCGAGCAATGCGGATAGCCGGGACCAGCGGATGCTGTCCGTTGCCTTCGTCTGCTGAAACGCTGTGCAGGCAGCCAGCCACCAGCCCGGCAGAAAGACCCTGAAGCACTTGCCGACGATGGATGGTCCGACAAACCTGGATTGACTGCGATGCGGATCTTAAAGCGTCCATGTGAATCCTCCTGGGCTGCCATTGCCCTGTTTTAGCATCGCCGAACGACCATGGATCGGAACAGGAATTCGCACTGCGACCGGACTGAAATTCAAAATCCTGCCGAAAACCCATCTCCCGTGGCAAATTCTACCAATTCTTCGCGTCAGCGCGCAGGACAAAAAGTGCAATTGTAGGAATCCGGGACCTTTCCTAAACTCTGGCAGGATCTGCCGGATTGCTGTGCAGACACACTGCCCCATCGGAGTCGCGGGAATGGATTCCTCTCGAAGCGGCTTATTCTCAACGCTCCTTATGACGCTGCCGCTCATCATCGTGCCGGCAATGGCGTTGCTGCGCCCCCCAAACCCTGCGTCCTCCGTCTCTTCACAGAACCTCGCGGCAGACGATTCCGCCAGCGATTCTGAACACGGCCTCTCTGCTGATGAGCTTGGTTTTCCCGATGACTTTTCCGGCAGGCCCTCCACCGATTCTGTGTCGGAGAATTCTGATGATGTGGACATCAATGCCATCTTCGGCAACGACGCCGTGAAACGGTCGCCCGAATCCAGAGGGGCCCCGGAAGACGTCCGCGCCGACTCCACCACCGACGCTCCCCCGCATGCTGGCACCGACCCGTTTCAGAAAACCGACTCAGCTCCGCAGGCAACTGCGCCAAACCCTGGTTCCGGTCCCCGCTCCGACCTGGATAATTCCTCCGCTCAGAGGCTTGTCCAGCAGCTTAACGCACTTGGCTCCATTCGCACCCTGTGGTTCGATGCCGGGGATCGCACGCCGGTGGGTTTTGCAGCCTTCTTCCGTGGTCAGACAGAACTCACCGTCTATCGCTTCGAAGCTGTGGGGCAAACGCGTGCTGAATGCGCCGGAAATGTGCTGGAGCAGGTCACTGCCTGGCGACGACAAACAGCCACTTCCCGCTGACGGCTTTCCTGCCATGCTCCACTGCCGTCGCCAACTTATCGCTCCCTGGTCAGCTCACACCCATCCGATCGCGGCCCATTCAGCGGAACGCTCCGAATGGTACCGTTTCCGGCAGCGAAGCCCCTCCGCACAATCGTCGGTCACCGCCCGTCCGCTCCCTGACGGTGGCTTGCTGCGAACCGATCGCATGGCTCGTCTCGAAGCTGCACTGCTCATAGCCGAGGGCCCTGCCTCCGCGAAAAAACTCGTACACGCAGCGAATCTTGCTGATCCGGTTGAAGTTCGGCAGCTGACTGTGATCCTCAACGAACACTATGATCGGAGCCGCTCAGCGTTTCGCATCGAAGAAACGGCGGCTGGCTTTGTTCTGATGACTCGTGCGTCTCTGGCCCCATGGCTCGATCGACTCCATCAGCGGCAGGCCAGGCTTCGTCTTTCCCCCCCGATGCTGGAAACACTCACCATCATCGCCTACCAGCAGCCAGTGACGCGCGCGGACGTGGAAGCCATCCGCGGGGTCCAGTCGGCCGAGATGATTCGCCAGCTGCTCGACCGCCAGCTTATTCGCATCGCTGGCGAAGATGACTCCCTCGGACGCCCCTTCCTCTACGAAACCACACGCCAGTTTCTTGCCGCCTACGGCCTGCGACAGCTGGAAGATCTGCCTGCCTGGGAAAGCCTGCGTCGAGAGCGTAGACTGCCTGCGATCGCTGAAACCCCCGTCGACGCCGATGCAGATCCCGAAGACCGCTCGGCCGCCTGACACCGAGGGAATCCGCGGCACTCCTGTTTGCACCGGATTCCCACGCTCGCGTTCTCTTCAGCCCGGAGCTCGCTCCACGTGAAAGGCGATTCTCAATCTCAGCCCGCCACACTGTGCATCGGCTGCCCTGTCTGGGCCTGCGAGCACTGGCGCGGCAGCCTCTACCGCGCAAAGGCACCTCGTGATGCATGGCTGCAGCAATACTCCAGCGTCTTCCAGACCGTGGAATGCAACAGCACCTTCTACGCCCTGCCACCTCTGGAAACAATCCGCCGCTGGGCGTCTTCCGTCGTCCCTGGCTTCCGCTTCAGTCTGAAGGTGCCGCGGCAGATCACCCATGATCTCAGGCTTGTCAATGCCGCGGCGCCCCTGCAGCAGTTCATTCAGGCCGCAGAAGCACTGCTTGAGAAAAACACCCTCGGCCCCTCCTTCCTCCAGTTGCCCCCGAATTTCACGGCTGCCGAATCCAGTGCTCTCGAACAGCTGCTCCAGTCACTTCCACGCCACCTCCCGTGGGCACTCGAAGCACGCCACTCCGACTGGTTTGATTCCGGGCCCCGCGAACGCTGGCTCACGCAGCTGCTCCGCGAACTTTCCATCGACTGGGTCATCTTCGACAGTCGGCCACTCTATTCCCGCCCGCCGGCCGATGACATCGAAGCCGTCTCGCAAACTCGCAAACCCCGCACTCCGCTCCGACAGACCGTCACTGCGAGGCACCCATTCCTGCGTTTTATCGGTCGCAATCAGCTGGATGACGTGCAGCCGTGGATGGACGAATGGGCGGCGATCATTGCCGGCTGGATTCGCGAGGGACTCCAGCCATTTGTCTTCACCCATGCTCCCGATGACCGCTTCGCCCCGGAATTTGCCCGTCGCCTGCACCACTCCATTGCAGCCCGTTTCAGTGAACTCGAACCCCTCCCGTGTTTTCCCGGTGAGCAGGAAGCGGCGAACGCCGCCCGCCAGCGATCCCTGTTCTGATACCGCCCGCCTTCCAACAGGACTCCTGCCATGTCCAATCCCTTCGCAACGCTCGCGGGCCCGGAATCTCCGGATCCGGCACCAGCGGCCAGCGGCGTGCGCTGGCTCGTCCTCACCTGGCTCTGCGCTCTTTCCGGGATCCTCTACATCGACCGCATCTGCATCTCGGCCGCCATTACACCCATGCAGGCCGAACTGGGGCTCACCAATACCCAGGTCAGCTATGTGCTCATGGCCTTTACGCTCGCTTACGGAATTTTCGAAATTCCTACCGGACGCTGGGGAGACCGCATTGGGCCCCGTCGAGTTCTCACTCGCATCTCCATCTGGTGGTCCGCCTTCACCGTGCTCACCGGACTCTGTACCGGACTGTACTCGCTGATCCTTGTGCGGTTTCTCTTCGGTGCCGGGGAAGCGGGCGCTTTTCCAAACGCAGCCCGCGTTGTTTCCCGCTGGTTCCCGACACAGGAACGCGGACGCGTTCAGGGCATACTCCTCGCCGCGTCGCAGGCCGGCGGAGCACTCTCGCCCTTCCTCGCCTCATGGCTGATTCTGACGGTCGGCTGGAGGTCTGCATTTGGTGTCTTCGGAGTGCTGGGATTTGCATGGGCTGTCGGCTTCTATGCCTGGTTTCGTGATGAACCGGAAGATCACAGTCGAGTCAGCGCTGCAGAGCTCAGCCACATCCGCCGCAGCACTGCTGCTGCCAGCAGTCAGCATGCCGCTATTCCCTGGGCGGCGGTGGTCAGCAGCATCAGTGTGATCCTGCTGAGCCTGATCATGATCTGCGCCTCATTCAACAGCTACATCTATTTCTCATGGTTTCTGAAATACCTCGAGGCCGCGCGGGGGCTTGGACCGTCCCAGGCCGGACTGCTGTCCTCCGTTGTTCTTGCCTGTGCTGCCCTGGGAACCCTCGTCGGTGGCTGGAGCCTCGATATCACCGGGGCCGCCAAATCTCCGCTCGGGCAGCGCCTGCACGGCAGCTTCTGCTTCCTCACCGCAGCTGCACTGCTGTACCTCGCCCTCCAGCAGGAAAATGTCATCCTCGCCGTTTCCCTGACCGGACTCTCCTGCTTCTTCACCCAGGCGACACAGTCACTCTGGTGGAGCTGTGCGATTCAGATCAGCGGTCGCCATGTCGGAGCCCTGTTTGGGTTGATGAATTCCGTCGGTGTTTTCGGCGCCCTGTCATCGCAGTTCCTTGTTGGTGCCCTCGCCGACCACTTCGCCAGGCAGGGACTCTCCGGACGCGATCAGTGGGATCCCATCTTCCTGATTAACTGCGGTGTGCTGATCACAGCTGCGGTGCTGTGGGGAGTGTTCGTACAGACGCCAGTGGAAGACACGGTGGGATGAGCAGTGCGCGGGGCGCCGCTGCACGGTACGTCGCCGACAAAATGCGACAGCAGCAGCAGGACGGTAAACTCTTCGCGCGGGGCGGGACACCGAGCTGCATCTGCTGTCGTACAGGCAATCCATTCGAGAACTTAAAAACTCAGGTACCATCCAGCCCGGACCCCCATGAAATCCCGGGTTTTTACAGAGAAATTGCAACAATCAGCCGCACTTCGCCCACCTCTGCGTGCCCTTCACACCTCTCACGCACTCGCTCCCGGAAATCTGATCTGTGAGCAATCGAAAAACTTGTTAGCATCCGCACCCGGAATCCTTTTCACCTGCCCTCCCATGTTTTCTGTTCGTTCAGGTATGCCATGCGCTGGTCACAGACATTCATCCCGACCATGAAGGAAGTTCCTGCCGAGGCTGAAGTGCCCAGTCACCAGCTGATGCTCCGCGCGGGGCTCATTCGTCAGCTCATGGCCGGTGCCTACACGTGGCTGCCCCTCGGCTACCGCTCCGTTCGCAAAGTCTCTGAAATTGTCCGGCAGGAAATGGACCGTGCCGGGGCCATCGAGCTCTTCATGCCGGCGCTCCAGCCCATTGAAATCTTCGAACGTACCGGGCGTCGGGAAGCCTTCGGGAATGTGCTCTTCAACTTCGAAGCCCGTCGTGGTGACCGTCGTCTGCACTTCGCGCTTGGCCCAACCCACGAAGAGGTGATCACTGACCTGATCGCCAAACACGTCGGCAGCTACCGCCAGCTGCCCATCACCCTCTATCAGATTCAAACCAAGTTCCGCAATGAAGAGCGGCCGCGTTTCGGTGTCCTCCGCACCAGCGAATTTCTCATGAAGGATGCCTACAGCTTTGGTACCTCCCTCGAACAGCTCAATGCCGCCTACGACGCGATGTATCAGGCCTACTGCCGAATCTTCGAACGCTGTGGGCTCAAATATCTGCCCGTCGAAGCCGAGAGTGGCCCCATCGGCGGAGACGCCTCGCACGAATTCATGGTCCCTGCCAGCAACGGCGAGGACTTCGTGATCCACTGTCCGGCCTGCGGTTACGCGGCCAATCAGGAACGGGCTGATACCGGGCGCAGTTCACGGCTCCCTGCCCCACCCACCGACGCTCCTGCTCCGCTTAAAGTCGATACTCCCCAGGCCGGCAGTATCGAACAGGTCAGCCGACTCCTCAAAACCAGCCCCCAAAGCTTCATCAAAACTCTGATCTACAAAGTTGATGGTCAGCCCACTGCCGTTCTGCTCCGTGGAGACCACACCGCGAACGAAGGCAAGATTCGACGCGCTGCCAATGCCGCATCCGTTGAACTGGCTGATGAGGCCACCATTCTCAAAGTCACCGGCGCTCCGGTGGGTTTCGCCGGCCCCATTGGCCTTCAGTGTCCATACCTTGTGGATCATGACGCCGCCCTGATTGCCTCCGCAGTGATCGGGGCCAACGAACGGGATGCTCATTTGACCGGTGTCATTCCCGGACTCCACTTCCCGGTTTCAGCTACGTTTGACCTCCGGAATGCTGACAGTGGCGATCCCTGCCCCAGGTGCGCCGGCACTCTGCAGATGGTCCACGGCATCGAAGTCGGGCACGTCTTTAAACTTGGTACCAAATACAGTGTTTCTCTGCAGGCTTCCTATGTGGATGCACAGGAACAGTCGCACCCGATCATCATGGGATGCTACGGTATTGGTGTCACCCGAGTCGTCGCGTCCATTGTCGAAACCTGCCACGACGAAAATGGGATCATCTGGCCCCTCCAGACCGCTCCCTACACTGTTCAGCTCATTCCCCTCAACGTTACCGATCCTCAGGTGATGCAGGTTGCAAACGAGCTCTATGGACAGCTCAGCGATGCCGGCATCGACGTGTTGATGGACGATCGGGACCAGCGACCAGGTTTCAAATTCAAGGACGCCGACCTCATCGGCATCCCTCTCCGCATCACAGTTGGCGGAAAAGGTCTGGCCGACGGCATCACAGAAGTCAAATGGCGGCGTTCCCCTGACACTCTCCGCGTCCCCGTCAGCCAAACCACAGCCACCATTCAGCGGCTCATTCAGGAATGTGGTGTCTGAGGGAAGGAATCGCTGTCGCGGTTCCTGAAGTTGGCCACAGAATGCCCACGCCAACTCGTTCCTCGACGTTTCCTCTTTCCTCCCTCGCCCTGCATCACCGGCGGCATCCTGCCGCGCTGTTTCTCCCTTTTCACTGGAATCCTGAGACTTTTCCGCGCACTGAGCCCGCGTTTTCGCCAGTTAACACCGGACCGGAACTGCTCAAGCCTGTGGTGGGTCCGGACAACGTGTCATCGATTCGGTGAAAGGGTGTGCCATGACGGATCACGAAGCGTTTTGTCTGCGTGTGGAAAAGTATCGGCGTCCCATGCTGCGGCTGATTGATCGATCCCTTTCAACAGCTCTGCGGCGGCGGATGGATGCCGAGGATGTGCTCCAGGAAGTCGAACTGCATTGCCCGCCTGATGTGCAGGAACTCATGGAGCTGCCTGCCGCCCGCTTTCAGGGCTGGCTTCGCACAGTCGTGCGGCGGCGGCTCTGTGGCCTGCAGCGACGACACCTCGATGCCCAGCGGCGGGATCCCCGACGGGAAGTCTCGATCGAGACCGAAGAAACCGGCAGAGATCCGCTTGCTGCGATGATCGCTCGGAACCCCAGCGCAGCTGCGTTACTGGAAACCACGGAACAGGCAGCCCGCCTTAACCACTGCCTCGAAAAACTTGGCGAACAGGATCGCTGTCTGCTGCGGCTGCGTTATTTTGAAAATCTGCCACTGCAGGAGGTGGCAGCAAAGCTGGGGGTGTCGACGGAGACCTGTCGGAAACGCGATTACCGCTCCCGTCTGCTGCTGGCGATCCTGCTGATCAGCCTGAAGGCCTGATGGCTGGCACTCAGGCCTCTCTTGATGGCTCATCCCTGATGACCGCAGAGACAGCTCCCGTCAGCTTCATTCATCCACAACAGATCTGGTTCGCGGTTTGCAGGCCGCCAGACGCTCGCGTTCGGGACGAGCTTTATAGAAGGTGTCGAGCGGATAGCAGCCTGAGACCAATCCATTTCGAGGTGCGGTGGTGCAGTCACTGAAAGTGCGGCAGATGAGCTTTCGCTGGAGTGGTTTGCCGGCCAGCGTGTCTGCCGGCAGTTCCGGCCAGGAGAGCACCATGCGTCCGAGGCCGATGGAATCGGCCATGCCAAGTCGCACGACTGCCTGTCCGACATTCGGCAGCCACTCCTGCAGGTACGAATACCCGGAGCCTACCGTGATGAGTTCGGGGACTTCGCGTTTGAGCAGTGCGGTCGCCTGAATCTGCCGAGCCACGCCCACGAGGGGGTCTTCGGGCGGCTGATATCCGTCGCTTGGGGGAAACAGGGCTGGACGCTGGATGTGGGGGTTATAGTAGGGGCTGCCGCAGGTGGAGCAGAACAGGTCAATTCCCAGTTCGACCAGCAGCCGGAGGAAACACAGGGGTTCTGTCGGATCCATCCCGTGCCCGGTGCCGTCCCCCCCGAATGCCCAGGGATAAGGTCCGGACATGGATGGCACTCCGGTGTGATCTGCATCATTGCCGGGCTGGAAGGGGACAAAATCGAACACGCTGAGACGCACTCCGATACCAAGACCGGGAGCGGCTGCGCGGATGCCGGAGCAGATTTCGCGAAGAAATCGGGTGCGGTTTGTGAAGCTGCCACCGAAGTCACCTGGCCGGTCGAAGCCGGAGAGAATTTCATGCCCGAGATAACCGTGGCAGTGCTTGATATCGACCCAGGTAAACCCGGCCTTCCGGGCCTGAACGGCTGCACGGATAAAGTCGTCAATGAGTCGTCTCAGGTCATCGTCGCTGAGCACCTGGCTGTCGGAATGGATACCAAAGCGAGGATCAAGCACAGGATGTCGCCAGGCGATGGCAGGCTGCAGAGGTTTTCCGGGGCAGGGGCGTGCGAATCGTCCGGAATGTGTGAGCTGGAGGCCGACGAGCAGGTCGGAGGTGTTCCCGAAGGCGGAGGCGTGGGTGTCGACGAGAAGTTGTCTGAGGTTTGCGAGGTCTGCGAGGTTTTCTTCGCACATGACGAGTTGGTTCGGGTTGGCTCGGCCGTCAAACCGCACGGCGACCGCTTCGCAGCCCCACATGAGTTTAGCGCCGCTGAGCCCGAAGCGGGTCCAGCGGCGGCGTGTGAGTTCTGTGGGGCGTCCATCGAGGGTTCCGTCCCAGCCCTCCATGGGAAGAATGCACCAGCGATTTCCGATGGGACCGCAGGTGCTGGTGAGCGGCTGTGCGAGCGGACTTGAGGGGCCGCTTTGCAGCACGTCATCAAAAGGCAGTTGGATGCCGAGTGTCCGCAGCCGCCCGGAAAACTGTTCGGCGGTCCGCAGTGCAGAGACTCTGGGCCAGGACATAGGGGCACCAATTTACTGTTTCCGGTCTGCAGCAGCCTTCACGTCCTTCGTGAAGCGTCCGTTTTCCGCGGCCCGCATCAGCACAAGGTAATTCAGACGCGCGGCATTGGCGATTTTGGAGAAATTAATGCCATCCAGTGTGTCGGTGGTTTTGTGATAGTAGGGGTTGAAGCCGCCAAAGAGGAAGGACACGGGGATGCCTTTGTCGGCAAAGGATGCCTGATCGCTGCGGTAGGCCACGGTCTGTTCTTCGTCGTATTCGAAGACAAAGCCCACATGCCTGTTCTGCTCGAGCACCAGTTGATGGAAGCCGGTGGATTCAAGCTGGCTGCCGACGAGATGAATGGTGTTTCTGTTCTGTTCGGCGGGCTCATTCGGGAGTTCTTCGTCGCGTCCGATCATGTCGATGTTGAGCATGCAGAGCATGTCGTCGAGGGGTTTGGTGGGGGTGCGGGCGTAGTGTCGTGAACCGAGCAGCCCGCGTTCTTCGGCGCAGAAGGCGATGAACAGAACGCTGCGACGGGGCTTGATGGGATTGGCATGAAGGGCCCGCGCGATCTGGATGATGGCGGCTGAGCCGGAGCCGTTGTCGTCAGCACCGGGATAGAGTTCACCACGCTGAACACCGAGGTGATCGAGGTGGGCACCGATGCAGATGTGCTCGTGACTGACTGCCGGATCACTGCCGGGATACCAGCCAATCACGTTCGGGACATCAATCGGATCGCGTTCAATCGCCAGACTGCATTCGGCTTTGAGGGCAGCATCAGCGACGACCAGAGCACTTTCGGCAGGATCGGCTTCGGGAAAGAACTGAGTATCCTGACCGCAGGCGGTGGCAATGAGATTGGCGGCGGTGCGAACGACGGAAGCAGCCGGAAATGCAGACAGAGGCTGTTCCGTCTGGTTCACGGCTTCGTTGCGAACCTGGCCCCCGTCGGCGACCAGCAGCACGGCTGCTGGTTTGCCTTTGAGCAGCCAGGGATCGTCAGCAGAAAAGCGCCGACGGCCGCGGACCACGACCAGGCAGTCTGCAAACTGGCCATCGGCAATCTCCGGACGCTGCTCGCCCAGCTTTGCGAGGACCACTTTGAGCTGCCCTTTGAATTGACCGTTCCAGGTGCTGATGCCGACGTCGGTGCCCACAACACAGGGCTGACCGGCGATGTGAACATGGCACTGGTCAGGGAGTGTATTCAGGCGAATGAACGGCATGTTCTGAAACCAGCTGCCGTTTTCACCGGCTGGCTGAAAACCGCAGGCTTTGAGCTGTTCAGAAACCCAGACGGCGGCTTTCTGAAAGCCTTCCTGCCCTGTGCCGCGTCCCCGCATGTCACCGTCGACGAGCGTCCGAAGGACTTCCCGGGACTGCTCTTCCGTGATACTGGCAAAGCCTGTGGCGTAATCCGCCGGCACCGGCAAAGCACCGTCAAACGGGCCATCGCTGGACAGAACGCGGGGCAGACAGCAGGCAACAGAGAACAGCAGAATGAGGGGGAAACGGTGAATCCGATGCATGTGTGGCCTTTTTTTGAAAACAGGCTCCGGGGCTGGTGTCCCGGGAATGTCCCTGATCCTGGCAGCTTGTTCAAGCCAGTGCGGAAGAAACTGGCTGGAACCGAGAACGTGGACGCAGGCACAACGCTGTTGCCAGGAGACTCACCAGCCACTGCAGCCCCACACCGCCTGAGACCGCTCGGACACTGATGTCAGCCTGATCCAGCCATGAACAGCTCGAAGCCTGATCAAAGGCTGTGACCTGCAGCAGCTGGAATATCAGCAGCAGACACATCGCGGCAAGAACACGCTGGTTCAGCCTCCAGTGGCTGCGGATCAGGCGGGACAGCAGTCCGAGAGCTGTCAGCGCACCGGAAACGGCCACGGCGGAAAACACGATTTGCCGAGCCATGCGGGAGCCATACCATGACTGCTCCTGCACCAGTTGCCGTCCCCTGTCAATCAGTCCTTGCCGGATGTCAAGCAGGGAGTCCAGCCAGAAGCTGCCGCAGAGGATGGCCGAAAGCAGCAGGAACCCGGGGGTGCCAGTTCGACCGGCACTGATTTCCCGGCGATCAATCCAGGCCGCTCGCAGCAGACAGCTCATGGCCGAGAGCCACAGCAGTCCCTGCAGCCAGATATCCGCGAACTGTCCGCGATTTGCCCTCTCTTCAAGGATTCGGATCAGCCAGAAACCGCGTTCGAAGACAGTCGCCACCGCCGCAACGCGCTCGCGGGACTGCTTTGTTTCAGCAGCTGCAGACGCTGCGCGGAGAGCTCTGCGTGCCTCCTGCAGGAGCAGAGCGTCATAGAGTTCAGGCACCTGCCCCCGCGGATCGTCCCGGAAACCTGTCGGTGTCCTCCGCACAGACTTTTCCACAAGGTCATAATGCCGCCGCATCGAAACAGCCGCTGTGCCAAACATCCCCGCCAGCCATTCATCGGTGAGCTGATCAGGATCGGCGTACGGATCATGCAGCATGTGCCCAAGGACATAGTGCAGCGGCCCATTCAGCTCCCAGTCCTCAAAGACATCCTGGCAATAAAAACCTCGAATGCCCAGCTGCTGACAGAGCTGCATGTCGGCAATCGTGGTTCGCAGAATGGGGCGCGGCAATCGCCACCACGATGAGAATCCAGTGTAGCTGTAGAACATCATCTGCGGGCTGATCCGGGCCCAGCGCTGCAGCATGTCATGGAAACGACGATTCTCTGCTGATGTCGAATCAGCGATCGAGCGGCTGTGGTCCGCAGGCCAGTAGTGGCAGACAAACGGCACCACGTTCCCCGCCGGACGCACTGTTTTCGGAGGTTCGACGTAATTGATGTAGGCCAGCACCACCAGTCTGACCTCCGGATGACTGCCTGCCATCTTCTCGGCCACCTGATTACAGAACCAGAACAGCCGATCACTCACCACAGGCTCGCTGCGGCCCGCCAAAACCTCGGCCCGGTGTCCACTGCCGAGCTGCAGATCCAGCTGCTGACATGCTGAACATTCGCACCAGCCAAAACCGTCTTCAGGGCTGATGGAGATCACCGGTGTTCCGGGTTTTGCATCGACTAATTGGCGGACACGATGCGTGAATTCATCGAGCAGACCAGGGGCCGTCAGGCACAGCTGCCGTGGCCCCGGATCGCCGGGGCGAGGCCGCCGACCGTTCAGCAGGGCGAACCATTCCGGATGCGTCTCCGCGTAGTCAGACAACGCGATGATGTGATTGTGAGTGTGCACACCTGCAGCCTCGGAGGGCCAGAAAAGGCTGCAAGGATGCGCGTCCGCATGGCCTGGCGGAAAGAACCCGTTAAACCCAAGCTTCTCGCCCCAGACCGCTCGTTCGTTGGTCGTCCCCCTGAACAGGCGCCAGTCGAAAGCCGGAGTCGTGTCGACTTCCGGAAAATCCGACGGCAGAATCAGTTCGGAGAATTGCGGAACCACTTCATCCTCCGGGCGCTGGGTCAGCCAGCGACACCCCAGCAGTTCAAGAAATCGCCAGACAGCCTGCTGCGTGCCTGGAGCGCCCCCACCGCACAGCAGCAGCCCTTCGGGAATCCGACGAATGAACTGCCGCTCAGGGTGATCCGCCGCATGTGCCGGCAGGTACCGCCGCACTGCAGCGGTGGGACCCACATGAATCTGCAGCTGCCCGTCGGCTGCGTCGTCTTCGGAGAGGATTTGAAAACGCGATTGCGTCATTCTGTCCAGGTAACTGGCGAGATTGTTCGCGGCAACCCGGACAGAAACTTCGCCGTTGGCGGGAACAACCACGACAGACCGAGCGCGACCGGCAGAGGCCAGGCAGAGGTCATCGGCGCGCGACAGCGTCAGCAGAAACGGCAACAGGCACAGGCCACGAATGAGGGTAAGCATGCGGCAGTGAAGAATTTCGTTGAAGATGCTGCGGTTCAGACCACCGGAACCTCAGGCTACCAGTCTGACCTCGCGGGTGTCAATTCCATGCACTCGCGCGGCCTGAGAACATCATCCGAGAATTCGATCACTGGATGTGTGACATCAGTGTGATGGCGCTTCGCAACAGTTTTTGAGCTGAAGGCTTGGTCGGCGTTCCCGATCCCACGGCTGCTCAGAACAGCTTTATGATCGTAAGTATCCGATTCAATGCGATTTCGGCATAGCGATCGGAATTTTTTGCATAAAATGCCGAAAATGGCGCGAAATTTGCTGCTTTCTCCGTTTGAGCAGTTCGCAACGAGCTTTCCAGCTGACATAAGGCTCCTGATCATTCGGTGCGCTGGTCGCAGCCGATGAGGCCCCACAGCGGGTGAGTGAGTTGTTGAGATCGGGCACGCGGGGATCGTCGGCCGAGCTTTCCGGCGATCCCCGTGCCACGCTGAAAATCCAGCGATCCTCCGCAGGTGTGCTGGTGTCATCATCGCGGTTCCCCGCAGGCTGGGGGCCATTCGCATTCAGGTCCGCTTTTCGGTCGGGAGAAATCCTCGATGAGCCCTCGCAGCCGCAGAGAATTTGAACAGCAGTTGCAGGACAGCCCTGCCGGCCTCGCCGTGTTTGATGCGTTGATGCAGTCCAATGTGAACATCACGGAAGTTCCGGTCGAGTTTCTGCAGGAGATGCTGTGTGAGGAGTGGCAGCGGCGGCGGCTTCGTGGAAGACCGCAACTGCGGGTCTTCCGCGGCGATGTCGCGGATTTCGAATGCGGATCACTCCGGAAAGCGCCGGATACCGAGCGGTGACCGTGCATTGACTCTGGGCTGCAGGCGGCACTCCCGATAGAATGCCGCCCACAGGCAAGTCTCAACACCACTGCAGGTCCATGGAGTTTGAAAACGATGGGATTTCGGCTGGCCACGGCAACTGAAGATTTTGGCACGGACCTCAGGTCTGCGATTCGGCTTGCGGCCGAGCAGCCGGTGCAGGGGCTGCGGCTGAATGCTCGCACAGAAGTGCGGGCTGCCGATTTTTCAGAATCAGCTTTGCGACAGCTGCGGCATCAGGTGGAGGAACATCAGCTGAAGGTGGCCGGTCTGTATTATCCTTCGCGTCATTCGCTGGCCGATCCGGCATCGCTTGAACAGCGTCTGGACGGCATCCGCGCTGCCTGCAGTCTTGTGCGTAAGCTGGGAACCTCTGAAGTGCTCATCCGTGTCGGGAGACTGCCGGATCCTTCGCAGACAGCGGCAGAGCCTGCAAAGGATGCCCCCACCAACGACAATGTCGACTCGCTGCTCTTCCCGTTTTCCTTCGCTCCTGCCGCGACGTCCGCTGGCAGACGACGGGTGAGCACACCGGCAGAGCAGTTTGATACGCTCTGCGAGATTCTCAACGATCTTGCCGGCTCTGCCTCGCGACACGGCGCTGTGCTCCAGCTGATCATCGCCGGGGGTGAACCGGACCACATCCGCCAACTGCTCGCACGCGTCCAGTCCGGTCCCGTGGAACTCGTCTTTGATCCGGGGGCCTGTGTCATGTCGGGCGTGGATCCGGTGGTGTTCTTTCGCAGCTTCTGGCAGCAGGTTGGCTACATCCGTCTTCGGGACGCTCAAAAGGATGTGGACGGTGGTGGGATTGAAACGGCCTTCGGAGACGGCACGGTTGACTGGATGGAACTTGCTGCCGTACTCGTGGACGCCGCTCCGGCCGCCTGGATGTGTCTGGAGCGAACCGGTGGAGACCAGCGCGCCGCTGATGCGACGGATGCCGTGCAGCGCTTCCGTTCACTGCTCCCGTTCGCATAAACTCCATCAGCATTCCGTCCGTATTTCGTCCATCCGGCACCAATTCAGCAGAGGTTCTCATGCACAGCCTGCAACGAATTGTCTCTCACAAGGTGAACATCCGGCGTCTGCTCTGCCTGCTCCTCGGACTGCCCGCTGTCATGTTTTCGGCTATGTCCGCCCGCGCCGCCAGCGCTGAAATCGAGGTGGGCTGTGCAGAGACCGAGATCACTCCGCCAGCAGGGTTTCCCATGGCGGGCTATTTTCACGAGCGGCTTTGTGAGGGCACCACCGATCCGCTCCTTGCAAAAGCCATCGTCTTCCGCAGTGGATCAACGCAGGCAGCAATTGTTGTGTGCGACCTGATCGGAATCACCACCGACTTTTCCAGAATTGTCCGCCGTCAGGCAGCCGAGAAAACCGGCATTCCTTACTCCAGCATTGCCGTCTCTGCCACCCATTCCCACACCGCTCCTGACTACAACAAATCTCTCTACGGCTGGCTGCTGGCACAAAATCCGCCAGCAGATGCCGCGGCAATGACCGGTGTCGAGCAGTCTCCGGAACGGCTGGCTTATATCTCACGGCTGATCGACGGAACCGTGGAGGCCATCGTCAGGGCCCATGCATCGCTGGCCCCGGCTCAGCTCCAGAGTGGCTGGGCTGAGCAGCAGACACCTGTGTCCTTCAACCGCCGATTCGTGCAGAAGGACGGAAGCGTGCGCACGTGGGTGGGGCTGGAATATGCCGGCACCGTGCGTTCTGCTGGCCCGATTGACCCGGAGATTCCGCTGCTGGCCGTGAAGCATCCGGATGGACGGCCGCGAGCCATCTTCAGCAACTTTGCTCTGCATCTGGATACGGTGGGGGGGACGAAATGGAGCGCCGACTATCCGGTCTTCATCAGCAGTGTGCTCCGTGAAGCACTCGGCCCCGACGTGATCTCAATCTTCGGGACCGGCTGTTGTGGAGACATCAACCACGTCAATCCGCGGGGCACGATGCGGAACACCACGGATGGAATCGGGAAGTCGGTGGGCAGCACCATCGTGGCTGCCCTGCCAACGCTCACGCCGATCGAAAAGCCTGCCCTGGCCGTACGCTCAAAGGAAGTTCGGCTGCCGCTCCAGCCAGCCAGTTCAGAAGCCGTCACTCGATCGCTCGCTGTGCTGCGGGACGTCGCTGCCGGCAAACCCGTTGAATTCCTCGATCACGTCACGGCCCACAAAACAGTCATGATTGACCAGCTGCGAAATGCACCCCGTCTTGTCCCTGACAGCGACGGCACGCTCGCTCGCCGGGTGACGCGGGAACTTGCCGGTGTCGGCGAAGAACTCCCGGTCGATCTGCAGGTGATTTGTCTGGGACGGGATCTGGCGATCGTCTGTCTGCCCGGTGAAGTGTTTGTCGAGCTGGGACTGGCGATCAAGCGCGCGTCGCCGTGCCGACAGACCATGATCCTGGAACTGACCAACTGTGTGGAAACCTTCTACGTACCGACTCGAGCCGCGTTTGCCGGAGGAGGCTATGAGCCGACCAACAGCACCATCGCGCATGGTGGTGGCGAACTGCTGGTTGAAGAAACCATCCGCCTGCTGCAGTCGGCCACCGCGGAGCTGCCCGAGTAATTGCTTTCGCGCGAGAAAAAACGCAACTCCTGCGATCTTCCCTGTGCAGGGCCGGAATTGGCACAGGAAATCAAAACAACCACGAATATCACCGCAAGTTCATTGTGTCTTCACGAGGAATACACAACACAGCTTTCAAGTCCCGCCCAGCGTTCTGCACCAGAATGATTCGTTGCGTTGTTGAGAATATTCCGGAGGAACTGATGAGAGTCTTCGTAATCGCGGTCCTGCTGCTGACGGGCATTACCACCGCCCAGGATGCAAAGCTGCCTCCGGCCTGTGAGCCAGCGACACATTCGCTGATTTCGCGAATCGCGTTTGCCTCCTGTGGCAATCAGGACGAGCCCCAGCGGATACTCAATACAGTTCTGGACTGGGATCCGGAACTCTTCATTTATCTGGGCGACAACATCTACGGTGACACTCGCGACATGACTGTGCTGGAAGCGAAATACGCAAAGCTGGGACAGCGTCCCGAATTCCGGGCTTTGCGAGCGCGTGTTCCCGCGATTGCGACCTGGGATGATCATGACTACGGAGAAAACGATGCGGGACGCGAGTATCCGTTTAAGGAACAGTCAAAAGAGCTGTTCCTGAAGTTCTGGAACGAAGCCGCAGACAGTCCTCGGCGCCAGCACGCCGGCATCTATTCCTCATACCGCTTCGAAGATCCCAGCCTCGGAAAAAAACTGCAGATCCTGCTGCTGGATACTCGCACCTTCCGCGACCCTCCGCTCAAATCACCACTCACCAGCTGGAAGAACGACTATCTCCCCGATACGGATCCTCAGAAAACGCTGCTGGGCGAAGAGCAGTGGGCGTGGCTGAAGGAACGGCTGCAGGAACCGGCCGATCTGCGAGTGATTGGCAGCAGCATTCAGTTCAGTCACGAATACAACGGCTGGGAATCGTGGACAAATTTCCCGCGGGAGCTGCTGAAGATGGTGGAGCTGATCCGCCAGACGCGGGCGGAAGGCGTGGTGTTCCTCTCTGGCGACGTTCACTGGGGCGAACTCTCAGTGCTGCGGCCTCCGGGCTGCTATCCGCTTTATGATCTGACGGCCAGCGGAATCAATCAGGACTGGGATAAAATTGAACCCAACGGCAATCGCGTTGGCAATGCCTGTGACGATTTCCATTTTGGCATGCTGCAGATCAACTGGTCCGGAAATCCCTCGGTCCAGTTTCGCATCCACGACACCAGTGGCCGTGCACGCGTACGACGAACGGTGCGACTGAGTGAACTGAAGTTCGGCCGTGGAGAGTGATCCGATCTGTTGTCGGGGCATCGCCCAGGCTGACAGATGTCGGTCATACCGCTGTCCGGAATATCGATGAAACAGGCTGGCGCCAGAACGGCAGCAAAGCGTGGATGTGGACCGTCGATCAGCCGTGGGTGGGGAGAGGGAAGCGATTGCGTTTTGGGGGATGTTCTGCGGCTTATTGACCGGGGGTGCTGGAGAGGACGGCTTCGAGTTCCCTGAGTCCCTGCGCGGCGTCGATTTCATAGTAGCCGGCATGGTAATGGAGGACGCGACCTTCAGGGCTGATAACGACCCAGAGCGGGAGTTGACCGCGTTGGTCGCGGGGATCACCGAGGGCTTTCAGGAGTGATCCATCGTCGTAGCCGATGGGATAGGTGAGGTTCATGAATTCGGCAATTTTCCGGGCAGCGCGGCGACCGCGTCCGAGATTTTCCGGGGATTGCAGGTCTGCATTGGTGCTGACGCCGACCACCTGCAGGTTTTGCTGTCGGCGTCGATTGAAGAGGAATTCAAGGTATCCGGTTTGGCCGTAGGGTTCGGCGAGCGGTGCGTCACGATAGTCCCAGAAGTGGAGGACGGTGGTGCGGCCTTTGAGAGAGGCGGCCGTGAGAGTTTGTCCGGAAACGAGCGAGAGTGAGAAGTCGGGGACCTGAGAATTCATGAGGGCCTGGGAGCGACTGGCGGCACTGTCCAGTCGCTGCTGCTGCTGATCAGCATCGGCCTGAATCTGTCGGACGAGTCGTTCGAGGGGGGTACCGGTGGCGAGTTTGTTGAGCGTGGGGAGTGCATCGAGGGAGTCGCGGACCTGTCGAGCGGAGAGTTCGGCGAGCTGGGCATCGGGACGGCGTTTGAGCCGGGACTGGAGTGCGATGAGTTCGCGGGCCGTGTTTTCAATGCCGGGCTGTTGAGCTTCGGCGAGAGGCCGGCTGGCAGACCGTGCGAGCGTCAGCACGAACTGGTCACCTTGTCCCATGAAGACATCCATTTCAGCTCGAAGGAGTGTTCCGGAGGTCGCGTCGGCGGTGAGGGTCTGGCGTCGACCGCGGGGTTCGCGGGCTTCGATTTCCCACGCCCCCACACCACTGACATTTTTCTGCGAGAGCACGGTCATCTGCCAGCCCTGCTGTGACCAGGCAGCGCCGGGTTCGGGTTTTTCCGGCAGTGCGAGCACGAGTGGGGGCAAGGGGAGAAAGTATCGAGTGCCGTCAAAGGGATAGATCAGGTGCGGCTGGACGGTATCGGGAGAGGGATTGGCTGCGGTGATACCGAAGCAATCGGGCCATGGGCAACCCTGACGAAGATCATCGGACACATGGAAGAAGAGTCCGGCCGGGAGGCTGAACAGCTGCACTTCGAAGCGTCGCAGGATTTCGCCTTCTCCCTGACCGGGTTGGACGAGGGCACCGGAGAATTCGGTGTGGGTGGCCGGATCGGCGGGTGGGAGGGCAGGAGCGATCCTGGCGGTCAGACAGAGCAAAAACAGGAGGGCCGGTGCCTGCAGGAGAGCGCGCATAAGTTTGGCTTCGGGAATGGGCTGCGGGGGGAAAGCGACGGCCGACGAACGCGGCGATGGCGAACTATGTCAGATCCGGACGACAGGAACAATTCCGAAGCGACGAGAAAATGCGGCCGGAGCCCTGCGGACTTTCTGGCCCCCTGCCGCATTTTTTTCCATTCTCCCGGCCTCTCCGAGAGAAATGAAGTCGCCTTCCCCCCCCGAAAAACTTATGATTTCCCAAATCCGGGCTCTGCGGTCCGGTGGGTACCGGGTGTCGCAGCCCGGTGCCGGAGTGATTCGATCCCTCCTGATTCGGACCAGACGCGTGGCTGAAAACACCAATCTTGTTGGCGGCTTCGAACTCAAAAACTGCATCGCTTCCGGCAGCTCCACTCAGATCTGGGAAGTGGTCGAGCAGGGTGCAACAGTGCCTTTTGCCATGAAGCTGCTCCTCCCCGAATCACTCAAAGACCCCGAAGCCAAAGCCGTTCTGAAGCACGAATACAAAGTCGGTCAGGGACTTGAACACCCCGGGTTTGTGCGATTTCACCGCATGGAATTCACGCGGGACCATGGTTTTTTCATCATGGACTACTTTCGCGCTCCCAGCCTCAAAGCTCAGCTCTCCGCCAACCTTCCGGAAACGCAGGCGCGGATGAAGAAAATTGTCGAGGCCATCTGCCAGGCGTACGTGTATCTGCACGACAAGGGCTGGCTCCACCGCGACATCAAGCCGGATAATGTGCTCGTTAACAAAACCGGTGAAGTCCGCGTCATCGACTTCAGTCTGGCCTGCCGCAACGCCACCGGCGTGATGAAACTGCTTGCCGGCAAACAGAAGGCCATTATGGGCACACGCACCTACATCGCGCCGGAAATCATCCTGCGCAATGCCCCGACGCCGCAGTCAGACATTTACAGCCTGGGCGTTACCCTCTACGAAATTGCCACCGGAGCTCCGCCATTTGCCGGTCTCAGCCCCAATGACCTGCTCAAAAAACACCTCAGCGAAAGCCCCGCGCCGCCCACGGCCGTTAACAAAAACATCTCCCCGGAACTCGAAATGATGCTCCTGCGCATGCTGGCGAAAAAAACCAGGGATCGCCCGAAGGAAATGCGCGAAGTGATGTCGCTCTTCCGCAACTGCAAGTTTTTCATCGAAGACCCGATCGAACTCCACGAACGCAAAGTCCGCGACGCCAAGGCCAACGAAAGTCTCAGCGTCGACAAGCGTCTGGACAGCCGCGCAGATGCCGATCGCGTGTCCCGCGGACTTGCAGCCCCGGTGAAAGCCAAAAAATCCGGTCGCACGACTGCTCCGATCGGAGAACTGGAAGCCCCCAAAAAACATGGCGGGCCCGCTGCACAACCCCCTGCTCAGCCGATGCCCCAGATGCCGTTCGGAATGCCGGGCATGATGCCCGGAATGATGCCCGGAATGATGCCTCCGATGATGCCTCCGATGATGCCTCCGATGATGCCTCCGATGATGCCTCCGATGATGCCGCCACCCATGATGTACCCGCAGCCGATGATGCCCCCGTTGATGCAGCAGCCCATGATGCCGCCCCCGATGATGCAGCAGCCGATGATGCCTCCCCAAATGATGCCCGGCGCTCAACAGATTGCGCCCACCATGCCGGCTCCTGTCACTCCGCCCACACCCGCCCCACCCACGACGCCTCAGCCGGCAGCCATTCTGCCTCAGTCAGCCCCCGCCGCGGCACCACAACCCCCCGCCGCGGTCGCTCCGGCGGCCGAGGGGCAGAAAACGGTGCTGCTCCCGCTGGAACGCAGAGCCGCCCCCGCCGCTACTCCCGCAGAAGAGCACACAGACCTTGAGTTTATGACAGAGTTGCCGGACATTGCGTAACCGGATTCTGCGTGACCGGGACAGGCCGATCAGCAGCGGTCAAATGCCGGTGCATGGTTGACTGCCAGGGCTGCACGGACAATTCCGGCGGCATCGAGTCCCATTTCGGCCAGCAGCTCGTCACGTTCGCCATGCTCGACGAACCGGTCGGGGATCGCAAGCACCCGGAAACGTTCAGTGCTCAGCCCAAGGCGGTTGGCGGTTTCCAGAACCGCGCTGCCAAATCCGCCCAGAAGTGCATTTTCTTCGATCGTGATCACAAACCCGGAAGTGGCTGCCTGTCTGAGCATTTGTTCGTCGATGGGTTTCACAAAGCGGGCATTGACCACACCCGCTTTGATTCCCCGGTCGGCCAGCAGCGCTGCTGCTTCGACCGCCTGAGCCAGCATGGTGCCACAGGCGATGATCGTGCCGTCTTCCCCGGTGGAGAGAGTTTCGGATTGTCCGAGCACCACCGGGGTGCGGGGTCTGGGGACGTTGTCGATGCGGGTTTTGGGGTAGCGAATGGAAACCGGTGATGAGCTTTGCAGGGCGAATTCCAGCATCGGCCGAATTTCCTGTTCATCCGCGGGGGCTGTGACGATCATGTTCGGGAAGATACGCATGTAGGAATTGTCGAAGACTCCGTGATGGGTGGGGCCATCCGGTCCGCAGAGTCCGGCGCGGTCCATGCAGAACACCACGGGCAGATTCTGCAGAGCGACTTCCTGGAAGATCTGGTCGAAGCTGCGCTGGAGGAACGTGCTGTAGATATCGACGATGGGCTTCATCCCGGATTTGGCCATCCCGCCGGCAAAGGCGACCGCGTGGCTTTCGCAGATACCGGTATCAAAGAAGCGATCCGGGAAGTCCTCGCGGATGCGTTCGAGCTTATTGCCGGCGCACATGGCGGCGGTGAGCACGCAGACTTTGGGATCAGCGTGCATCGCACGGTGGATCGCTTCCGACATGACTTCGGTGTAGGTGATTTCTGAGGACTTTTTGACGGGCACAATTTCGTTGTCTGCATCGCGGCGGAACGGCGAGGGTGTGTGAAATTTCACCGGGTCTTTGCAGGCTGGTTCAAAACCATGGCCTTTCTCGGTGAACACATGCAGGAGCACCGGGCCTCGGACATCCCGGACCAGTTCGAGGTATTTGCGGAGGCTGCGGAGGTCATGCCCGTCCACGGGACCGATGTATCGGAAGCCCATCTCTTCAAAGAGCATTCCGCCGTGCAGAAAGGATTTCACGGCATCCTTGAAACTGCTGAGCACTTTTTCCGTGGGTTCACCGACGACGGGGAGCCGGTTGAGCAGCCATGAGACGTCGCGTTTGAGACCATCGTAGAAGGGAGCGACGCGGGCTTTGTCGAGGTAGCTGGCCAGTCCGCCGACGCGCGGGCAGATGCCCATCTTGTTGTCATTCAGGATGACGAGCAGGTCTTTGTTGAGTTCGACGGCATTGTTCATAGCCTCGAACACGATGCCTGAAGGGAGCGCCCCGTCGCCGATGACGGCGACGGCCCGGCGACCGTCCTGATAGAGCAGATCATCGGCGGCTTTGAGTCCCAGCACGGTGGAAACGCTGCTGCCGGCATGCCCGGTGACGAACAGGTCCCACGGACTTTCGGCGGGGTTGGGATAGCCCATCAGTCCACCGCGACGGCGAATGGTGGAGAATTGGGAAAACCGGCCGGTCACGAGCTTATGCGGGTAGATCTGGTGGCCTGTGTCCCAGATGAGGCGGTCTTTGGAAAAGTCAAAGGTGAGGTGCAGGGCAAGGCAGAGCTCCACGACTCCGAGGTTGCTGGAGAAGTGCGCGGCGCGGTCGGAAACGACAGTCAGCAGGGCTTCCCGAATTTCGTCCGCCAGTTGCTTCAGCTGGGGCTCATTCAGGCCTCGCAGGTCCTTCGGCGATTGAATTCTGCTGAGTATCTCAAATGACATTAGTGGTCTCTTTCCACAATGAATTTCGCGAGCAGTTGCAGGTGGGAGCTTTGGGGGCCGAGAGGCGCGATGGCCTGACAGGCCCGCTTAACAAGTTGTTCTGCACAGGTGCGGCTGTTTTCAAGCCCCATGAGCGCGGGGTAAGTGAGTTTTCCGAGGTCAACGTCGCGGCCCGGAGTTTTTCCCAGACGCGCAGCGTCACCCGTGACATCCAGAAGATCATCAGCAATTTGAAACGCCAGTCCGATGCACAGCCCGTATTCCCGCAGACGACTGCGGATTTCAGAGGGGGCCTGAGCAGCCGCGGAGCCCATTTCGAGGGCGACGGCGATCAGAGCACCAGTTTTCATTTTATGGATCCGGTTCAGATCTTCTACGCGGGAAATGTCCGTTCCGGGGGAAGCAAATTCCACAAAGTGTTCCGGCCCCGCTCCCACACCCCCCCAAACCGCCGAATTTCCAGCAGCACAACGGGAATCCGCCCGAATTTCCGCGGACTCCACGGCCGCAGGGCCCGGAGGAAAGGGGCCTCGTTCCGCTTCCAGATCAAGCACCTGACCACCAACCATCCCGCTTCCGCCAGCTGCCCGGGCCAGAATCTGCAGACAGTCAGCGCGAATCGCAGCGGGAGCCGGCGATTCAGCCAGCAGTTCAAAAGCCAGTGTCAGCAGTGCATCGCCGGCAAGAATTGCGAGTGCCTCTCCGAAGACTCGATGGCTGGTGAGTCGTCCACGGCGATAGTCGTCGTTGTCCATGGCCGGCAAGTCATCGTGGATCAGTGAATACGTATGAATCGCCTCTATCGAACAGGCCGGCTCGATCGCGTGGGACTGATTGCCGCCACAAAGATCACTGGCCAGCAGCACCAGCAGGGGGCGCAACCGCTTGCCGCCCGCCAGCAGGCTGTATTCCACCGCTGCCTGCAGACTGGAAGGCCAGCCACGACCCGCCACACAACCACGCAGACGGTCCTCCACCGTCCGCCGCAGGCCGGCAGTGTGCTCCTGAAAGTCTTTGATTGACAGTGACACGGCGATCAACCTCGCTGAAACCACGGAAGACTCAAGAAGTCTATGCGGAAGACGAATTTCTTAACAGCCCGGGCATGACTCGCGGAGGATTTCTATTGACACTGCTGACTCCCGCGTCCTTGTTCACGCGCGACCCTCTGGTGACGGTGGCGGCGGCAGCTCGGCAGGAGCCTCGCCCCGGGATGACCAAACGATGTGAATCGCAATGGAATTCGCGTTTCGAACCCCACACAGCGCCATTGCCACGCAACAAGGCGTGCCGGGGATCTCAATCCCCCGGTCAAGAGCAACTGAGCCGCCGGACGGCAGTCCGCGGGCAACAGCACTGCCACGGCATGCGTGTGTCGCTGGGGCGAAATGAAGAGTCGCCAATGGGGGACGAGGAGCTCAGCCCCGCTCCGGAGCGCTGGCCATGCGTCTCATCGGTCCCATTTGTCCCATCTGTGCCATGACGCAAAACGCCCCACCCGAGCCGCGCCCGTGAGGAAGCGGGGTCCCCCACCACGGGCTGCGTTTCGAAGTGAGAAGTGGGGCGTTGACGGGTGTTTGACCCCTCACCCCCGACCTCTCTCCCCTGGAAGGGGAGAGGGGAGTTGAGTCATCGAGTGGGAGTCTGTGGGCAGACGGCGGTGCGACTCGTTGTGTGCCTGGCGGTCAGGCAGGAGGGAGAAGCTCCTGCTGAGCCGCATCGCTGCGGCCGACAATGCCCTGCAGGGCGGCACCGGCCGATGGACATCGGCGTCACGCCGGATGCTTGCCTTTCTGACGTCACCGGGCTGACGAGCGTAAGCGGAGGTCGCGCTGTGCCCTGGCATGCATGTGGTGTTTTTGGGGCATTTACCCTTCACCCCCCATTTGCTTGACTCACCGGGGGAGACGGTGAGCTTGTGAACAGCCACAGCAACAGTCCGGCGGCGATTGTGATGGCGGCTCCGGCAAGATTCCGGACATCCAGCAACGCCATTAATGTGGCGGTCAGGCAGGTGGCAGCGACATAAAACACGGCGGCCGTCCTGATCCCCGCAGAAATGCCTGGCTGTGGTGCAACGGAGCCCTGCGATCGCGCTGGAAAGAGCAGTGTGGCGACCGTCAGGGCTGAGGAGAGTGCCAGCAGGGAACTGAGATAGGTGAGGAGTCCCGCAAGGCTGCTCGCGTAAACCAGTCCGATGCTGATCGCTGACTGCAGCAGGACTGCGCGTGCCGTTGATGCGGGGCCGGAACGAAAGATCCGGGGAAACAGTCCGTCATCCGCCATCTTTGCGAACACTCGAGGCCCGGTCATGACCATGCCGGCAACTGACGACAGTGCACCGAGACATACGGCAAGGCGAATGAGTTGCTGGAGGGGTTCACCGCCGACGGCGCCGGCTGCAATCGCGGCCACTCGTTCCTTGCCGACAATCTCGGCCGCGGGCGTTGCCGTGACAAAGACCAGATTGAGCAGCAGATACAGGACGGTGACAATCACGGTGCCAAGCCAGAGCGATCGGGGCACGTTGCGTTGCGGGTCCCGGACTTCGGAGGCGATGTACACGGCGGCATTGAATCCGGCATAGCTGAGGGAAATCCACATGACGGATTGAGCGAACACGAGCAGCTGCATCCAGGCGGTGGGGGCCGGGGCGTCCATGGCGGGCGGCAGGGGGGCCCATGACCAGGGATGACTGGAGATCCGGCTGCCGGACCAGAGCAGGAAGCTGGCGAGGACTGCGAGCTTGACGAGGACGACGATGTTCTGCAGGCTGGCGGCAGTGCGCACGATAAAGGCGTGGCCGAGTCCGAAAGTGGCGATCACCAGTGCGGCGGTGAGTTTCTCGGGGAGCCAATTGGGGCGACTTCCATCGAGGGCGTAAGATTCGAAGGTCAGTGCGGCCATGGCGATGGCGCCACTGAAGCCGGCGGTCAGTGAGACCCAGCCGGCAAGAAAACCGGCTGCCGGATGCAGTCGTCGGCTGAGGTAGAGGTACTCGCCGCCGGAAACGGGCAGGCGTCGGGAGAGTTCGCCGTAGGCCACAGCGCCGGCCAGAGCGATGAGGCCGCCAACACTCCATGCAGCCAGAATCCGGGCGGGCGACGAGAGCGCTGCCATGGAAAGACCCGACGTTGTAAAGACGCCGGACCCGACCATACTGGCGACGACGACGCAGGTGAGCGTGAGCAGTCCGAAACGCGCGGAAGTGGCTGGTGGGGGCGCTGAGTCGGACATAGGGGGACTTTGGGAAGGAGAGATGCGGAATGCGTCGGACGTCGGCAGCAGCCGTCGCAGTTCGCTCTGCCAGGTGGCATGGCTGTCCCATTCGCGGGGTGAGAGGCGTGGCGGAGCGTTACACCTGAGCGGGTGTGGTATTTTCGTGGAAGACGCCGATGCGACGGAATTTCTGGTAGCGACGTTCGAGCAGATCGGGGATGGAGAGGCCTTCGAGATTCTGCAGGGCTTCGACAATGCGTCCCTTGAGCGTAGTGGCCATTGCAAAGTGGTTGCGATGGGCACCGCCGAGTGGTTCGGGGATGACTTCGTCGACAATTCCCAGGCTGAGCAGATCGCGGCTGGTGAATCGCAGGGCTTTGGCGGCCTTGTCGGCGTGCTTAACGCTTTTCCAGAGGATACCGGCGCAGCCTTCGGGGCTGATCACGGAGTAGTATGCGAATTCCAGTACGGCCACATGGTCACCAATTCCGATCCCCAGAGCACCTCCTGAGCCGCCTTCACCAATCACGACGCAGACGACGGGGACTTCCAGAGTTGACATGTCGCGGAGGTTCACGGCGATGTTGTATGCCTGACCCCGCTCCTCGGCACCAATTCCCGGGTAGGCGCCTGGCGTATCGATGAGACACACGATAGGCAACCCGTAGCGGCTGGCCATTTCCATCTTCTGCATGGCCTTGCGATAGCCTTCGGGGTGAGCAAGTCCGTAGCCGCATTCGTTGCGTTCTTTGAGATTGCGACCTTTCTGGTGGCCGACAAGCATCACTTTGCGGCCGGCGATGCGAGCGAATCCCGTCACGATGGCTCGGTCATCGCCGAACGATTTATCGCCATGCAGTTCGACGAATTCGTCGCACACGAGTTCGAGGTAGTCGGCTGTCTGCGGACGTTCGGGGTGGCGGGACACCTGGACGACCTGCCAGGGATCAAGGTTTGTGAAGAGTTCGCGAGTGAGTTGCGTGAGTTCGACTCGCATCCGCCGCATGGCCTCTTTTTCGCCCGGCGTTGGATCCTTGCAGGCTTCCAGTTGCAGCAGGCGCTGTTCCAGCTCGTAAAGCGGCTTTTCGAAGGGCAGCTGATGAATCGCGGGCATAGCAGCGAGGTTTGTGCAGAGGTGTGGTGGCTGGCGGAATAAGCAGATTTCGTGTGAGTGTAAGGAAAACGCGGTTTCGGGGCAAGACGGGCGGGAGGGGCACCGGGGCTCGGATGTGGGATGCCCGATGTTATTCCAGCGCCGTCACAGGCTGTGGTGTTTCTGATGGAGCAACGGGGCTGTTTTCCGATGCCGTTTTTTTTTGCTGAAACGGTGCGGGTGGCAGAGCGGCTGTCTGGCCCAGGCGCATGCGAATGCGTTTGCTTTTGTAAAGCACGGTCACGGAATCATCGGTCACAGCCAGAACTTTGACGGTGAGTTCCGGAATGGCCACTTCCTGGGAGGCCACCGCGAAGTAATCATCCCCGCTGCGGCGATCCACAAACCATGCCTGGCGGGTGTTATTGCTGAGGGTTGAGCCGATGAACTGGAGAGACTGGCCCGGGGAGTATCCGGGGGCAGGAGGCCGCGGGGGTTCAGGTGGCGTCGGAGGCGGATCCGGAGGCGTGGGTTCGGTACGTTGCGGCGGGGGATTCTGAGCGAGGTCGAGCGGGGGCGTGCCGGGGGTGACATCCGGTTCGGGTGGTTTGGGCAGCAGGAGGAGTTGTCGCTGTTCGAGGAGAGCTGTCAGTGAGGATTCCGGGTCGGGGCGGGAGTCGGGTTGCGGGAGCGTTTGTATCGCGTCGGCTCCGGGCAGTGCGAGTGCCTCGATGGAGACGGCGAGGCGATGGTGGTCATCGAAGCCACTTGACGAATTGACAATCTGCAGACTGGTGATGCGATGCAGCAGGGGAGTTGAGGAGAAGCGATCGATGAAGCCGGCGATAGCAGCGGCCGAGGCGTCACATTCGATGGTGAAGGGAATGCGGTGTCCGAGGAACTCGTCGGCGAGAGGGACGGAGGGGTTCACGGACGCGGATTCGATGCCGCATTCATTGAGTTGCTGGACGAGCCATGCCTGATACAGGGCGGACGCGCGGCCCGGGTCGGCGGGAAGACTGCGGGTGACAGCTTCTTCCAGAGCATGCAGGTCGTGCAGCAGTCGATTGACCTGAATCTGATGTTCATCCGCCTGCGACGAGGCCTGGCTGATGGCGGTATCGAGGTCTGCGAACGGCTGCAGGGGCAGTTCGAGTCCTGCTTCCAGCAGTAGTGCACCGGTGACGGAGGCAGCCGCAAGTGCGGCGAGAATTTTTTCTCTGCGGGAGCTGATCATGGTTGTGGCTCGGGAGTCTTTTCAGTGGGTGGCAGCAGCACACATTCCGTGCGGAACTTGATTTTGAGTGCGCTCTCGGGAGGCGCGGGTTCGATGCCATAGGGCCTCAGCAGAAAGTGCCGGGGCTGGAGCAGCACGGAGGAGTTCAGTTCGCTGATGTCGGCGGGAGACTGAGCGAGTCCGTGGAGGGTGAGCACGGATTCGCTGCTGTCGGCGAGGTTTTCCAGCTGGACTCGGGTGAGCAGCACACGGTTTTCGGCGGGTACAAGCTGGAGCAGTCGGTGGAGACTGGCGGAGGGATCGGGAGCGGAGGCGAGCCATGCATCGAGTCGGGTGCGCTGTTCGGGAACGGCCTGCCGATCACTGATTCGATTCTGCAGCTGTTCGGTCTTTTTCAGCAGCGCCTGCAGTTGCTGATGGCGGATGCTGCGTTCGGAGAAAATCCATCCGCCAAGTGCCAGCAGGAACACGGCCAGCAATGCCGCTGAACGGACGGCGGCAGGTCGGCGGGCGTACAGCGACGGTGTGACGGATCGCGGTCGAAGCAGATTGCAGCCCGGAGTCCGACTCGTCAGGAGTGTGGCCATCGCAGCGGCACGGGGGGACCGTTCGTCGGCGGGACCGGGGGTGGTCTGGAAACCGGCGTTTTTGAGCTGTTCGATGAGGAAGGCCGAATGTGAGCCGGCAACAAACACCGGCTGGGCGTGGATGTCCTGTCTCCACAGCGGTGGCAGTGATTCGATCATGCGTTCGATAAGTGCGGCGACAGCCACCGGAGCGGGGTGTGGCGAGTCGCCGTCATCCCGCACGCCACATGCGAGTGATGCTGCGGGGATCCCTTCGCAGCTGGCGATGACTTCAAGTTTGGAACGGTTCATCTGCACGGCCAGCCGAGAGCCGGAGTTTTCGGGGGCTGGCGAACAGAGAAAGAGATCAGCGGACGTGAGCAGCGGGAGTTTCCAGCCAGCCAGCTCGACCGTACGACGAATGCTGGTGCAGATTCTGGCGGGCGCGGAAAACAATGAGACGTGCTGCTGGATGTCGGCGGAGTTTGCGGGGTGCGGCAGAAAGTCCCAGACCTGCGCGGCTTCCGGACCGGCCTGACGGGATTCCAGCTGGAGCGAAATGAGTTCTGCCAGTTCCGCGGGGGCGACACGGGGGAAGGAGAGCAGTCGCAGGCTGACGAATTGTCGTGGCAGTGAGATGACGTCCGGTGGCGCGGCCCAGGGCCGCGCGGTGATCCAGTCCTGCAGCAGTCGTGCTGATTCTTCGGGATTGATGAAGGGGTCGAAGTGTTCAGGCCACGGTTCCCAGTCTGATGCCGTGAGCTGCCAGGCACCCTGCTGAAACCGGAGCCGTGCAAGAACGACGCCGGTGGAGGTCCAGTCGATCACGGAACAGCTGTTGCGACGCGACTGGCCCGGGAGCCATGCAGTGAAGCGATTGCGGAGTGTCGTTTGTGGATTCTGGCGGGACATGTGGATTCCGAGTGCGGGTTCGAGTCAGTTCCCTGGGAATGCTTTCAAGATTACCGGTCTGGCGGTGCAGCGGGTGCGAAATTCTGCAGGTGACATCGCGGTGTCACTGAAATCCGGCGACTGCAGAATGGAAACGCTGCCGTTGAGTCGACGAAGCAGCAGAGTCAGACTGCGACCAGCTGAATCCCTGAGCAGCAGACTTGCCGGAGTGGCGGTTCCATCGGCATGGAAAACCAGTTCCAGTCGACCGTCAGTCCGGAGCACTTTGGACGACGGCTGTTCATCCTGTGGCGTGGGCTGACAGCGGATATTGTCGGGCAATCGCAGCGGGAACAGTTCCCGGGCAGCGGCCGGAGAGACGACGGGTGTGAACAGGAGTCCGGCGGAGTCGAGTGTCAGGCGGGAGGGGCGACCGGAGCGGAGGGCGTCCAGCCGCACCTTCGCGACGAGCTGCTGGACGGCTGAGGCGGATCGTTCGAGCGGCAGTGAAGCCTGCCAGCGGCGCAGCGACGGCACAGAGATGGCGACAAGGATCGCCATCAGTGTGAGCACGACCAGCAGTTCGAGGATGGAGAAGCCATGGCGACGAACAGCGGGTGCACTGAACGATGCTGTAACCCGAACCATCACCAGTTTCCTATGTCATCGGCATTGCCGAAGGTCTGATCGGGACCGGCTGAACTGACATCGAAACCTTCCGGGTTGCGGACACCGGGGCAGCGATATTCAAGCTTTTTGCCCCACGGATCGAGGGCTGGTTTTTCGATGTAGGGGCCCTTCCAGGCGCGATCGCTGCTGCCAGGCTTGTTCAGCAGAACATTCAGGCCCTGATTGGTCGTGGGAAAGGCACCGCCGTGATCAAGGGCATACAGTTTGAGTGCTTCGGATACCCCGTGAAGGCTGCTTTTGGCCGCCTGAATGTAGGCATCCTTCTGCCGCCCGAGCACGCGGGGTACCACCATCGCCATGATCACGCCGAGGATGCCCAGCACCAGCAGAACCTCCATGAGCGTGAAACCGGCGCGGGTGTGCCGCACGCGCCGGCCGCGCTGGCTGGCGGGATACGGATGCCGGGTCGGGACGAACGGAGGCTGGCTGTGACGCATGGGCTGATTCCTTGAGAGATCCGGCGAACGGAATTACTGGGTGAGTCCTGTGCCCTCGAAAACGGGCATCAGCAGGGCGATAACCATAAAGCCGACAACCACCGCCATGACGAGCATGAGCGCGGGTTCGAGCATCCGGAGGACGAGGTCCAGCCGTCGCTGAGCCCGCAGTTCCAGGCGGTCGGCAAGTTTGAGGAGGACAGATTCGAGTCGATTGGCCTGTTCGGCGACGGCGATCATTTCGAGGACGTCCGGCGGGAAGTGACCACCGGAGGCGAGCGGTCCGGCCAGACTGCGACCACCGCAGATACTTTCCTGAGCGGCCCCGATGGTGTCACTGATGACCACGTTGCCCGCCGCACGACGACTGATTTCGAGTGACCGCAGCATGGGCACTCCGTTCTGCAGCAGTGCTCCGAGCACCCGGCAGAACCGTGCGATGGCGATGGCACGCACCACCGATCCAATGCCACCCAGACGAAGCACGAGCCGGTCACGCAGAATGATCAGTCGCTGCGATGACACGCGGACTTTGACGATCACTGCCAGCAGCAGAACGCACAGGAGCAGAGGCAAAGCATAACGGGCCGCGGACTCGCTGAACCAAAGCAGCAGTCGAGTGGGCCAGGGCAGGCGACCAGTTTCAATCAGTGAATCGAACAGCGGCTGAAACTGGGGGACGAAGAAGATCAGCATACAGGTGACCACGATCCCCGAGACCACGGCCAGAAGCGCGGGATAGGCAGCGGCACTGAGAATGCGGGAACGCACTTCTTCCTGACGTTCGCGCACAGCCGCCAGTCGCCGCAGCGATTCCTGGAGGAACCCGCCTTCTTCGCCCGCCTGGACCATGCTGATGTCCAGCTCGGTGAAGGCGCCCGGCCGGCCGGCCATGGCAGTTGCAAGACTGGAGCCGTCAGCGACCTGGGAGGCCACGGAGGCCAGTGTTGTTCGCAGGGCAGCATTGGATGACTGGGACGATAACACCTGCAGGGCCCGCAGCAGTGGCACACCGGTGTCGAGCTGGTCGGAGAGCAGAGAGAAGGCGGCCGCGAGGGCAGCCGGGGAGACGCGGTCACGGCGAGCCCGGCTGGAGAACGCTTCACGGAGTGACACAGGGACCATGGCGGCAGCAGTGAGCTGCTGCAGGGCTTCAGCGCGTGAGTCGGCAAGCAGCGTTCCGGGAACCCGCTGGCCCTGAGCGTTGACGGCGATGTATTGAAACTGTGGCATGGCCGGGAATTGTCTGTCAGGATTTTGCTGCAGACCAGAAGAAACAGGGGAAACCAAATGCACGCCGAGGGTGCTGCAGGGAATTGGGAGGAGTTGTTGTGTTTCGGGAACAGATATGATGGGGGAACCGGCGAAAGATAAAGTGCAAAATCAGGGTGAATGGCGATCGAAAACCCTGCCAAAACATTGCAGCCGCTACAAACGGAAAAAGCAGAACAACCCCCCTCCCCCTCCCCTTCGAGGGGACGGGGGGCTGAGCCGTCGGACGGGAGTGCGCGGGCGAAGGACGCTGCAAACGCCACCATCGAGCCGCGCCCGTGAGAGCCTGTTGAGGACCCCGGCCATGTTTTTGCCGCAGGTACGCGCCCTGCCGAGGGCCGTTGTCGTCGCGTCGGCAGGGGCGTTCGACGGCAGGTCATCCGTCGTACACTTGTCTCCCCATGCTTTGCATCGCCCAGTCAATCGACCGCATAGCATCGCCCGACTGCCTTTGCGCTTGTCTCATTCGCTTCTGCGGGTTACGCTGTTTACACGCTGTTTCTCAGGCCAGACATTTCCGGTGGGTGCGTGAATCATGCAACGGACACCTCTGCTCATCAGACTTCTACTGCCTGCGATCCTGCTGATCACGCACCTCTCAGGCTCTGCTTTCGCTCAGGACACACCCCGTGCACCCGGCTGGCTTGCCGCGCAGATCGACACGCTGCTTGACCAGTCGCTCCAGCCCGCCCTTCCCGGCCCCGTCAGCAGTGACACAGAATGGCTGCGACGTGTTTTTCTGGATCTGGCAGGTCGCATTCCCACGGCTCTGGAAACTCGACAATTCGTCGCCGACGCCGGCTCCGACAAGCGTGCTCAGCAGATTGAACGTCTGCTGGGTGATCCCGCCTTCAGCCTGCGCATGGCGGGTGCCTTTCACATTCTGCTCATGGAACGCCGGGGCGAGCATGCGGAATGGCTGGGCTATCTGCAGCGGTCCTTCGCCGCCAATAAACCATGGGATGTCATGGTCCGCGAGATTCTGGATCCCGATGCGAACGACGAAAGCGTCCGCGGTGCCGCCTTCTTCCAGACACGGCGACTGGAAAAGGTGGGTCAGCAGGAAACAGATTACGCAGGCCTCACGCGCGACATTGGTCGCCTGTTCCTGGGCTGTGATCTGCAGTGTGCCCAGTGCCATGATCACCTGTCCATCGACAGCTACCGACAGGTCGACTTTCAGGGGCTGTACACCGTCTATCAGAATGCTGCCATCCGCACCGACGTCAGTTACCCGGCGATCGCCGAAAAACTGCTCACGAAAAAAACCGAATTCATGTCGGTGTTTGAAAAGCAGCCACGTTCCGTGGGCCCGCGAATTCCCTTCGGGATGGAACAGCAGATCCCGCAGTTTGAGAAGGACCAGGAATATACGGTGGCGCCGGATCGCAAAACCAACTTCCCCGGGGTGCCGAAGTTCCGCGGTATGCAGGTGATTGCTGCCGATCTCACGGCCCCGGGCAATCGTCGGTTCGCCGAAAATGCCGCCAATCGCATGTGGTTCCTGTACTTCGGCACGGGACTGGTGAATCCGCTTGATCAGCTGCACGATGGCAACCCACCCACCCATCCGCAACTGCTGTCACTGCTCGCCGATGCCCTCGTGACCGCCAGATTCGACCTCCGCGAATTCACTCGCGAACTGCTGCTCACCCGCGTCTGGCAGCGGACCACTGCGGGATCAGCCGCCGAACAGCAGCCCTATCAGTTCGGCCGGGAAAAACGACTCTCTGCCGGACAGCTGCTCGCCAGCATGCTCACGGCCTGCGGACCTGCGGTTCTGCCTGGCAGCACACTGCCGCCAGCGACTGCCGTCAATCCGGAATCTGCAGAACAGAAAGCGGTGCGAGAAGCGTTTGTCAAGGCCTTTGGAAATGTGCCGCAGGACCCGGAACTGGAATTTGCTCCGTCTCTGAAAGCAGCCCTGTTTGTGATGAATGACCCTCTGGTGCTGAGACTGCTGCAGCCAGCCGGCGGCAACCTCGCCGAACGACTCACAAACATCGAATCCCCTCAGTCGCTCGCAGAAGAACTCTGGCTGAGCGTGCTCAGTCGCTTCCCCGATGATGCTGAAAAAGAGTTCGTCCGCGGGTATCTGCGGCAACAGACCGACAAGCCAGCTGCGGTGAGTAATCTGATCTGGTCTCTGCTGGCATCCACAGAGTTCTGTTTGAATCACTGACGGACAGAAGGCAATCCGCATGGCACCGGCCTCACAGGAATGCAAAGCGTGGGAACACAGTTCGTCACGACGACGCTGGCTTGGCAATGCGGCCGCATCGGCCGGGACTGCGGCCCTTGCCGGAGCACTTCCGGGCTTCCTTCCGGCAGCCCACGCAGACGCTCTGAACCGCGCCTCGAAGCAGGTGCTCTTCATCTGGCTGGACGGCGGTATCAGCCAGCTGGAAAGCTGGGACCCGAAGCCCAACACGGAGTTCGGCGGACCGTTCCGAGCGATCCCTACAACGGTACCGGGGATTCATGTGAGCGAACTGCTTCCGCGAACGGCACAGCAGATGCAGCACCTCGCTGTCATTCGCAGCCTCTGCACTCAGGACAACGCACATTCCTCGGGCGTCGACCGCATTCAGCGGGGCGATCCGAAAAACCGTGGCGTGGTCTACCCTTTTTTGGGCTCCGCTGTCACCAAACTGCTCGGTCCCAACACCAGCGGTCTGCCGCCTTACGTGTGGATCAAACCACTCAGCGGTGGATTTATGCACAAGGACGCCGGGTTCCTCGGACCCCAATACGGATCGCTTGCCTTCGGCGACGGCAAGCCCCCGCAGAATCTGCAGCGTCCGGCGGAACTCTCAGCCACCATTCAGGAAGAACGCCTGCAGCTCCGCGCCCAGGCAGATCGGCGATTCGCAGCCGGTCGCAGGGGAACAGCCACCGAAGCCAATGCCTTTGTGTTTGACATGGGCCTGGAACTCATGCGCCGGCAGGAGCTGTTCGACGATTCAAAGGTATCGGCCACCGATGTGGAACGCTATGGGACCCACGATCTGGGACGGCACATGCTCCTCGCCCGCCGAATGCTGGAAGCGGGAGTACAGTTTGTGAAAGTCAACAGCTACGGCTGGGATACACATGGCGACAACTTCAACGGCAGTCATTGTCTCGTACGCCGATTTGATCAGGCATTTGCCGCCATCATCGAAGATCTTGCCAACCGCGGAATGCTCGAACACGTGCTCGTGATTGCCATGAGCGAATTCGGGCGCACTCCGCGGATCAACGGACATCTGGGCCGCGATCACTGGCCCGAAGCCTGGTCACTCGCCATGGCTGGCTGCGGACTCAAACGCGGCATCGCCGTGGGGGCCACCAGCGACGCCGGCACTTACGTGACCACGGAACCCTGGGATATCGGTCACATGTTCCACACCTGGTTCAACGCCCTCGGCATCGATTCACAGCACACCGAATACAACAACAACGGCCAGCCCCTGCCCATCGCCCATGAAGACTGCGGACCGGTGCGCGAAGTCCTCGCGTAGGGAACGGATCTTCACCTCGACCGTAGCCACGCGACAAAGTGTGCGGTGGATGTCAATCCCCCCCGTGAAGAGCTTCTGAGCCGCCGGACGGCAGTCCGCGGGCAAGAGCACTTCCAAGGCGTGCGGCGAAAGGAAGAGGCGGCAACGGGGAACCATGAGGTCACCCCTGCTCCGGAGCGCTGGCCATCCGTCTCATGAGTCCCCTGCGTCCCCCCCCACCGCCGCCGCCAAACACCCCCATCGAGCCGCGCCCGTCAGGAAGCGGAATCACCACCACAACGCCTCGCCGCAAATCCCTGTCTCCACGGCACCCCATCGGTCCCCTCCCCTGACAGATCGACGGGGCCTGAAAGCGGCGCGACCTTGCATTTGATGCGAGGCCCATGGAACTGGCCTGACAGGCCGGAAACGCAGAGGCGATCAATTGAGCTGCACAAGCATCACTACCGGAATCGATCGCGTGACGGTTGGTGGGGGCAATCAGGATCAGAGGCTGCCTGAGGTCAGACGGGATTGGAGTTCATCTGACATGCTGCGAAGGCGTGCATCGTCGCAGGCAGCCAGTTCGCGGTCAGTGGAGACGGGTTGTTTGAGGAGTGTCTGGAGCAGACCGATCTGCCCAATCAGAATGCCCCGAGCCTGTGCTTCAAT
>JBJTOM010000446.1:0-13960 GCA_046074585.1 Planctomycetota bacterium | reverse complement strand
ATCAAGGTCAGCAAAAACAAAAGGCAATACCAACCAGCCCCGCTCCTCGAAACGGATCCGAGATTCGAAGACCGCCTGGCTGCCGCCCTGAACGACAAAGACGCTCAGCAGATCAATCGACTCGTGGATTCCATGGACCATTCGGCTCTTCATGAGTCTTACAAGGGAGTGGGATCGTCAGCATACGACCCGGTTGCAATGTTGAAGATGATGCTCTATTGCATTCTCTCCGGAAAAAGGTCGCCAACGGCCTGCTGCAAAGAGGCGAAAATAAATCTTGTCATGCAGTGGCTTGGTGGAGGCATCACCCCGAGTAAGTCAACATGGTTCAACTTCCGCAATCGCATGAGCCCGCTGATTGAATCGCTCGTCCTGCAGTTGGTTCAACGCGCGGTCAATGACGGCCTGGTGAAGGCCACCACAGGTGTGCAGGATGGAAGTTCCATTGCCGCCTGTGCCTCACGACATCGCATGGTGACTGAGGCGACTCTAACCCGAAAAATTGCAACGCTGTCTCGCATCGTCGAAGGACAGCATCCGTCCTCAGAGCCGGTGCCAAAATGGTGTCCGCGAACGACAGATGGAATGCGTCGCACGTTGGAATGCCTCCATGTCGCACACGAGGAACTGAAGGTACGGATTGCAAAAAACAACGCAAAAAAATCAGGAAAACGGAAGGATTCTGCGAAGATACAAATCAGCACAAGCGATCCTGTCGCAGCCTTTGGCCCCGACAAGATGAGGGTCTTTCGACCGTTGTATACCCTTCAGCTGCTGACAGACGCAGACACAGGTATGATTCTCGGTTTCAGCTGTCGCCCGGAGGCTACGGATGCCGGAACACTCCTGCCCATGTGTGATCAGATTCGGCGGACACTCGGTAACCGCATGAAAACGGTGCTCGCTGATGCTGGTTACTGTTCGATCATGGATCTTGTCGGCTGCAGGGACCGTGGCATCGAGTTACTCGCGCCGCCGCAGTCCAACTCCTTCACAAAGAAGAAGCTTGCCGCTCGCCCAAATCCGCAGATCCCTCGCGAACAATTCCAGTACGACGCCGTGAAAAATCATTACGTGTGCCCTCAGGGTAAGGTTCTGAAGTACGAGGGACGCGAGCAGAAGAGTCGCCGTGGCGACGAGGAGCTGACTCAATACCGATTCGGTTGCGATCAGGTTCACTGCGGCCACTGCCCACTCGCCCAACACTGCCTTGGGCCGGGAGCCAAACGCCGAACAATCAGGCGTAACGACAACCAGGAAATTCTGGATGCTCAGAAGGAGAAGATGAACGACCCTGAAACGCTCAAACGGTACGCACAACGCGGAAAGTCGGTAGAACTCGCGTTTGCTGACGCCAAGTCCCACCGGAATTTTCACAGATTCCATGGTCGGGGTTTGGCCGTTGCCCACGCGGAATGCGGGCTCATGGTGCTGGCCCACACCATCCAGTGCCTCGATCGACTCCAGCGAGCTGCAGAAAACTCAGCAAAAACACCAGTCTGAAAGCTGGACGCGCCCCAGGAAGGGGAGAGGGGGGGATGGACGTTGGTTTTGCCGGGGGTGAATCTATTCGACTTTCAGGTTCAGCTGGTCACCGCCTTTAATTTCCACGGTGCGTTCCATCGAACCTGCCAGGAAGCCTTCCGGGATACCTTTGGCGACAAGGTCTTTTTCGTCACCGGACAGATACCACGTGTACGTGCCCGGTGTGACCCTGGCAGAGACTTTGCCGTCTTTGATGTCGATGGTGGCGGGGAGACCGGATTCGAGCGGCTGCAGGTTCAGTCGCAGCCCGGTGATCGGAGCGTCGCCTTTGGAAACCGTGCCGGTGATGTCCACGGGTTCGGGGTTGGTGCCAAGGTCCAGTGAGCTTTGGCAGCCAGTAAACAGGAGCAGCAGCAGAGTGAAGCAGGAGCAGGGTCGCATGGGAAGTGGGTTCCAATAAAGGAGCCACGCCGCCACTGCGAGGCAGCGAACGGCGTGGTGAAGGGAAGTGATCGATGTTCAGCGGGTTGATGAACTGCGAGTGTCAGGCATCAGAAGTCGCTGGTCACGCGACCATCGTCTGCACCGGCCAGCCACTTCAGAGTGAGCGTGTCGATGTTCTCGCTGATGAAGCGAACGGAACCGTCGCCCAGAGCAGCCTGGACGCCGCCGGTGTGCCAGCTGAAGGGTTCGTCGTTGGGACCGCAGTTATTGACGGTCCACGGGCACTCAACCGGGCCACCCTGAGGTGCATTGTAGTTGTTGGGACGCATCACGCGGGACGCAGGCGATACAGCGTTGCTGGGGCCGGACAGACCGTTGGTGGCAGCATCCGGGTCAGCCCACGCATACATGCGGCGACCACCGGAGGAGCCACCGGACCACGCGGGACCTTCACCATTGGGCGACGGGCGGCTGGAGAGGGAGCCAAGGCGGCCGGCTGAAGGATGGGCGCGTCCGCAGTCTTCGATGCAGAGAATCGTGTTTGTGGTACCGTCGGTGATGGAGGAAAAGCGACGTCTGGGATCACAGGAGAGAAAACCCTGGACAGTCATGGCGACACGGCGAGCGCTTGTGGTTGGACGAGTGCCGGTTGGATCGGTCGCTCCGGCAGAACCATCTTCGACATCGGACACGGCGATGAACATATAGTCCCACAGACCGAACCCGTCCGGTGAACGGCGAGCAACGTCGATGGGAGTGCTGGGGCAGACGAAGGACGGGATCTGAGTTCTTGCGGCGGCAACGGTGTTGGGGAAGTTCGGGTCGTTGTAGATGGCACCAATGGAATTCACATTCAGTGCTGCTGTCGCATAACCGGCAGTCGCCATGTCAGCATACTTCAGCTGGTGGTCCATGAGCTGGTAGACATTCGCCTGTTCGATGTACGGCAGGAGCAGTGTGGGGGTGGACTGGGTCATGTAGGTGGTGCTGGCGCCGCCGGTGCTGTCGCACTGACCGGAGTGGGGCAGGCGACTGTAGGTGCTTTCAAAGTTGTGAACCGCAAGGCCGATCTGTTTGAGGTTATTCTTGCACTGAGTCCGGCGGGCCGCTTCGCGGGCCTGCTGTACGGCTGGCAAAAGCAGTGCGACGAGGATCGCGATGATCGCGATCACCACCAGCAGTTCGATGAGCGTGAATCCGTGGCGGGACGCCGGTGTCCCTGTGGTCTGTGATGGTACGAGAGTCTTCTTCACTTTGAACCCTTCCAGAAAGGCAGAAACAGATGGTCACGGCAGAAACAAAAGATGACTCCTGTGACCATCAGACGGCAATAGTCTGGAGCGGCAATTTGAAGAACTTGTGAAGCAAGTGTGAAAAATCCTTCACATTCTGGCGTACGGCCGATGTCAATCGGCCGGTGCAGTCTGGCCTGCTCTCGGTCGTCCCTGCGACTGCGTGTCAGAGGGCGACGATCCCATTCGTGGCTGGACCGCCCGTCACGTGTTCGAACAGCTTCAGGAAAAGCTGATACAGAACCTCTGGAGCGGCTGGCTGCTGCAGTTTGAGTGACACGGAGTCGGCGCAGATTCGCAGGGTGACAGCCGGTCGCCGAAAGCTGAGCGTGCACCACGTGGCGTGGCGATCGTAATCCAGAGTGATCTGCGACTGCGGCTGGTCCTCCAGTCGATCAATCACGGCAGCCGGATCCGCAGGCTGCAGCGGCAGAAATTCCAGCGTGTCAAAGACTGCGGGGAAGACCTGAGACAGTTCAGGGGCTGCAATCCGAGCGACGTCCGTGAAGCCGGAAAGCTGTCGCCGCCAGATCACGTCGGTCGGCTGGTCTTCAGCAAGCATCGCTGTGATCCGGTATTCAAAACCCGGCGCAGCAATCGCGGCTGTACCAGCCTCCGGTCCTGTCACCTGCAGGTCCGTCCGACGACACCGCAGCAGTCGCCGGAAATCTGCAAAGCGTTCATCCAGTTCTGCCGACAAATCATCGGCGGCAATCCGCGCCACAAATGCAGCTGTGTGGTCGCTGTACTCGGTGGGCGCCGCATGGCCGCGACGAAACCCCTTCAGGTCCCTGACACGGAGTCGATGCTCGTGGACGAATGTCAGTCGCGGCAGAATGTCAGCAGGAATTGGCAGCATGTGCGAATCATAAGCATGCGGCCCGTCACCGCAACACTGGAACGACCGCTTGCAGTGGAAGAGTCAGCGGATCAGAATTCGGCCATCCGCCACCACTCCCGGAGCCGACTGCCTTGCGTCTGAAACCTCAACAGATTCCCGTCGCCCTGCAACAGCTCAGACAGGCCGATCCGATCCTTGCCAGCGTCATCGACCGCGTCGGCCCGTATGCCCTGAAAACGCGGAAGAGCGGCTTTGAGGTGCTTGTTCAGGCGGTCATTTCTCAACAGATCTCCACCGCCGCAGCCCGCACCATTCAGCTCCGCCTGCAGTCGCTCCTGCCAGACCACAGGATTCAGCCTGAAACGCTCCGACAACTCAGTGATCAGCAGCTGACCGACATTGGATTCTCCCGACAGAAACTCAGTTTTGTCCGCGACCTCACGCGGTGCACGCTCGAAGGGCTCATCCAGTTCCCCAGAATCCGCCGCGCCAGCGACGAAGCCGCCATCGAGGAACTGATACAGGTCCGCGGCATCGGCCGCTGGACCGCTCAGATGTACCTCATCTTCTCACTGGGCAGACCCGACGTCTTCGCCCCTGATGACCTTGGATTGCAGAACGCCATCGCCCGCCTCTATCCATTGCCACCCCGGCCCCGCCGAACAGACTTCAACACCATCGCCGAGTCGTGGAAACCCTGGCGGAGCATCGCCTGCTGGTACCTCTGGCGGTCCCTGGAATAACCCGCCCCCCCCGTGCGACGGACCGGAAGTCCGTCGCCCACTGCGATGACGAAACGGTGCGAAATGAACAAGCCGGGATGTTTCAATCCTCCCGCTATCGTCCACAAAACACGTCCGGTGGCGTGCGGTCGATGTCAATCGGCCGGTAAGGCTTTGGTGCGTTCCTGATGCGGTTCTGGCCGCGTTGGCACGCACCGTGACCGGGGGATTGACATCCACTGCACGCCTTGTCACGGAGGAGCGGATCCAAAGTACGAAATCAGGTGGTCTGAACGCCGTTTCATCACCCCAGGCGGGCGGGCGGGGAAGTTGGTGGTCTTTTCTGTTTTTTTGGAACTCTGCTGGCTCCTTTTGCGTCTGGTGGCCATTGATTCCACTTGAAATCCGGGCCCGGCACCGGTCACAGCCCCCCGGTTTTGCTCTGGGCAGTCCACGTCTGGTGCCCGGACGACAAATCGTCTACGGTTCTGCAGTGGCGTTCAGGCTTCAGTGTACAGGAAAACAACAGATGCGAAGGTTTCACCTGATTTCTGCTGCGATACTTCTGCTTTTTTTCTTCTGCACAGCGGACCAACTCATGGCTCAGAATCCTGCAGACCAGCGCAGTCAGGCTGACGCGCTGTTTAAGCAGAACAACTTCAACGAAGCACTCACACTCTACCGCCAGCTGCTGGGGCAGGCCGCAAAGGACAAGCGTCACGCGCAGGACCTCGAACGTGCGATTGCCTGTCTGCAGCATTTGGGCAGGGTTCAGGAAGCGGATGGGTTGATTGAGGACGCCGTGGCCGTCCACGCTGATGACTTCCACCTGCTCATGCAGGCAGGCAACAGCCTCGCGTCACTCGAAAAGTTTGGCGTTCTCATCGCCGGCAGATTTGAACGCGGCAGTCACCGGGGCGGTGGTCAGGGCGTGCTCGTCGACGCTCGCGACCGCATTCGCTCAATCCAGCTCTATCTGCAGGCGCTCGCCGTGGCCGCAAACGCTGCCGATGTGTCCTCCATCGAGCAGGCAGACGCGTGGCTGCGGCTGGGCGAAGCGATCAGCAGCGAACGACATTCAGACGCGTGGAAGCTTCAGGACTTCACGGACCTGACCGTGCTCCCGGATCCGGAACCAGGATTCCCCTGGATGTTTCGTGGCCGGGGCCCCGGCTGGAACAGCAAGGGAGCTCCCGTGGACCCCGATGGCCGACCGGTGTTTCACCGTGTGCCGCAGTCGTGGCAGGCCGCCCAAAGTGACGGCGAACGCTGGCGCTGGGCCATGTCCGAAGCGGCTCGGCTGAACCCGATACGCCGCAGCGAAATCGAGTTTTCGTGGGCTGGTTTTCTGCAGTCACAGTTTGGCACCGGCAGTGGCGGGGCTCAACTGCCGCCGCCGATTGTGCCGCTGGGAAAGGAGGCTCAGGCCGATGCTGACCAGCCGCGTCAGGCCAGTCTGCAGAACGCTCACCTGCTCCCGGACGGCGAAACCATCGCAAAGCTCGCCAGCGGCGTTAAACGCTTTGCGGTCCCTGACGAATTCAACTGCCTTGTCATCGCCCGGGACATCATTGCCCGCGGCGATACGTACCGGGTCCTCGCCCTCGAACTGCTCATCGGCGAACGCATGAATCGCCACCAGTATCCTCAGGCGGCCGCACTCCTCCGGGAAATGCTCGAATTCGTTCCCCCGCAAATGCGTGAAGGCGTGCAGACGCGGATTGAGCAGATCGAGGGCAACTGGCTGGAACTGGAGACTTCACGAACGCTCCCGGCCGGTCGCGCTGCCACTCTTGACGTCCGCTTTCGCAACGGCAAAAAAGTCACCTTCGAAGCATCCCGTGTTCGCGTCGATAAACTCCTTGCTGACATTCAACAGTACCTCAGGACCGCACCTGAAAATCTCGACTGGCGGCAGACCAATCCGGAAGACATCGGCTGGCGACTTCTGAATGACGGCAAGGGCGAATATCTTGAACCCGTCTCCGCCAGCTGGCAGGTGGAACTGACGCCGCCGGCCGGCCATTTCGACGCCAGGCTCACCGTGGAATCGCCACTGCTCAAGGCGGGAGCATGGTGGGTGCGGGCGAAGCTTCAGGATGGCAACGAATCCCGCATGGTGCTCTGGATCGCAGACCTTGCCATCGCTCGTCGCCACGTCGAATCCGGAACGCTCACCTATGTGGCCGATGCCGTCACCGGCTCTCCCGTCAAAGCCGATCTGGAACTCTTCGGCTGGAAGATCGACTACCGTCGACGGCAGGGTCGTTTCACCGAAACGTCGCGTTTCGCAGACCGCACAAACGACGACGGACTCTGCCTTGTGAACCCGAAACAGCTTACGAGCGACTACCAATGGCTCACCATCGCGCGCACCAACGACGGCCGGTTTGCATTTCACGGGATGGCCGGTGCATGGAACCCACACGAGATCCTGCCACTCACATGGACTCAGGTGAAGGTCTATACCGTCACCGATCGACCGGTGTATCGCCCCGAGCAGACGGTGAAGTACCGTATCTGGGCCCGCCGGCCACTGTTTGAAGGCGAAGACCGCAGCTATGCCGAACGCGACTGCTGGATTCAGATTCGCAATCCCGAAGGTGAAGTGGTCTTCGAACAGGCCGGCAGGACCGATCGCTGGTCCGGTGTGGACGGTGAATGGACCATCCCCGCCGGCGCCAAACTGGGTTCGTATTCCCTTGGCCTCGCAGAAGAACGCGTGGTGCCGGTTTCCATCGAGGAGAACGGGCAGGTCAAAGTCATTCAGCAGTCCCAGCGACAGCTCATCGGCGGTGGTTCATTTCTGATCGAAGAATACCGCAAGCCGGAATATGAAGTGCTGGTGGAGGCCCCTGAAAAGCCTGTGCAGCTGGGTGAAAAGATCCCGATCAAAATCGCTGCCAGATACTACTTCGGCTCCCCGGTGAGTCAGGGTCGAGTGCACTACAAGGTGGAACGCACCAAACAGGACCAGAGATGGTTCCCCGCCGCGCGCTGGGACTGGCTCTATTCCCCAGGATACTGGTGGTTCGCCCCGACATATGACTGGTATCCCGGCTTCAGTCGCTGGGGCTGCCTGCCACCCGTTCGCCCGTGGTGGAACTGGTCCCCCGACCCCCCGGAACTCGTCGCGGAAGGGGACGCCCCCATCAACGCTGACGGGACCTTTTCGGTCGAGATTGACTCCGCCAGCGCCCTCGAAGCACATGGCGACAGTGATCATCACTACAGCATTACTGCTGATGTTGTGGACCTGTCCCGACGCACAATCTTCGGCTCGGGGTCCGTGATCGTCGCCCGTGAACCTTTCAAAGTCTTCACCTGGACCGACCGCGGACATTACCAGACTGAAGATCCGGCAACGCTTCATTTTCAGGCCCGCACGGCAGATGGCCTCCCCGTCGCCGCCAGCGGTCGCGCAGTGCTCTATGCGGTCACCTATGGCGACGGTGATCTGCCAATCGAACGCGAGGTGCAGACATGGGACGTCCGCACGGACGCTGACGGCGTCGGCAGTCAGCGTCTGGTACTGCCTCAGCCCGGACAGTACCGCTTCAGCGTCACGCTCACCGATGCCGCCGGCCATGCACAGGAAGGAGCCTCGGTGCTGTTCGTCCGCGGGCGCGACAATAACGGCGGAAGTTATCGCTTCAACGATCTGGAGCTCATCACCGACCGCCAGGATTACCAGCCCGGGGACGTCGCGCGGCTGCAGATCAATACCGATCAGCCGAACAGCACTGTGCTGCTCTTCATCCGCGCTCAGGACGGCGTCTGCCCCGCTCCGCAGGTGCTGAAACTGCAGGGCAAAAGCACGACTGTTGAGATTCCGGTGGTGGCGGCGGATATGCCCAACATCTTTGTGGAAGCCATCACGATCGCCGACGGGCGCGTACACAATGAGCTGCGTGAGATTGTCGTGCCGCCCGGCCAGCGAGTGCTTCAGGTCGCCGTGGAACCCGATGCCCCGACACATCGCCCGGGTGAAGCCGCCTCCGTTCGGCTGAAGCTGACCGATACCGATGGTCGTCCCGTCACCGGCAATGTCGCGGTCGCGGTCTACGATGCCAGCCTTGAATACATCGCCCAGTCCTCCATTCCCGAAATCCGCAGCTTCTTCTGGGATATGCGACGCTCGCACGGGCTCGGTGTCGAATCTTCGCTGCAGCGAATGGGTCGCGTGGTGTACGGAGACCAGGAGATTCGCATGCAGCCTCTGTTCGGCGAGCAGTTCGGTCCCGGCGGTCCCGGTCGATTCGGACGGCTGGCTCCTGCAGGCAACGCCCAATTGATGCTGCGCCGCGGCGGCATGCCAGGGGCACCCGAGTTGATGATGGACGCTGCTGCTGCCGCGCCCATGGGCGGCGCACCGGGGGCGCCCATGGCGAAAGGCCAGGCCGTGGCCGAGGCCGCTCCGGGTGAAGCGGCCCCCGCACTTCGTTCGGAATTCGCCGACACCGCATTCTGGCTGGCCTCCTCAGAAGCAGACGCCAGCGGCAACCTGGAACTGTCATTCAAAGTCCCTGACAACCTGACCACATGGAATATCCGTGTCTGGGCCATCGGTGATGGTACGCGCGTCGGCAGCGGCACAGCGGAACTCATCGCCCGCAGGAATCTCATCATTCGACCACAGACCCCGCGATTCCTCACCGAACGCGATCAGCTGGTGCTGTCGGGTGTGGTTCGCAATGATCTGGCCACTGACAAATCCGTCCGCGTGGTGCTGGAACAGGACGGCGAACACCTCGCGCTGCAGACAGCCGCCGAACAGACGGTGCTCGTCCCCGCCGGTCAGGAACTCCGCGTTGACTGGCTGGCTGCGGCGGTCTCCGCAGGCGACGCCGTGATCCGCATGAAAGCGTTCACGGACGACGAATCGGATGCTGTCGAAGTCCGCGTGCCGGTGCAGGTTCACGGCATGCTGAAGACCGAAAGCTTCGCCGGCGTGATTCGTCCGAGAGACACCTCCGGTCGCGTGCAGATTCAGGTGCCCGCGGCGCGAATTGCTGAGCAGTCGCGATTGGAAGTCCGCTTCAGCCCCAGTCTCGCCATGTCCCTCGTCGATTCCCTGCCTTACCTGATTGAATATCCCTACGGCTGCACCGAACAGACACTCAATCGGTTCCTGCCAGCAGTTCTGGTGCAGAAAACCCTCTTACGGATGGGCGTGAATCTCGCCGACGTAAAACGCCAGCGCACGAACCTCGACGCCCAGCAGACCTATCTGGGACGCTACCCCGCTCACTGGGGCGACCCGCCCGCTGTTCAGACTCGCGATCTGCGTGAACTGCCGGCAGGTTTCGGTCGCGGCAGCAGCACACTTGCCGCGTGGATCCAGCAGAAAATTGACGAAGATGCCAAAGCCCGTCGCGGACTCGGCTCAAACTTCAATCCCGTTTTCGACGAAACAGAACTCAATCAGATTGTCCGCGCTGGTCTGCAGAAACTGTCCGACATGCAGCTTTCTGATGGTGGCTGGGGCTGGTTCTCGGGGTTTGGCGAACGTTCTTCCCCCCACATCACAGCCCAGATCGTCCACGGCCTCACCATCGCACAGCAGAACGACGTTCCCGTGCTGCCCGACGTCCTGCAGAAAGGCGTCGAATGGCTCCGGTCGTACCAGCAGCAGTCTCTGAAAGAACTGCGCGAAGGCGACCGCTATCGCGAAGACCCCGCCTATCGCAGCCGCGAACCCCATCGCAGCTCCGCAGAGAACCTCGACGCCTTCGTCGCCCAGGTGCTCACCGAACACAATGCCTCAGACGCTGCCATGAATGAATATCTGTTCCGCGACCGCGGTCAGCTCAGCGCTTACGGACTGGCACTCAGCGGACTCGTCATGCACCAGATGCAGGACCTTGAAAAACGCGATCTGATCATTCGCAACCTCGATCAGTTCGTTGTTCAGGACGACGCCAATCAGACCGCCTGGCTGCGACTCCCGGAAAACTCCTGGTGGTACTGGTACGGGAGCGACAACGAAGCCATGGCCGTCTTTCTGAGACTGCGTCTGGCCGTGAATCCGCAGGACGAACTGTCGCCAAGACTGGTCAAGTATCTGCTCAACAACCGCAAACACGGCAGTCGCTGGAACAGCACTCGTGACACCGCCATGGTGCTCGAATCCCTCGCAGGATTCGTGCAGGTATCCGGCGAGGCGCAAGGTCAGATGACAGTGGAAGTGCTGGTGGATGGGGCTGTCAAAAAGACCGTAGAGATTACTCCGGAAACCTTCTTCGGCTTCGACAACGCGCTGGTGCTCACGGGTGCGGACGTGACAGACGGCGAGCACGTGATTGAGCTGCGTCGGGTGGGCGGTGGTCCGCTGTACTACAATGTTTACCTGACCAACTTTACGAAGGAAGAGGCGATCACCGCGGCCGGTCTTGAAGTTCAGGTGCAGCGCCGCTTCTACAGGCTGGAACGGGATGACCGCGAAGTCAGCGTGCAGGGCCAGCGTGGTCAGGTCGTGAAGCAGCAGACAGCGAAATACCGCCGCGTGCCTGTTCAGACCACCGACGGCCTTCCCAGTGGCACTTTGGTAGAAGTCGAATTGGTGCTCGACAGTAAGAACGACTACGAGTATCTGATGCTGGAAGATCACAAGCCGGCCGGGTTCGAGCCGGACGATCAGCGGAGCGGCTATGTGTATGAAAGTCTGCGGGCCTATCGCGAGCTGCGGGATGACCGGGTCACCTTTTTCCTCGGCGAACTGGCTCGCGGTCAGCACAGCATCAGCTATCGTCTGCGAGCCGAAGCGCCAGGGCAGGTTAGTGCTCTGCCGGCCGTGATTGAAGGCATGTATGCACCGGAACTGGTTGGCAACAGTGATGAAATGCGACTGCAGGTGGTGGAACGCTGAATGGCACAAAAGTTCCCGGCGCCTGGCACCGGGACGACAAAAAATCTGGAAATCCTGTGGGATTGACATCCACTGCCCGCCCTGCCACGGCGGCTGGGTTCAGAGTGAAGTCGAACACGCCAATTCAAGTGCCCTGACCATCGTTTCGCCGCACCCGTACGGCACGCCCGGAATTCCACCCGTTTTCACAGGAAATACAGCGCTGGACGTGCAGTCGAGCACCCGCTCCGCGATAGACTCCGCGGACCATGGATTCTGCCTTTCCTGAATTGCTGCCTGACAATCCTGCCGCGGCCGTAACTGCCGCGGCAGCCGATGATGTGCGCGGATTTCCGCTCCCGCTGTCGGAATTCGAAGAATACATGCTGTGTGATGATCGACCCTCGCATCCGATGGTGATTGTGATGCTGGCGGACGTGTCCGGGCAACTGCATCGGCAGGCGTTTCAGGCTGCTGTTCAGGCTCTGATCCAGCGACAGCCACTCCTTCGCTGCCGAATCGATTCCCTGCACAGCAGACCTGTGTGGGTGCCGCTCAGGAATTCTTTTGATCCGGTAATCTGGACGACTGTCAGCAGGGAAGAACTCAGTCATTCGTGGCCCACCGTGCAGCCTTTGGACATCCGCTCCGGCCCGGGTCTGCGAATTCGCGTCTGGTGCTCGCCGACCGCTTCTCGAATCGCATTCGAGCTGCATCATGCCTGCGCGGATGGGATCGCGGCTGTTCAGCTGCTGAATGAACTGTTTGCGGAGTATGCAGCGCGGACAGATGGCCAGCCTGTTCCACCCGCATCCTCAGAAACAGCACTTCTGCGGTCACTTCGAGGTCGCAGTCCGCTGCTAAAGCCGCAGCATTCTGCGGAAGCCCCGTCGGACCGCACCACCCCTCTGCACGTGCTCGTCGGCAAGCTCACCCGACTGCTGGGTCGTCGGCCCGTGCGGATCGCAAATTCACAGCAGCGACAGCGCTGCCGCCTGACGCTGGCGGTGCCGGAACAGCCGTGCGTTGACACAGCCGCTGAAGCGCGCCCGTTTCCGGCCATTTTTGTCCGCAGTCTGCCCGACGACACCGTTCGAAGACTCAGAGCCGCTGCGGTTTCTCAGGCGGTCGGTCTGAATGATCTGCTGCTCCTGCAAATGCTCACACACGTCACCGCCTGGAACACTCAGGCCCGCTGCGGAACCGCAGACAGCTGGGTGCGGATTGCAGTTCCCGTCAGCATGCGAGACCCTCGCACTGAACCACTCCCGGCATGCAACCTGGTGAGTTACGCCCTCCTGACACACCGCATGCGCGAGTGTCGTAAACCACAGACACTTCTGCAGCAGATCCACGAAAAGACGGTCACCATGCGTTCGGGCCGGGATGGCATGATTGCGCTGAAGATCTTTCGTCTGCTGCGACGAGTGCCCTGCGGCGTCCGGGCCTTTCTGTCGCTCTGGCCCTGTGCCGGCACGCTGGTGCTGGCCAATGTGGGCAATGTCATTCGTCGCTCTCACATCCGCCTGCCCCTGAATCAGCACCGCTGGATCGCCGGCAACATCACAGTGGAACGCATCTGCGGCGTCCCCCCCGTCCGCCCCCACACCCTCGCTGCCGTCGGCCTGACCGAATACGCCAGTCAGCTCCACATCAGCCTCCGCACCGACGGCACGCAGCTGACGGTGGAAGATTCGGAGGTGTTTCTGGAGGAGTTTGTGGCCCGGCTGATGGGTGATGGCCTGTAAGCAACCGTCGCCACACCTGTCGCATCCGTGACCCCCCCATTGGCCTTGACTTTCGGGTCAAGGATAATCCCGCCCACGGGCCGGATACGCAGCATCAATCAAGGGGCTGCACCCGTCCAAAGCAGTGCGTGACAGGCACACTCCAGTCCAGTATTATCAGGGGTGGCGGCCCAATGGCGTTGAAGTTCTCTGGAATCCTCTGAGCACATGGGTGAAGACCCCGGGAGGGCGAGGCTCCTGCCGAGCCACCGAATACTGGAGCGCACTGCGAGCGATTCCCGGCGTTTTTACGGAGCAGCAGGGATCGTTGCAGCGCACGCGGCAGGGATGCGGCTCAGCAGGAGCTTCGCCCTTCCGGCGCCGCCTTGCGCGAGAAAGTCAAGGCCATTGGGCGGTAGCCTGGCGGCTCAATGTGTTACAGATTGCAAAGATGTCAGAACCCGCAGAACTTTGGGATCACTGCTCATGTTTCGAAATCGGCTTTCATGGATTCCTTTGCTTTGCTGTCTGACTCAATTGCCAATCGCGGCTGAAGAACCGCTGGTGATTGACCTTGGCGAGGGCGTTTCGATTGAGCTGGT